>NZ_JNXD01000013.1:0-204069 GCF_000725785.1 Streptomyces flavovariabilis | reverse complement strand
CCCTGGCCCCCTGGCCCCCTGCCCCTCAACCCCGGCCCGGCCCGGCACCCGCCCAAGCCACCGAACCGCTACGGCAAAGCGAACCCCGGATCCATCCCGCCCAGCGCACTCACACACAGACAGTCCCGCTCGCCCTCCCCGGGCAACCCGGCCACCGCGTCGAACAGCACCCCCCGCAGCCGGTCCACATTGGCCGCGAACACCCGCAGCACCTCGTCGTGCGAGACGCCCTCGCCCGTCTCGGCGCCCGCGTCGAGGTCGGTGACCAGGGTCAGGGACGTGTAGCAGAGCGCCAGCTCACGGGCGAGCGCCGCCTCGGGGTGGCCGGTCATGCCCACCACCGACCAGCCCTGCGCCTGGTGCCACAACGATTCCGCGCGCGTCGAGAACCGCGGCCCCTCGACCACGACCAGCGTGCCGCCGTCCACCGGCTCCCAGTCCCGGCCGCGCGCTGCCTTCAGCGCGACGGCCCGCCCGGTGGGGCAGTAGGGGTCGGCCAGCGACACGTGCACCACGTTCGGCACCGAGCCGTCGGGCAGCGGCAGCCCGTCGAAGTAGGTGTTGGCGCGGGACTTCGTGCGGTCGACCAGTTGGTCCGGCACCAGCAGTGTGCCCGGCCCGTACTCGGGGCGCAGGCCGCCCACCGCGCACGGGGCGAGGACCTGGCGCACGCCGACCGAGCGCAGCGCCCACAGGTTGGCCCGGTAGTTGATCCGGTGCGGCGGCAGGTGGTGGCCCCGTCCGTGCCGCGGCAGGAAGGCGACCCGCCGGCCGGCGACCGCACCGAGGAAGAGGGAGTCGCTGGGCGGCCCGTACGGGGTGTCGACCTGGATCTCGGTCACGTCGTCGAGGAAGGAGTAGAACCCCGACCCGCCGATGACGCCGATCCCGGCGCCTGCCTGGTCCGTCACGTTCGCCTTGTTCGCCATGCCCGCACCCTAACCGCACGGGGAAACGCCGAGGACCCCGTCGCCCGGGGGCGACAGGGTCCCGTGAGAATCGGTGCTTACGCGGCGGTGGTGCTGCTGGAGGAGCTGCTGCCGGCGCTCGACGAGGAGCTCGATGAGGAGCTCGATGAGGAGCTCGACGAGCCGGAGCCGGAGGACGACGAGCCCGAAGACCCGGAGCTCGACGACTTCGCCGCCGGGGCGCTGCTCGACGAGGAGCCGCGGCTGTCGTTCCGGTAGAAGCCGGAGCCCTTGAAGACGATGCCGACCGCCGAGAACACCTTCTTCAGGCGGCCCGTGCAGTTGGGGCACTCCGTAAGAGCGTCGTCGGTGAACTTCTGCACCGCCTCGAGGCCCTCGCCGCACTCGGTGCACTGGTACTGGTAGGTCGGCACTGTCTTCCTCCTGGCACTCTCACTCGATGAGTGCTAACGACGATCCATAGTGACGTATTCCGGCCGTTCAGTCCACTGCCACCGGCACGCGGTGACCCACGCCACGTGCGACCGTCCGGCCGTTGGCCCGTGTCATCAGCCGGGACCGCAGGGCCAGGAGGGTCGCCAGGGCCAGCACCGTGCCGCCCATCGGCACCAGGAAACCGGCGCCGCCCCACAGGCGGTCCTCCAGTTGTCCGGCGATCGTGACGGCGGCGGCCTGGCCGAGCGCGACCGCCCCGGTGAGCCAGGTGAAGGCCTCGGTGCGGGCACCGGCCGGGACCAGGCTGTCGACCAGGGTGTAGCCGGTGATCAGGGCGGGTGCGATGCACATGCCGACCAGCAGGCCGAGGCCGGCGAGGACCGGCACCGAGTGCGCGGCCCACAGTCCTGACGCGGTGAGGGCCAGCGCCGTGTAGCCGATGACCAGGCGCCGCTGCGGGGCCGCCTTCCAGGCGATCGCGCCGCAGACCACGCCGGAGAGCATGTTGCCCGCGGCGAAGACGCCGTAGAGGACGCCGTTGAGGCCGGGTTCGCCGATCGACTCGGTGAACGCGGCCAGCGAGACCTGCATGCCGCCGAAGACGGTGCCGATGCCCAGGAAGATGACGATCAGCACGCGCACCCCGGGGACGCGCAGCGCCGAAGCGTGCTCCACGCGCGCGTGGCCGCCGCCCGCGACCGTGGGCTGGGTGCTCTTCTGCGCGGCGAACAGCAGACCGCCGATCAGGGTCAGCGAGGCCTCCGTGACAAGTCCGGCGGCCGGGTCGACGGCCGTGCACAGGGCGGTGGCCAGCAGCGGCCCGACCACGAAGGTCAGTTCGTCCGTGACGGACTCGAAGGCCGCCGCGGTGGTCATCAGCGGCGAGTCCTTGAGCTTCACACCCCAGCGGGCCCGCACCATCGGGCCGACCTGCGGCACCGAGGCACCGGTCGGGACGGCCGCCACGAACACCGCCCACAGGGGCGCGTCCAGCAGCGCGAGCGCCGTGAGCGTCAGCCCGGACACGGCGTGCAGCAGAACCCCGGGGATCAGCACGGCGCGCTGCCCGTAGCGGTCGGCGAGGCGGCCGGTGTACGGGGCGAACAGGGCCATGGAGACACCGGTGACGGCCGCGACGGCGCCCGCCGCTCCGTACGAGCCGGTGGTGTGCTGCACCAGCAGCACGATGGAGATGGTCAGCATCGCGAACGGCTGGCGTGCCGCGAAGCCGGGGAGCAGGAACGTCCAGGCGCCGCGGGTGCGCAGCAGCCGGCCGTACCCCGGGCGGGCGGAAGGCGTCGGGTTCTCCGACGCCTTCGAGGTGACCGTGGACTCCACGGCCCGTGCCTTTCTGCCGCCTGGTAGCGCGCCCCGTGCTGGGCGGCGCCGAGAGCTGTCCTCTTGCGCGGAACTGCGGTAGATGCCGGGGCCCGGTGAGGAGGGGTGTCCCGACCGCCATACGGCCGCGCCAGCTCTGCGTCAGGCAGAGTTGGTTCGATCTGGGTAACGCCTTCATCGTACAGGGATCAAGGGGTGCGTGCCTGTGAAAGTGAGCACCATGGGCCTGCCCGCCCTACAAATCCCAAACGGCGCAAAACGCCCTCAACGGCCCGCCCCGTCCGTCCCCAGCCAGCCGGCCAGCTTGCCGCCGTGCCCCACGGCCCGCAGCCGGCTCTCGGTCGCGTCCCGGACGGGGTCCGTGGCGACCACGAGGAGCTCGTCTCCGCGCTGCAATATCGTCGTGGGCAGCGGAACGAAGGATTCGCCTCCGCGCACGATGAGCGTCACGGCCGCACCGTGCGGCAGCCGCAGCTCGGCCACCTCCACTCCGTGCATCTTCGATCCGTCGGGGATCGCCACGGACAGCAGGTGCCCGCGCAGCCGCTCCAGCGGTGCCGACTCGATGCCGAGGTCGGCCGCCTCCGAGCCGTCGCCGAGGTGCAGCTTGCGGCCGAGCCAGGGCAGCGTCGGGCCCTGGATCAGGGTATAGACGACGACCAGGATGAAGACGATGTTGAAGATCCGGCGGCTGGCGTCGACGCCCTCCACCATGGGGATGGTGGCCAGGATGATGGGCACGGCCCCGCGCAGCCCCGCCCAGGACATCAGGGTCTGTTCCTGCCACGGCACCCGGAACGGCGACAGGCAGAGCACCACGCTCAGCGGTCGCGCCACCATGGTCAGGACCAGCCCGATGACCAGCGCGGGCACGATGTCGTCACCCAGTTCGTGCGGGGTGACCAGCAGGCCGAGCAGGACGAACATGCCGATCTGGGCCATCCAGCCGAGCCCGTCGGCGAAGCCGCGCGTGGCCGGCCAGTGCGGCAGCCGCGCGTTGCCCATCACCATCGCGGCGAGGTACACCGCGAGGAAGCCGCTGCCGTGGGCCAGCGCGCCGGCCGCGTACGCCACCACGGCGATCGCCATGACGGCGATCGGGTAGAGGCCGGACGCGGGCAGCGCCACGTGCCTGAGGCCCAAGGAGCCCAGCCAGCCCACCGCGAGTCCGATGGCAGCGCCGATGGCCAGCTCCAGCAGGATCACGCCCAGCAGTACGTACCAGTGCTCGACCGGGCCCGCCGTGGACAGGGACACCACGAGGATGACCACCGGGGCGTCGTTGAAGCCGGACTCCGCCTCCAGCGTGCCCGTCACGCGCGCGGGCAGGGGGATCTTGCGCAGCACGGAGAACACGGCCGCCGCGTCGGTCGAGGAGACGACCGCCCCGATGATGAGCGCCTGCCGCCATTCGAGACCGATCAGATAGTGCGCGGCCGACGCCGTGACCCCGACGCTCACCGCGACACCGGCCAGTGCCAGTGCCGTGGCGGCCGGCAGGACCGGCTTGATCTCCTTCCACTTCGTGCCCAGACCGCCCTCGGCCAGGATCACGACCAGGGCCGCGTACCCGATGACCTGAGTCAGTTCGGCGTTGTCGAAGTGGATGTCGCCCACGCCGTCCTGGCCCATGGCGACGCCGATCCCCAGGTACACGAGCAGGCTGGGGAGCCCGCTGCGCGAGGAGATCCGTACCGCTGCGACGGCGACGAGCAGGACGAGCGAGCAGACGAGCAGGAGCTGGTTGAGGTGGTGAACAGTCAGCGGCCGAATCCTTCCCTGGCCCGCACGCACCGCGCGTGGGCTCACGTACATCGCACATGACGCTGTGGCGCACCGCGCCAACTACTTCGTTACCTTACCTAACTCTTGACGATTTCTTGACCCTTCCGGGGGCAAGATCGAACGTCAGTCCGTGCCGGTTCCCGACTCCGCGTCAAGGGGCGCAAGGCCCTGCGCCTATCGTTGCTCCAGCGCTCAGTTAAAAGCACAGCCGAACCTGCCGCTCGCGTTAGGACAGCAAGGACAGCGATGCCCCCCAACACCACCGCCTCCACGGGTCAGCAGCCCGGCAAGTCCGGCAGGAGAAAGGGGCGCAAAGCCCGCCTTTTCGTGCTCGTCCTGGTGCTGGCCCTCATCGGGGGCGTGGCCTACGGGTCGTACTGGTCCATCAGTACCGTCCGGGCCTCCTTCCCGCAGACCAAGGGCAGCCTCACGCTGAAGGGCCTCTCGGGGCCCGTCGAGGTCAAACGCGACAACTACGGCATTCCGCAGATCTACGCCTCGTCCGACGCGGACCTGTTCATGGCGCAGGGCTACGTCCAGGCGCAGGACCGGTTCTACGAGATGGACGTCCGCCGCCACATGGCCTCCGGCCGGCTGTCGGAGATGTTCGGCAAGAGTCAGGTCGACAACGACGAGTTCCTGCGCACCCTCGGCTGGGACCGGGTCGCCAAGCAGGAGTACGACGCCAAGCTGTCGGCCGCCACGAAGAAGTACCTCCAGGCCTACGCCAAGGGGGTCAACTCCTACCTCCAGGGCAAGGACGGCGAGGACATCTCCCTGGAGTACGCGGCGCTGGGCTTCACCAACGACTACAAGCCGCAGGCGTGGACCCCGGTCGACTCGATCTCCTGGCTGAAGGCGATGGCCTGGGACCTGCGCGGCAACATGCAGGACGAGATCGACCGCGCCCTGCTCACCAGCCGCCTCGGCCCGAAGGAGATCGCCGACCTGTACCCGGAGTACCCGTACAGCCGGAACAAGGCGATCGTCCAGGAGGGCCGGTACAACGAACTGTCGGAGGCGTTCGAGCAGGGCGGCGCGAACGGTACATCCGGGACGAACGGAACCGGCGGTACCGCCACCGGCGCAGGGGGCACGGCGTCCGGCGGCTCCGGCACCGCGTCCGGCGCGAGCGGCACCGCCTCCGGCACGTCCGGTGCCGCCTCCGGCGCCGCGGGCCTGGACAGCCAGCTCGGCGGCCTGACCCGAGTCCTGGACGACCTCCCGCCGGCCGTCGGCGTGAACGGCGACGGCATCGGCTCCAATTCCTGGGTCGTCGGCGGGAAGTACACCATCACCGGCAAGCCGCTGCTGGCCAACGACCCGCACCTGTCGCCCTCCCTGCCGTCCGTCTGGTACCAGATGGGCCTGCACTGCCGCAGCGTCTCCAGCACGTGCCAGTACGACGTCAGCGGCTACACCTTCGCCGGCATGCCGGGCGTGATAATCGGTCACAACCAGAACATCTCGTGGGGCATGACCAACTCCGGCGTCGACGTCACGGACCTCTACCTGGAGAAGATCACCGGCGACGGCTACCTGTACGACGGCAAGGTCAAGCCCTTCGAGACCCGCGAGGAGACCATCAAGGTCGCCGGGGGCGAGCCCAAGAAGATCGTCGTCCGCGAGACCAACAACGGGCCCCTGCTGTCCGACCGCGACGAGGAGCTCGTGAAGGTCGGCAAGAAGGCCACCGTCGACACCGCCGCACCCGACCGAGGTGACGGCTACGGCATCGCGCTGCGCTGGACCGCCCTGCAGCCCGGCACCACCATGGACGCCGTCTTCGCCATGGACAAGGCGAAGAACTGGACCGACTTCCGCAAGGCCGCCGCGCAGTTCGAGGTGCCCTCGCAGAACCTGATCTACGCCGACACCGAGAACAACATCGGCTACACGCTGCCGGGGAGGATCCCCACGCGCGAGGAGAGCGACGACGGCTCCGTCCCGGCGCCCGGCTGGGACCCGAAGTACCGCTGGACCGGCTACATCCCGCAGGACGCGCTGCCCTACGAGTACAACCCGGACCGCGGCTACATCGTCACCGCCAACCAGGCCGTGATCGACCCGGACGAGTACCCGTACACGCTCACCGCGGACTGGGGCTACGGCGCGCGCAGCCAGCGGATCACCGACCTGATCCAGTCGAAGATCAAGGACGGCGGCAAGATCTCCACGGACGACATGCGCCAGATGCAGCTGGACAACAGCAGCGAGATCGCCCGGCTGCTGGTGCCCACGCTGCTGAAGATCGACCCCGGGAACAAGGACGTCCGCGAGGCGCAGAAGCTCCTTGAGGGCTGGGACTACACCCAGGACGCCGACTCCGCGGCGGCGGCCTACTTCAACGCGGTCTGGCGCAACGTCCTCAAGCTCGCCTTCGGCAACAAGCTGCCCAAGGAGCTGCGCCCCAAGGGCCAGTGCCTGTGGGTCGAGCCGGTCAACACCACCGGCCCCGCCGACGAGGCCGAGAAGGTCCGCGAGTGCGGCCAGCGCGACCCCGACAAGGCGCAGCCGGACGGCGGCGACCGCTGGTTCGAGGTGGTGCGCAAGCTCATGAACCAGCCGAAGAGCGACTGGTGGAAGACGCCCAAGGTGAGCAACAGCCGCCCCGGCGCCGTCAACCGCGACCAGCTGTTCAAGCGGGCCATGATCGACGCCCGCTGGGAGCTGACCGCCAAGCTCGGCAAGGACATCGACTCCTGGAGCTGGGGCCGGCTGCACCGCCTGTTCCTGAAGAACCAGACCCTCGGCACATCGGGCCCCGGTTTCATCCAGTACGCCCTCAACCGCGGTCCCTGGGAGCTCGGCGGCGGCGAGGCCACGGTCAACGCGACCGGCTGGAACGCGGCCGGGGGCTACGGGGTGGTGTGGGTGCCGTCCATGCGGATGGTGGTGAACCTCGGCGACCTCGACAAGTCGAAGTGGATCAACCTCACCGGCGCCTCCGGGCACGCCTACAGCGCCCACTACGTCGACCAGACCGACAAGTGGGCCGACGGCGAACTGCTGCCGTGGTCCTTCTCGGACCAGGCCGTCGAGAAGAGCACGACCGACAAGCTCGTGCTCAAACCGTGAGCCACCGGCACCGGTGACGCGAAGCGGCCCTCCACGCGTGCGTGGAGGGCCGCTTCGCGTCAGGGCTCCTGGCGGAACCGCCGTACACCCGACGGTGTCACCACCGCGTGCACCGGCCGGTCGTGCGGCTCCTCGGGGACGCGCTCGACGACCTCGGAGTCGTACAGCAGCACCACCAGGGCGGGATGGGCCCCGGCCCGGTCCAGCCGTGCCAGGACCCGGTCGTACGAGCCGCCGCCGCGCCCGAGCCGCATCCCCCGCGCGTCGACCGCCAGCCCGGGCAGCAGCACGGCGTCGGCGGTGGTCACGGCGTCCGGCCCGAGGCGCTCGCCCGCGGGTTCGAAGAGGGCCATCCTGCCGCCGTGTTGCACCCGTGCCAGGGAGCCCTCGCCCTCGTACGCGCCCCAGTCCAGGTCGTTGTCGGGCAGCAGGGCCGGCAGCAGCACGCGCACGCCCCGGGCGCGCAGCGCGTCCAGAAGCGCGAGCGTTCCGGGTTCGCTCCCCACGGAGACATACGCCGCGACCGTCCCGGCCCGCGCCAACTCGGGCAGCTCCAGCGCTCGCCCGGCCAGCGCGGCCGACGTTTCCCGCAGGTCATCCGCCGTCAACCTGTTCCTCACCGCGAGGATCTCGCGTCGCAAACTCCGCTTGTCAGGCTCGTCCGGACGTGCGATGGACCTCATTGGTTGCTCCCGTACCGTCGCAATACGCTCATACGAGCGCCTATGAACCGGAGCCGCAGATTCCATGCAAAGGCACCGGATAGGGTGGCGGACATGACTCAGCACCCTCGGATCAGCAAGGCTGTCATTCCCGCAGCAGGCCTCGGCACCCGGTTCCTGCCGGCCACCAAAGCCACTCCCAAGGAGATGCTGCCGGTCGTGGACAAGCCCGCGATCCAGTACGTGGTCGAGGAGGCAGTCGCCGCGGGTCTCGACGACGTCCTCATGGTGACGGGCCGCAACAAGCGCCCCCTCGAGGACCACTTCGACCGCAACTACGAGCTGGAATCGGCGCTGCAGAAAAAGGGCGACGCCGGCCGTCTCGCCAAGGTGCAGGAGTCCAGCGACCTCGCGACGATGCACTACGTCCGCCAGGGCGACCCCAAGGGCCTCGGCCACGCCGTCCTGTGCGCCGCCCCGCACGTGGGCGACGAGCCCTTCGCCGTCCTCCTCGGCGACGACCTGATCGACCCCCGCGACCCTCTGCTCCAGCGCATGGTCGAGGTCCAGGAGCAGCGCGGCGGCAGCGTCATCGCGCTCATGGAGGTCGCCCCGGAGCAGATCCACCTGTACGGCTGCGCCGCCGTGGAGACCACCGAGGACAGTGACGTCGTCAAGGTCGGCGGCCTCGTCGAGAAGCCCGACCCGGCCGACGCCCCGTCCCACTACGCGGTCATCGGCCGCTACGTCCTCGACCCGAACATCTTCGACATACTGCGCCGGACCGAGCCGGGCCGCGGCGGCGAGATCCAGCTCACCGACGCCCTCCAGCAGCTCGCCGAGGACGAGAAGATCGGCGGCCCGGTGCACGGCGTCGTCTTCAAGGGCCGCCGCTATGACACCGGCGACCGCGGTGACTACCTGCGTGCCATTGTCCGACTCGCATGCGAACGTGAAGACCTGGGCCCGGACTTCCGGACCTGGCTTCGCAGTTACGTAGCCGAGGAGATGTAACCCGTTGAGCAGCGCCGCGCCCCACGTCACCGGCCAGGACCACTTTGGCCCCGACCACCTGTGGTCGGTGGACGAGCACCTGGAGGACATCCTCGCCACCGTCCGGCCCCTGGAACCCATCGAGCTGCACCTGCTCGACGCCCAGGGCTGCGTCCTCGTGGAGGACATCACGGTGCCGGTGTCACTGCCGCCCTTCGACAACAGCTCGATGGACGGCTACGCGGTACGGGTCGCGGACATCGCGGGCGCGAGCGAGGAGTTCCCGGCGGCCCTGGAGGTCGTCGGGGACGTCGCCGCGGGCCAGTCCGAACTGCTCCACGTGGGCCCGGGGCAGGCCGCCCGCATCATGACCGGCGCCCCTCTGCCGCCCGGCGCCGAGACGGTCGTGCCCGTCGAGTGGACCGACGGCGGGCTCGGCGAGGGCCCGGTGGCAGGGATGCGCGCCCGCAGCCTCGGTCCCGAGGGAGCCACGGGGCACGTGCACGTGTACCGCCCGGCCGAAGCCCGCGCGCACGTGCGCGCGAAGGGCAGCGACGTGAGGGCCGGCGACCGCGCCCTGGAGGCCGGCACCATCCTCGGCCCGCCCCAGATCTCCCTGCTCGCCGCGATCGGCCGCGGCACCGTCCGTGTACGCCCGCGCCCGCGCGTGGTGGTGCTCTCCACCGGCAGCGAACTCGTCCAGCCCGACACGGAGCTGGGCGCCGGTCAGATCTACGACTCCAACAGCTTCGCCCTCACCGCCGCCGCCCGCGACGCCGGCGCCATCGCCTACCGCGTGGGCGCCGTCGCCGACGACGCCGAGACCCTGCGCTCCACCATCGAGGACCAGCTGGTCCGCGCCGACCTGATGGTCA
This sequence comes from Streptomyces flavovariabilis, assembly GCF_000725785.1. Classification (NCBI taxonomy): domain Bacteria; kingdom Bacillati; phylum Actinomycetota; class Actinomycetes; order Kitasatosporales; family Streptomycetaceae; genus Streptomyces; species Streptomyces flavovariabilis. The sequence goes on along the minus strand of NZ_JNXD01000013.1, from coordinate 193,974 downwards.
CCACGGGCGGCGTGAGCGTCGGCGCGTACGACGTGGTCAAGGAAGCGCTGTCCCACGTCGGCGACGAGGACGAGGCCGGCAGCGGCATCGACTTCCGCAAGCTCGCCATGCAGCCCGGCAAGCCCCAGGGCTTCGGCTCCATCGGCCCCGACCACACCCCGTTGCTGGCCCTGCCCGGCAACCCGGTGTCGTCGTACGTCTCCTTCGAACTGTTCGTCCGCCCCGCGATCCGCGCCCTCATGGGGCTGCCGGACGTGCACCGCCCGACAACCCGGGCGACGCTGGCCGCCGACAGGGCACTGACCTCCCCGAAGGGCCGCCGGCAGTTCCTGCGCGGCACGTACGCCGACGGCAAGGTCACCCCGGTCGGCGGCGCCGGCTCCCACCTGGTCGCCGCCCTCGCCCACGCGGACGCCCTGATCACCGTCCCCGAGGACACCGAGTCCGTCGAGCCCGGCACCGAGGTCGAGGTGGTCCTGCTCGGCCGATAGCCGCTGGTTGGGGGTACCGTGTCGCGCACAGCAGGTCCGCGCGCCGCACCGCGACGGGCCCGGACCGGGAGCGCCACACAGCATGAGCACGCAGGACCCACCCCCGCACGACGGCCCTACGCAGGACCGGCTGACGCACATCGACGAGGCGGGCGCGGCCCGCATGGTCGACGTGTCGGAGAAGGACGTGACCGCGCGCACCGCCCGCGCCAGCGGACGCGTCCTCGTCTCGCCCCGCGTGATCGAGCTGCTGCGCGGCGAGGGTGTCCCCAAGGGCGACGCCCTCGCGACCGCGCGGATCGCCGGGATCATGGGCGCCAAACGCACCCCCGATCTGATCCCGCTCTGTCACCCGTTGTCGGTGTCCGGTGTGAAACTGGACCTGTCGGTCGCGGACGACGCGGTGGAGATCCTGGCCACCGTGAAGACGACGGACCGCACGGGCGTCGAGATGGAGGCCCTCACGGCGGTCTCCGTCGCCGCGCTGACCGTGATCGACATGGTCAAGGCGGTCGACAAGGGAGCGGTCATCACGGACGTACGGGTGGAGGAGAAGACGGGCGGCAAGTCGGGCGACTGGAGCCGGGCATGACCTATCGCGCTCTGGTCGTCACGGCCTCGAACCGGGCCGCCGCCGGGATCTACGAGGACAAGGGCGGCCCGCTGATCTCGGACGGCCTGAAGCGCTTCGGCTTCGCGGTCGACGGTCCCCAGGTCGTCCCCGACGGCGACCCCGTCGAGGCCGCCCTGCGCGCCGGTGTCGACGCCGGCTACGACGTCATCGTCACCACCGGCGGCACCGGCATCTCACCCACCGACCGCACCCCCGAGGCGACCCGCCGCGTGATCGACCACGAGGTCCCGGGCATCGCCGAGGCCATCCGGGCGTTCGGCCGGGAGAAGGTGCCGACGGCGGCGCTCTCCCGGGGCCTGGCCGGAGTGGCCGGAGGCACGCTGATCGTCAACCTGCCCGGGTCGAGCGGCGGAGTGAAGGACGGCATCGCCGTCCTGGAGCCGCTGCTCGTCCACGCCGTCGAGCAGCTCCGGGGCGGCGATCACCCCAGACCCGGTAGTGGGGGTGCGAGCTGAACAGCCCATCCTGGCCCGTGGAGCTGGTGGACGGCGACCTCGTCCTCAGGCCGATAAAACTGCGCGACCAGCGGGCCTGGCGCGAGGTCAACCGGCGCAACCGTGACTGGCTGCGCCCCTGGGAGGCGACGATTCCGCCGCCCTCGCCGGGCGGGCCGATGACGCACCGCCCGACCTTCCGCCAGATGGTCCGCCATCTGAGGTCGGAGGCGAACGCGGGCCGGATGCTGCCCTTCGTCATCGAGTACCAGGGGCGGCTGGTCGGGCAGTTGACGGTCGCCGGGATCACCTGGGGCTCGATGTGCTCGGGCCACGTCGGTTACTGGGTGGACGAGGCGGTGGCGGGCCGCGGTGTGATGCCGACGGCGGTGGCGCTCGTCACGGACCACTGTTTCCGCACCGTCGGACTGCACCGCATCGAGGTCTGCATTCGCCCCGAGAACGGGCCCAGCCGCCGGGTCGTGGAGAAACTCGGATTCCGCGAGGAGGGTGTGCGGCCGCGTTATCTCCACATCGACGGGGCCTGGCGCGACCATCTCGTCTTCGCGCTCACGGCGGAAGAGGTGCCGGACGGGTTGCTGAGACGGTGGCAACGGGCACGATCGCAGAGTAATCGGGGAATGCGGCACCACCCCGGAAATTGAATAAGTGTTCGAAATTGATCGGCCGATGACCATCTGAGGGCAATGAATTCCCGTGCCGGGTGGTCTGCTGATCGCATCGATCACAAGAAAAGTTCGAAATATCAGCCAGATCGTGCGACACACCGGCCCAATTGGCAGATGGCCTCACGCAAACCCCTCTACGGTGTGAGGCGTGAGCAGCAGCGGCCTCATCTACGCAGTCATTGTCGGGGCCTGGGCCGCCTACTTGGTGCCGATGTGGCTCCGTAGGCAGGACGAGCTGAACGAGGCCCGTCCGACGGAACGCTTCAGCACCGCCATCCGGCTGCTGTCCGGACGGGCGGGGATGGAGCGCCGGTACGCCAAGGACCTGCGGGCGCGCTCCACCGACGAGGGGGAGCAGGACGCCGGCGACCTGGACGCCGTCACCGACTCGGTGGACGTCCGGGCCTTCGCCGTGTCCAAGACGCGTCCGCAGACCCAGGCACCCGTACCGTCGCCCGCCCCCGAGCAGCCGGTCCGCCAGGCGGCCCCCGAGCCCCCGGCCCGCCGTTCGCCCGCACCGAACGCGGTGGCCTCCGGGCGTCCCCGGGAACGGGTACCCACCGCCCGGCGCAGCGCCTCGGCGCAGGACCAGGCGGCCGCGGCGCGGGCCCGGCGCTCGAAGGTGCTCGCGCGCCGCCGGCGCACCACCACCATGCTGTTCCTCGCCTTCACGCTCGGCGCGATCGTCGCCGCGGTCGGGGGACTCGCCTTCCTGTGGGCGCCCGGCGTGCCCGCGGTCATGCTCAGCGTCTACATCGCGTACCTGCGCTCGCAGGAGCGCCGCCGGTTCGCGTACCAGATGGACCGCCGCATGGCCGAGGTCGCGGCGCAGCGCCTGCGGGAGCGGCAGCGCCAGCCCCGCCGGCGTCCCGTGGCCGCCGAGGAGATCGACGAACCGGAGGAGGGGTCCGAGCCGGTGACCGACCCCGGCATGTCGGCCCTCGCGGCGGACCGGCGCGCCCTCGTCGAGCAGACCGACCACGCCGAGTGGGTCGACCAGCAGCGCGAGCGGCAGCGGCGTCCCGGGCAGGGCGGCGACAGCTGGGAGCCGGTGCCGGTGCCTCTGCCGACGTATGTGACGGCCCCGGTCGCCCCGCGGGCCACCAGCGATGTGGACCTCGGAGCCCCCGACACCTGGAGCTCGGCCCGGTCGAGCACGGTCGCCCCGAACGCGGAGAGCGACTCCGGCGCCGCGGACCACCCGGGCGAGCCGGAACCCTCCGCCCAGGACACGGGCGACGGCGACGGCGGCGGGCGCACCGACGCGCGCCGGGCGGCCTCCGCCCGGCGGGCCCGGGAGCGCGGCCGCACCCCGCTGTTCGACCAGTACGAGGACGGCGACCGCCCCCGGGCGGCCAACGAGTAGTTCCGCGAACCCGCAGGTGGCAACCCCTTGGGAACGGATTTCCAAGCAGGCCGATCGGGGTGCTAAAGTTTCACTCGTTGCAAGGGCCTGTGGCGCAGTCCGGTAGCGCACCTCGTTCGCATCGAGGGGGCCAGGGGTTCAAATCCCCTCAGGTCCACGCAGCTCAGAGCCCCGGTCGGGAAACCGACCGGGGCTCTGACGTGTGTTCAGCGTCACAGGCTTGCCCGGGGGCGGTCGCTGAGCTCTCGTCAGTGGGCAGGCCCAAGGCGCTTCGCGAAGCAGCGGCTGGAGTCGTAGAGGCGGTAGTAGCCGAACTTGGCGCACGGTTCGTAGCCGCTGGACGTGTACAGCGCTATGGCCTCCGGTTGCTTGGTGCCGGTTTCCAGGACCATGCGGATGCGGCCGGCCGCGCGGGCGTCCTCCTCCAGGGCGGCCAGGATGCGGCGGGCCAGGCCCCGGCCGCGCATGCCGTCGACCACGTACATGCGCTTGAGCTCGGCGTCGCCGTCGGTGTTGCCCTCGTCGTTGGCGTCCTGGGCGCGCCAGCCGCCCGAGGCGACGGGGGTGCCGTGCTCGTCGTACGCGATCAGGTAGACGCCGTTCGGCGGGTCGAAGTCCGCGGCGGCCATGGGCGTGGCGTCGCCGTCGTCGCCGTAGCGGACGGCGTACTCGGCCTGGACCTGGTCGTTCAGCTTCGTGGCGTCGGGGTGGTCGAAGGAGACCCGGCGTATGTGCATGGCCGCTACCGTATTCGATCCGGAACTGGACCTCGTCCAGTGTGCCGGTATCGTGCCCGGGTGCTCACTGTGACCTCTGTGAATGTGAACGGGCTGCGTGCCGCCGCGAAGAAGGGCTTCGTGGAATGGCTCGCGAAGACCGAAGCCGATGTGCTGTGCCTCCAGGAGGTGCGGGCCGAGCCGGAGCAGCTGCCGGAGCACGTCCGGGCGCCCGAGGGGTGGCACGTCGTCCACGCGCCGGCCGCCGCCAAGGGCCGGGCCGGGGTGTCCCTGTACAGCCGCCGCGAGCCCGACCGGGTGCGGATCGGCTTCGGGTCCGCCGAGTTCGACGGCAGCGGGCGGTACGTGGAGGCCGACCTGCCCGGCGTCACCGTCGCCTCCCTCTACCTCCCCTCCGGTGAGGTGGGCACCGAGCGGCAGGACGAGAAGGAACGCTTCATGGGCGAGTTCCTCGCCCACCTGAAGGGACTGCGGGAGCGCGCCGCCGCCGAGGGGCGCGAGGTGCTCGTCTGCGGCGACTGGAACATCGCCCACCAGCGGGCCGACCTGAAGAACTGGCGCGGGAACCAGAAGAGCTCCGGGTTCCTGCCGGAGGAGCGGGAGTGGCTGGGGCGCGTCCTCGACCCGGCCGACGGCGGGTACGCCGACGTCGTGCGCGCGCTGCACCCGGACACCGAGGGGCCGTACTCGTGGTGGTCCTACCGCGGGCGGGCCTTCGACAACGACACGGGGTGGAGGATCGACTACCACGTGGCCACTCCCAAGCTCGCCGAGCGGGCGGTCAAGGGGTTCGTGGAGCGGGCCGCCACGCATGCGGAGCGGTGGTCCGACCACGCGCCGGTGACCGTCGTCTACGACCGTTAGGACGTCCGCATCCTCCGGTCCAGCGCCAGTGACAGTTCCGCCTCCACCACGCTCCGGGCCAGTGGGCGCAGGCGGGGGAGGTCCCGGGCGGAGGCGTGGCGGAGGACCAGGGCGGTGAAGAGTTCGGCGAGGGCGTCGGCGTGGGTGCGGACCTGTTTGGCCGCGCCGAGGACCTCCGCGAGCGGGATGCCCTCGTGGACCAGGGCGGAGGAGACGTCCAGGAGGCGGCGGCTGATGTGGACGATCTCCTCGCCGTCGGTGCCGAGGTAACCGAGTTCCATCGCGGCGGCGAGGTTCTCCGGTGTGGCCTCGCCCGCGAAGTGGTCGGCGAGTTCCTCGGGGGTGAGGTGGACCGGCTCCTCCTCGGTGGGGCCGCCGACGCCGAGCAGGTCGCCGACGTCCCGGCCGTGGTCGAAGGCCTCCGCCAGTTCCGCGATGCCGCTGAGGGTGTGGCCGCGCTCCAGCAGGGCCGTGATCGTGCGCAGCCGGGCCAGGTGGTGGTCGTCGTACCAGGCGATGCGGCCCTCGCGGCGGGGTGGCGGGATCAGTTTGCGTTCGCGGTAGAAGCGCAGGGTGCGCACCGTGATCCCGGCGAGGCGGGCCAGCTCTTCCATGCGGTATTCACGCTTCTCGGCCACCTGGGCACCTTAAGGCGTACCACGGGTAACTTTCCTGGGCCCGCCCCCTACCCATCGGTACGCCGCTGCCCTACGCTCCCATTGCGCCAGTGTTCACTGGCATGGTTCTCGTGGTGTGTGGAGGTGTCGGCATGGGCGAGCGCGAACACGAGCATGTGCGGGTCGCGGTGGTCGGGTCCGGGTTCGGCGGGCTGGGGGCCGCCGTGCGGCTGCGCCGCGAGGGTGTCACCGACTTCGTCGTCCTGGAGCGGGCGAGCAGTGTCGGCGGCACCTGGCGGGACAACAGCTACCCGGGGTGCCGGTGTGACGTGCCGTCGCATCTGTACTCGTTCTCCTTCGCGCCCCATCCCGACTGGCCGCGCACCTTCTCGGGGCAGGAGCACATCCGCGACTACCTGGAGCACGTGACCGACGTGTTCCGGCTGCGGCCGCACATCCGCTTCGACTCGGAGGTGAAGCGGATGGCCTGGGACGGCGAGCGGCTGTGCTGGGACATCGAGACCAGCAGCGGGAGTCTTTCGGCGGACGTCGTCGTGTCGGCCACCGGGCCGCTGTCCGACCCGAAGGTGCCGGACATCCCCGGGCTGGAGTCCTTCCCGGGCCAGGTGTTCCACTCGGCCCGCTGGGACCACGACTACGACCTGCGCGGCAAACGCGTCGCGATGGTGGGGACCGGTGCCTCGGCCGCCCAGATCGTGCCGTCGATCCAGCCCGATGTGTCCCGGCTCACCCTGTTCCAGCGCACAGCGCCCTGGGTGATGCCCCGCATGGACCGGGCGATCAGCGACGCCGAGCGGTGGATGCACCGGCAGCTGCCCTTCACCTCGCAGATCAGGCGCGGACTGCTGTGGGGCATCAGGGAATTGCAGGTCCAGGCGTTCACCAAGCATCCGGGGCAGCTCGGCCTCGTCGAGGACCTGGCCCGGCGCAACATGGCCCGCTCCATCAAGGACCCGGCCCTGCGGGCGAAACTCACCCCGGACTACCGCATCGGCTGCAAGCGGATCCTGCTCTCCAGCGACTACTACCCGGCGCTCGCGCAGCCGAATGTGGACGTCGTCGCGAGCGGCCTCGCCAAGGTCCGCGGCTCGACCCTGGTCGCCGCCGACGGCAGCGAGGCCGAGGTGGACGCCATCGTCTTCGGTACCGGGTTCCACGTCACCGACATGCCCATCGCCGACCGGGTCGTGGGCGCCGACGGGCGGACCCTCGCCGAGGCCTGGAAGGGCGGCATGGAGGCCCTGCGCGGTGCCTCGGCGGCCGGCTTCCCCAACTGGATGACGGTCATCGGGCCCAACACCGGCCTCGGGAACTCCTCGATGATCCTCATGATCGAGTCCCAGCTGAACTACCTCGCCGACTACGTCCGCCAGCTCGACGTCCTCGGCGGCCGGGTCGCCCTCGACGCCCGCCCGGACGCCGTGCGCGCCTGGAACCACCGGGTGCAGGAGCGCATGAAGCGCACTGTGTGGAACACCGGCGGATGCACCAGCTGGTACCTCGACGCGAGCGGCCGCAACACCACCATCTGGCCCGGCACCACCGGCGAGTTCCGGCGGGCGACACGGCGGGTGGACCTCGCGGAGTACGACGTCCTGCGGGTCCCCGCAGCCGGCAAGACGGAGAAGAACACCGCGAAGAAGGCGGAGGTGGACGCGTGAGCCGTCTCCTGCACGTCGACTCCGGGCCCTACGCCCCGCCCGCCCCGGCACGCGAACTGACCGCCTTCTCCGCCGACGGCGCCCGGCTGCACGTCGAGGTCCACGGGTCCGAGGGCGCGCCCGCCGTCGTCCTCGCCCACGGCTGGACCTGCTCCACCGCCTTCTGGGCGGCGCAGATCCGCGGCCTGGCCGCCGACCACCGCGTCATCGCCTACGACCAGCGCGGTCACGGGCGCAGCCCCGCGAGCCCCGCGTGCAGCCCCGACGCGCTCGCCGACGATCTGGAAGCCGTACTCGAGGCCACCCTCGCGCCGGGCGAACAGGCCGTGATCGCCGGGCACTCCATGGGCGGCATGACCGTGATGGCGGCCTCCGGGAGAGCCGCGTTCCGGGCGCACGCGGCCGCCGTCCTGCTGTGCAGCACGGGCAGTTCGCAGCTGGTCGCCGCCGCCACCGTCGTCCCCCTGCGGGCCGGGCGGGTTCGGACCTGGCTGACCCGGCGGGTCCTCGGCTCCCGCGCCCCGCTCGGCCCGGTCACGCCGCTGGCCCGCCGGATCCTCAAGTACGGGACGATGGGCCCCGGTTCGGCCCCGCACATGATCGAGGCGTGCGCGCGCATCGTGCACGCCTGCCCCCGCAAGGTCCGCCACGCCTGGTCGCAGGTGCTGGATCTGCTCGACCTCGACCACGGTGTGCGGGAGCTGGACGTGCCCACGGCCGTGATCGTCGGGACGGCGGACCGGCTGACGCCGCCGGCGCAGGCCCGGGCCCTGGCCGCCGCGCTGCCGCACTGCACCGGGCTCGCCGAACTGCCCGGCATCGGCCACATGACGCCCATCGAGGCGCCCGAACTGGTCACCGGCACCATCCGGGAGCTCGTCCACGCACACATCCAGGTCGTATCCGAGGAGAGCGCATGAGCAGGGTGAGCCTCGAAGGCAAGGTCGCCGTGGTGACCGGGGCGGCGCGCGGCGTCGGGGAGTTGCTGGCACGCAAACTCTCCGCGCGCGGTGTGAAGGTGGCGCTCGTCGGCCTGGAGCCGGACGCGCTCAAGCAGGTCTCCGGGCGGCTGCACAGCGACAGCGACCACTGGCACGCCGACGTCACCGACCACGAGGCGATGGCCCGTGTCGCGAGCGAGGTCGAGGAGCGCTTCGGCCGCGTCGACATCGTCGTCGCCAACGCCGGTGTCGCCACCGGCGGGCCGTTCGCCGACTCCGACCCGGAGTCCTGGCGGCGGGTGATCGAGGTCAACCTGATCGGCTCGGCGGTGACCGGCCGCGCCTTCCTGCCGCTGTTGACGCGGAGCCGGGGCTATCTGCTCCAGATCGCGTCCCTGGCCGCGATCACCCCGGCGCCGATGATGACCGCGTACTGCGCGTCCAAGTCGGGCGTGGAGGCGTACGCGCACAGCCTGCGCGCCGAGGTCGGGCACCGGGGCGTGAAGGTGGGCGTCGGATACCTGTCGTGGACCGACACCGACATGGTGCGCGGGGCCGACCAGGACGACGTCATGCGGGAGTTGAGGCAGCGGCTGCCCTGGCCGTCCAACAAGACGTATCCGCTGGGGCCGGCCGTGGACCGGCTCGTTGAGGGGATCGAGCGCAGGTCGAGCCATGTGTACGGGCAGTGGTGGCTGCGCGGGATGCAGGGCGTGCGCGGCTACCTGCCCGGGGTCATCGGGACGGTGGGCCAGCGCGAGATGCGGCGGTTCGCGGACCGGCTGACGGGCATGCGCACGGGCCTGGTCGGGGCCGGTGGAGCCGCCGACGAGCAGCAGCGGACTACGCTCCGTAAGTGATCGACATGCGCAGCGTCACGACCCGTGTGAATCTGAACGAGCCAGATCCCCTCACCCCCAACGGGAGTGAACCCACATGGGTATGAAGGACCAGTTCCAGGAGAAGTCCGAGCAGTGGCAGAACCAGGCTCGCCAGAAGGCGGAGCAGGCTCGCGAGCAGGTGCCGGGCCGCAACCGCCGGCGCGACGAGGACATGGACCCCTCGCAGCCGCAGCGCGACCGTGAGCGCACGGAGCCGCAGCGCGACCGTGAGCGCGAGCAGGAGGACCGCTTCGACCAGGACTTCGACGCCTGACGTTGCGTGCTGAGCGGACCGGGGCGTCCCCGTGCGGGGCGCCCCTTTCCCCTGTCTGTCACGTCCCGCCGGGAGTTCACGTCCTGGGCGGCAGCTTCGGGCGGGAGCGGTCCGGTACGTCGCTGTAGGTCGGCGGCGTCGCCGGCGGGTCGGTCTCCAGCAGCCCGAGTGCCAGTTCCACCGCGTCGGTCAGCTGGGCGTGCCGCCCCTCGGCCCAGTCCAGCGGGGTGCGCAGGACGTCGATGTCGGGGGTGACGCCCTGGTTCTCCACCGACCAGCCGTACGCGTCGAACCAGGCCGCGTTCATCGGCACCGTGATCACCGTGCCGTCGCCCAGATCGTGGCGGCCGGTCATGCCGACCACCCCGCCCCAGGTGCGCTGCCCCACGACCGGGCCGAGCTTCAGCAGCTTGAACGCGGCGGTGATCATGTCGCCGTCGGAGGAGGTCGCCTCGTCGGCCAGGGCCACCACCGGCCCCCTGGGCGCGTTCGAGGTGTACGACACCGGCTGGGCGTCGCGGGTCAGGTCCCAGCCCAGGATCGTGCGGCTCAGCGTCTCGATGACCAGCTCGCTGATGTGACCGCCGGCGTTGCCGCGTACGTCCACGATCAGCGCGGGGCGGGACACCTCCATACGCAGGTCGCGGTTGAACTGCGCCCAGCCCGAACCGCCCATGTCCGGGATGTGCAGATAGCCGCAGCGCCCGCCGCTCAACTCGCGCACCACCGCCCGGCGTTTGGCCACCCAGTCCTGGTAGCGCAGCGGCCGCTCGTCCACGAGCGGGACGACGGCGACCCGCCGGGGCGGGCCCCCGCCCTCCGCCGGGTCGAAGGTCAGGTCCACCGTCGTACCGCCCGCGCCGGCCAGCAGCGGGTAGGGGCCCGCGTCCGGATCCACCGGGCGGCCGTCCACGTGGGTGAGGACTGCGCCCTCCCGGATGCCCGTGCCGGCCAGCGGGGAGCGTGCCTTGGAGTCGGAGGAGTCGCCGAGCAGAATCCGCTTGACGGCCCAGCCGACGTCCCGGCGTACGAAGTTGGCGCCCAGCAGGCCCTGCCGGCGCTGGTAGTGGGGCGGGCCCTCGTTGCGCCGGGCGGCGGTGACGTAGGCGTGGGACGTGCCCAGTTCGCCCAGGACCTCGCGGAGCAGGTCGGCGAACTCGTCGGGGGAGGAGACCCGTTCGACCAGCGGGCGGTACTGGTCCAGCACCCCGTACCAGTCGATGCCGCACATGCCCGGGTCCCAGAAGTAGGCCCGGATCAGCCGCCCGGCCTCCTCGTACGCCTGCCGCCACTCCGCCGCCGGGTCGACCGTGTGCAGGATGCGGCGCGCGTCGATCCATACCGTCGAGTCGGAGTCGCCCGGCTCGTTGGCCGGGACCGCGCGCAGTTCGCCCTCGTCGACGATCACCAGCCGGCTGCCGTCGCCGCTGACCGCGAACCAGTCCAGATGCTGGGCGAGTTCGGACTTCCTGGCCTTGGTGACGCCGAAGTGCTCCAGGGTCGGCCGGCCGCTGGTGTCGTCCGGGTTGGCGAACGTCTCGCCGAGGGCGCCCGAGATCGGCCAGCGCAGCCACACCAGCCCGCCGCCCGCCACCGGGTGCAGCGCCGAGTACTTGGAGGCGGCCACCGGGAACGGCGTGACGCGGCTCTCCAGCCCCTCGACCTCGACGATCACGGCCCCGTTGTCGCCGTTGTCGTCGTCCTCCACCGGGTCCAGGCCCCCGGCGGCCGGGCGGCCCTCCGGGTTCACCGCGAACGGGGAGGGCGTCGCGGAGGACAGCGGCACGAGGTAGGGGCGGCAGCCCAGGGGGAAGGACAGGTCGCCGGTGTGTACGTCGTAGACGGGGTCGAAGCCGCGCCAGGACAGGAAGGCGAGGTAGCGGCCGTCGCGCGTGAAGACCGGGTTCTCGTCCTCGAAGCGGCCGTTGGTGACGTCGACGATCAGCCGGTCCGCCTCCGCCGTTCCGGCGAGCCGGGCCATCTTGATCTGCCGTAGCGTCCGCCCGATGCCCGGGTGGGACCAGGTCAGCCACGCCCCGTCCGGGGAGAACGCGAGGTCGCGCACGGGCCCGTTGGCCGACCGGATCAGCTCGGTGACCTCGCCGCCGGAGTCCTCGGTGACGTCGGCGAGGAGGAGCCGGCCGTCGTGCGAGGCGACCGCCAGCCGCTCGCCCTCCGGGTCCGAGACCAGCTCGCGCACCCGGCCCAGGGCGCCCGGGGCCAGCCTGCGGGGCGCCCGGTCACCGCTGGCCCGGGGCAGGTAGGCGATCTCGATCGCGTCCTCGCCCTCGGCGTCCGTCACGTACGCCACCCGCCCGCTCCCGCCGAGCATCTCCGGCATCCGCACCCGGACGCCGGGGGTGTCGGTGAGGGTGCGGGCCGGGCCGTCCCGGTGGGTGAGCCAGTACAGGCTGCCGCGTACGACGACGGCGCTCGCCCGCCCGGTCTCGTCGACCGAGAGCCCGTCGACGTGCCGGGACGCCGCCACCTGGTAGGGGCGCCGCCCCGCCCGCGGCCCGCTCAGCCGTACGTCCAGCCGGCGCGGTCCGGAGTCAGGGGACAGGTCGTCCACCAGCCACAGGTCGCCCCCGCACTGGTACACCACCCGGGTGCCGTCGCTGGCGGCGTGCCGGGCGTAGAAGGCGTCGTGGTCGGTGTGCCGGCGCAGGCCGGAGCCGTCGTAGGCGCAGGAGTAGAGGTTGCCGACGCCCTCGTGGTCGGAGAGGAACGCGATGCGGCCGCCGACGAACATGGGGGAGTGCAGGTGGCCGCCGAGGCCCTCCAGCAGCCGTTCGCCGTGCAGCCAGAGCCGGCCCGTGGCCCCGCCGCGGTAGCGCTTCCAGGAGGCCGGTTCGTGCGGCGGGGTGCCGGTGAGGAGCAGGGACTTGCGTTCCCCGTCCACGTCGGCGACCTGGATGTCGGCGACCGGCCCCCAGGGCAGTTTGCGCCCCGGGTCGCCGCCGGGGGAGACCTTGTAGGCCCAGGTGAAGTAGGAGAAGGGCTCGCCGTGCGAGGCCACGGCGAGGATCTCGCCGTCCGGGGTCCAGCCGCAGACCCGGGTGTCGGCGCTGCCCCAGTGGCTCACCTGGCGGCCCGGGCCGCCGTCCACCGGGACGACGTGCACCTCGGGTACCAGGGTGCGCCAGCTCGTCCAGGCGAGGTGGCGGCCGTCGGGCGAGAAGCGCGGGTGGCCCGCCTTGGTGCGGTCGACGGTGAGCCGCCAGGCCCGGCCGGGGGCGTCGAGCGGAGCGAGCCAGAGGTCGTCCTCGGCCACGAAGCACACCAGGTCGTCATGGAGGTGCGGCAGACGCAGATAGGTCACGTGACCATGCTTTGCCCGGGTGGGAAGCGCAGCAAGTTATGACGAAGCGGCCGCCGTGACCCAGCACACGTACGAAACGGTTTCGTTTTCATAAGAGGTGCGCTACCTTCGTCACGTACGAAACCGTGTCGTTCGCAGTCAGGAAGGTGTGAGAGATGACTGAGGCCGCCACCGCGCGTCGCAGTCGGATCACCCCCGAGCGTGAGGCCGAGCTCTACGCGGCCGTGCTCGACCTGCTCCGCGAAGTCGGCTACGACGCCCTCACCATGGACGCCGTCGCGGCGCGCACCCGGTCCAGCAAGGCCACCCTCTACCGCCAGTGGGGCGGCAAGGCCCAACTGGTCGTCAAGGCGCTCCGCCACACCAAGCCGGTGCAGGACTTCGACGAGATCGACACCGGCTCGCTGCGCGGCGACTTCCACGCCCTGATGGAGCGCGCGGACGACGCCGAGATGGAGCAGAACGGTGCGCTGATGCGCGGTCTGGCCACGGCGATGCACGCCAATCCCGACCTGCACAGCGAGTTCCGGAGCCAGATCATCGAGCCGGAGATCGCGGACTCGCGCCGCCTGCTCCAGCGCGCCGTCGACCGGGGCGAGGTCCGTGCGGACTGCCCCGCGCTGGAGTTCGTGGCGCACATGATGCTCGGCGCCTTCGTCACCTGCGCCGTTCTCGACGACAGACCGCCCACGGCGGCCTTCCTCACCTCGTACATCGACGCCGTGGTCCTCCCCGCCCTCGGCGTACCCACCGAGTAGTCCCCCTCACGTAGCCCCTACCTGACGTCTCCGCTCACGTCGTCGGGCTGATCACCCCTGCCCTGAACACCCCACGACTGACCGGGAGTACGCCCTCGTGGCCACTTTCCTCTACAAACTCGGCCGGCTCTCGTTCCGGCGGCGGCACTTCGTCGCCCTGATATGGGTGGCCCTGCTGACCCTCGCCGGAGTCGGCGCGGCCAGTGCCCCCACTGCGGGCAACAGCTCGTTCTCCATCCCCGGCACCGAGGCCCAGAAGGCCTTCGACCTGCTGGAGCAGCGCTTCCCCGGCACCAGTGCCGACGGGGCCACCGCACGCGTCGTCTTCAAGGCGCCGAGCGGCGAGAAGATGACCGACCCCGGCAACAAGGCGACGGTCCAGGACACGGTGAAGGAGCTGTCCGACGGCTCCGAGGTCGTCCGCGTCACCGACCCGTACCAGGCGAAGGCCGTCAGCAGGGACGGCACGATCGCGTACGCGCAGGTGTCGTACAAGGTCTCCGGCATGGAGCTGGACGACGCCGCGAAGGACGCCCTGCAGGACAGCGCGAAGGACGCGCGGAAGGCCGGGCTGACCGTCGAGATCGGCGGCGACGCGCTCCAGGCGGTCCCGCACACCGGCTCCAGCGAGATCATCGGCATCGCGGTCGCCGCGGTCGTCCTGGTCATCACCTTCGGCTCGCTGGTCGCGGCCGGCCTGCCGCTGCTGACGGCGCTCATCGGCGTGGGGATCGGCGTCTCCACGATCACGGGCCTGGCCAGTGCGCTGGATCTGGGCACGACCACCTCCACCCTGGCGATGATGATCGGCCTGGCCGTCGGCATCGACTACGCGCTGTTCATCGTCTCCCGCTACCGCGCCGAGCTGGCCGAAGGCCGCGAGCGCGAGGAGGCGGCGGGCCGGGCCGTCGGCACGGCGGGCTCCGCGGTGGTCTTCGCGGGTCTCACCGTGGTCATCGCCCTGGTGGGCCTGTCCGTCGTCAACATCCCGATGCTGACGAAGATGGGTATCGCGGCGGCGGGCACGGTGGCCATCGCGGTGCTGATCGCCCTGACGATGGTCCCGGCACTGCTCGGCTACGCGGGCCGGAAGGTGAGGCCGATCGGGGCGAAGGGCAAGCTCCTCGGCCGCTCGAAGAAGCAGGACAAGCCGGCCGAGCCGGCCAAGCCGAACCTGGGCACGCGCTGGGCGAGCTTCGTCATACGCCGGCCGGTCGCGGTGCTGCTGCTCGGCGTCATCGGCCTCGGCGCGGCGGCCGTCCCGGCGACCTCCCTCGAACTGGGCCTGCCCGACGACGGCTCCCAGCCCACGTCCACCACCCAGCGCCGCGCCTACGACCTGCTGTCCGAGGGCTTCGGGCCGGGCTTCAACGGCCCGCTGATGGTCGTCGTCGACGCGAAGGGCAGCGACGACCCGAAGGCCGTCTTCACCGAGACCGGTGACGAGATCAAGGGCCTGAAGGACGTCGTGACGGTGACGCCGGCGCAGCCCAACAAGGCCGGTGACACCGCCACCATCACCGTGATCCCCGGCTCCAAGCCGTCCTCCGTCACGACGGAGAACCTGGTGCACGGCATCCGGGACGCGGGCGCGGACATCAAGGCCGACACGGACGCGAACGTCCTGGTCACCGGCAGCACGGCGATGAACATCGACGTCAGCCAGAAGCTCAACGACGCGCTGGTGCCGTACCTGGTGCTGGTCGTCGGCCTGGCCTTCCTCCTGCTGATCGTGGTCTTCCGCTCGATCCTGGTCCCGCTGAAGGCGGCCCTCGGCTTCCTCCTGTCCGTGATGGCGGCCCTCGGCGCGGTCGTCGCCGTCTTCCAGTGGGGCTGGCTGTCGGGCCTGATGGGCGTGGAGCAGACCGGACCGGTCATGTCGATGATGCCGATCTTCATGGTCGGCGTGGTCTTCGGCCTCGCGATGGACTACGAGGTGTTCCTCGTGACCCGGATGCGGGAGGCCTACGTCCACGGCGAGAAGCCCGCGCAGGCCGTGGTCACCGGGTTCCGGCACGGCGCCCGGGTCGTCACCGCCGCCGCGGTCATCATGATGGCCGTCTTCGCCGGCTTCATCGGATCGTCCGAATCGATGGTCAAGATGATCGGCTTCGGCCTCGCGATCGCCGTCTTCTTCGACGCGTTCATCGTCCGCATGGCCATCGTCCCGGCCGTCCTGGCCCTCCTCGGCCGCAAGGCCTGGTGGCTCCCCAAGTGGCTCGACCGCGCGCTGCCCAACGTGGACGTCGAGGGCGAGGGCCTGCGCACCCGCACCGACCGCGACGACGAGGACCTGGAGCTGGCCCGCGCCTGACGGGCCCGTACGAGGACCGGCCGGTGAGGGCTCCGTGGGGACGGGGACCCTCACCGGCCTCTTTCGCGCACCGACCGGCTGCCTTCGGCCGGCTGGTCTGCTCGGCTCCTTACGCCGCCTGTGGGTGGAGGACGACCTTCGTGTAGCCCTCGACGCGCTTGTCGAACTTCTCGTATGCCGACGAAGCCTGGTCGAGCGGCAGCTCGTGCGAGACCACGAAACTGGGCTTCGCACGGTCCTCGATGATCATGTCCCGCAGGTGGCGGTTGTACCGCTTGACGTTGCACTGCCCGGTGCCCATGCGGAGCCCCTTCTCGAAGAGGCGCCCGATGGAGACCATCAGCATGCCCTTCTTGGCCTGCTCGTCCGGACCGCCCGGGTCGCTCGGGACGTAGAGGCCGGGGATGCCGAGCGCGCCCGTCGGGCGGACCGTTTCGACCAGGGAGTTCAGAACGATCGCCGGTTCCTCGCGGTCCTCGCCCTGCGCCTGGGCCTGGTAGCCCACCGCGTCGATGCCCTTGTCGGTCCCCTGGCCGCCGGTCTGCTCCTTGATCTGCTCCGCCGGGTTGCCCTGGCTGAAGTCGATCGGGACCGTGCCGATCTCCTGGGCCTTCTGGAGACGTTCCGCCACCCGGTCGACCACGAACACCTTGCTCGCACCGCGCAGCATCGCGGAGTAGGCGGCCATCAGCCCGACCGGACCGGCGCCGTACACGGCGACCGTGTCACCGGGGCGCACGTCGGCCAGTTCGTTGCCGTGGTAGCCCGTGGGGAAGATGTCCGCGAGCAGGACGAAGTCGGTCTCCTTCTCGGTGCCCTCCGGGAGCTTCAGGCAGTTGAAGTCGGCGTACGGGACCCGGACGTACTCCGCCTGGCCCCCGGTATAGGGCCCCATCGCCACATAGCCGTACGCGCCGCCGGCGAAGCCCGGGTTCACCGTCAGGCAGAAGCCCGTGAAGCCCGCCGAGCAGTTCTTGCAGAACCCGCAGGCGACATTGAACGGCATGACCACCCGGTCGCCCTTGCTGAGGGTGGTGACCCCCTCTCCTGTCTCCTCGACGACGCCGAGGTTCTCGTGGCCGAACACGATGCCCGGCTCCGCGGCCGTACGGCCCTCGTACATGTGCAGGTCGGAGCCGCAGATGGCCGTTGACGTCACCCGGACGAGCACATCGTTCGGGTGCTGAATCCGTGGATCCTCCACTTGCTCTATCGCTACCTCGAAGGGCCCCTTGTACACGACAGCCCTCATCGTCAAGCACCTCCGTCTGTGCCGTGGCTCATATACCAGGCTGGTGCATGATGAGACGATTTGCACGCAGAGAAGAAAGGAAGTAGGGCTTTGTCTCGTCGTATCGGCACACTTCTCGTGGCGGTCTCCGGACTGTCCGGCACCACCTACCCGGTCGGGACCCGCGTGGCCATCCAGGGCACCGGCGGATCCGTCGACGGCTTCGTCGACGGCGACTGGCTGCCGCTCGCCTGGTGGGAGTTCGCGGACGTCCGGCCGGAGGACACCACCGGCTGAAACGGCCTCGCGTGTCCCGTACACGTACCGCTAGCGTGCGGGGCATGACGACGACAGCCGCCACTGACGCCGAGGGCTCCGGAGCCCACCCCCGATTCGCCGAGGCCCTGCGGGAGCTCGGGCTCGGGGATCTCGTGGGCCGGGTACGCCGCTTTCCCGATGCCACCCGCACCGCCGAGGAGGCCGCCGCCGCGATCGGGTGCGAGCTGAGCCAGATCTGCAAGTCGCTGATCTTCGCCGCGGACAGCGTTCCCGTGCTCGTGCTCATGGACGGGGCCTCCCGCGTCGACCTCGAACTGGTCCGCAAGGAACTCGGCGCCGACAAGGTCACCCGGGCCAAGGTGGACGTCGTGCGGGAGACCACCGGGTACGCCATCGGCGGCGTGCCGCCCTTCGGGCACCGGACCAGGACCCGGGTGCTCGCCGACCGGTCCCTGCTGGAGCACGACGTCGTCTGGGCCGCGGCCGGGACGCCGCACACCGTGTTCCCCATGGCCCCCAGGGACCTCGTCGCCCACGCCGGGGGCACTGTGGTGGACGTGCGCGAGCGCACCGCGTGACCCCTCTGGTCACCGCAGCCGTCCTGCTCGCCGCCGTCACCCACGCCAGCTGGAACGCCATCGCCCACAAGATCACCGACAAGCTCGTCGGCTTCGCGCTGATCTCGGGCGGCGGGATGGTCATCGGGCTGGCCCTGGCACCGTTCGTGGCATTCCCGGCGGCCGGGGCGTGGCCGTATCTGCTCGCCTCCGCAGCCGTCCACATCGCCTACTACGCCCTGCTGATGAAGTCCTTCCGGCTGGGCGACTTCGGGCAGGCCTACCCCATCGCCCGGGGCACCGCGCCGCTGGTCGTGACCGTGCTCGCCGCCCTCTTCGCGCACGAGGTGCCCGACGGCTGGGCCGCCGCCGGGATCGCCGTGTCCTGCGCGGGGCTGGCCGGCGTCGCCCTGTGGGGCCTGCGCGGGCGGCGGCCCGACTGGGCGGCGATCGGAGCGGCCCTGGCGACCGGGCTGACCATAGCGGTGTACACCGTCGTCGACGGGCTGGGCGTGCGGGCCTCCGGCTCCTCCCTCGGCTACATCGCCTGGCTGATGGCGGTGCAGGGGGTCGTCATCCCCGCGTACGCAGCATG
The DNA here is from genome assembly GCF_000725785.1 of Streptomyces flavovariabilis. Classification (NCBI taxonomy): domain Bacteria; kingdom Bacillati; phylum Actinomycetota; class Actinomycetes; order Kitasatosporales; family Streptomycetaceae; genus Streptomyces; species Streptomyces flavovariabilis. The sequence goes on along the minus strand of NZ_JNXD01000013.1, from coordinate 175,308 downwards.
GCGCTGGCGCGGCGATACGGTCGCCCTGCTCCGGCCCTTCGCGGGGGTCGGGCTGCTAGGCGCCGCGCTGTCCGTCGCCGCCTACGCCCTCGTCCTGTGGGCCCAGACCCGGGCCGAACTCGCGCCCATCGCGGCGCTGCGCGAGTCGTCGATCATCGTGGGCGCGGCGATCGGGGCCGTGTTCTTCAAGGAGCGGTTCGGCGCGCCGAGGATCGCGGCGGCCGGGCTGCTGGTCGTCGGCATAGGGCTGATGCTGCACGCCGGATAGGGGCCCGTCAGGCGGGTGCGTCCGGCCCGCGCGAGGAGCACCCTGGAACTAAGCGTTCCGGAGGTGATCGTCATGATGCACACCACAGTGGGATGGCACGTCGAGATGGAGTTCACGGAGGACGACCAGCACACGCGAGCGGCCGCGATGGTCCGCCTGCCCGACGGCACCGAGGTACGGGCGCACGGGCACGCGAGCCGGCACCGGACCGACGCCAATCAGCCGAGGGTCGGGGAGGAGATCGCCGGGGCCCGGGCGCTCAACGAACTCGCCATGCGGTTGCTGACCAAGGCCCACGAGGAGATCGACCAGGCGTCGGGGCGGACCTCCCACCCCATCCACGTCTAGAGGTCCAGGACTCCCCGCACCGCCCGCACCAGCCCCTGCGCCCGCGGGTCCGCCGTCACCGTCTTGCGGAAGCCGTTGGTGACGTAGCCGAAGGCGATTCCCGTCTCCGGGTCGGCGAAGCCGAGGGCGCCGCCGCGTCCCGGGTGGCCGAAGGAACCCGGTGTGAGGAACGGCGAGGCGCTGCCGTGCAGCATGTAGCCGAGGCCGAAGCGGGTGCCGACCACCAGGACCCGGTCGGGGCCCGCCGACTCCTCGGCCCGGGCCAGGTCCAGCGTGTCCGGCGTGAAGAGCCGTGCGGCGCCGGCCGCGTCACCGATCAGGGTCGCGTAGAAACGGGCCAGTCCGTCCGCCGTCGCTATCGCGTTCGTCGCGGGGAGGGCGGTCGCGTGGTAGGCGGGGTCGTTCTGGTCCGGGAACGGGGAGATCGCGGCGAACGCCCGGCGGGTGAGGGAGGCCGGGTCCTCGTAGGCCTCGGTGACCGAGCGCTTGGGGCGGGCGCGCAGGCCCCCGGTCGGCTCGGCCCCTTCGACGCGGCCCACGCGTCCCACCCGGCCGGCCTCCGGCTCGGGCAGTCCGAGCCAGAGGTCCAGGCCCAGCGGGCCGGTGACCTGCGACGCGAGCCACTCCCCGGTGCGCTGCCCGGTCACGCGCCGTACGAGCTCGTCGAGCAGCCAGCCGTAGGTGAGCGCGTGGTAGCCGTGGTCGGTGCCGGGCTCCCAGACGGGTGCCTGCGCGGCGACCGCCTCCGGGCCCTTCAGCGGGTCGAGGGCGTCCTGAGGGGTGAGCGGCCGGTCGAGCACCGGCAGCCCGGCGCGGTGGTTCAGCACGTGCCGGACCAGCACCCGCTCCTTGCCCCGCGCCTTGAACTCGGGCCAGTAGTGCCCCACCGGCGCGTCCAGGTCGAGCTGCCCGCGCTGGTGCAGCAGCAGGGGTACGGCGGCGGCGACCCCCTTCGTCGCCGAGCGCACGACCTGGGCGGTGCCGCGCTCCCAGGGGGCCGTGCCGTCGACGTCCTTGGTGCCGCCCCACAGGTCGACGACCTTCCGTCCGTCCCGGTAGACGGCGACCGCCGCGCCCCGGTCCCCGAGCGTGGCGAAGTTCCGTACGAACGCGTCCCTCACCGGCTCGAAGCCCTCGGCCACTGTGCCGTGCACGTCCACGCCCGTACTCCTCGTCCTGCTGATGCGTCTCGCCGATGCGTCTTGCCGCTGTGCTCCCCCTAGCCAAGCAGGATGGTCACGTCGATGTTCCCGCGGGTCGCGTTCGAGTACGGGCAGATCTCGTGGGCGGCGTCCACCAGCCTGGTAGCGAGGTCGGGGTCGACGACCGGCAGGGAGACGCTGAGGGCGACCGCCAGACCGTAGCCGCGCTGCCGGTTGGGGCCGATGCCGACCTTCGCGGAGACCGTGGAGCCGGTCAGGTCGTAGCCCTCGCGGTTGCCGACGAGGATCAGGGCGTTGTGGAAGCAGGAGCTGTAGCCGGCCGCGAAGAGCTGTTCCGGGTTGGTGCCGTTGCCGTCGCCGCCGAGCTGCGGGGGCATCGCGACCTTGAGGTCGAGCTGACCGTCCTGGCTGGTGACGTAACCCTCGCGACCGCCGTGGGCGGTGGCCTCCGCCACGAACATGATCTTCGTCGGGCGGGTGTCGACGGCGGGGCCGTCAGTCATGCTGTCCTCCCCCGGAACCAGGTGCGCACAAACACATCGTGCACAAGGTACTGGCCGGTAACCTCCCTGTCATGGCCAGGGGGTGGCAACCGGGGGTAACCCTCAGCGGGCCCGGTCCGCGGCCGACTCCGCCCGCTCGGCCAGCCGCCACAACTCCGCACGCAGCCGCCCGGCCTCCGTTCCGTCGAGCCCGGTCGCCGCGAGCAGCGCGCCGGGCACCCGCCCCGCCCGCTCCCGGAGTTCCTCACCGCCCCCCGTCACGGTCACGAGCACCGACCGCTCGTCCCGCGCCGACCGCTCACGCCGCACGAGACCGGCCGCCTCCAGCCGCTTCAGCAGCGGCGAGACCGTGCCGTAGTCGAGGCGCAGGGCGGCGGCCAGCTCCTTCACCGTCGTCTCGCCGCGCTCCCAGAGCACCAGCAGCACCAGGTACTGGGGGTAGGTGAGGCCCAGCTCGTCGAGGAGCGGGCGGTACGCCGCCGTCACCGCGCGCTGGGCGGCGTACAGGGCGAAGCACAGCTGCTCGTCCAGCAGCAGCGATCCGTCGCTCTCCTCGTTCGTCACGCGGCCATTGTCACGGACGGGCCGGAGCCGCCGGGACGGAACGCGGATCGAAACCGAACGGCAGCTCCAGACGGTGGGCCCGCATCAGCTCCTCGTCGGAGAGCAGCTCGCCGGTCGGCCCGTCGGCCGCGATCACCCCGTCGCTGAGGATCAGGGAGCGCGTGCACAGCTCCAGGGCGTAGGGGAGGTCGTGCGTCACCATCAGCACGGTCACGTCCAGGGAGCGCAGGATGTCGGCCAGCTCGCGACGGGAGGCGGGGTCCAGGTTGGAGGAGGGCTCGTCGAGGACGAGGATCTCCGGCTCCATCGCCAGGACGGTCGCGACGGCCACCCGGCGGCGCTGCCCGAAGGAGAGGTGGTGCGGCGGGCGGTCCTTGAACTCCGCCATGCCGACCCGCTCCAGCGCCCGCTCCACGCGCTCCTCCAGCTCGGGCCCCTTCAGCCCGGCCGCCGCCGGCCCGAACGCCACGTCCTCCCGGACCGTCGGCATGAACAGCTGGTCGTCCGGGTCCTGGAAGACGATGCCGACCCGGCGCCGGACCTCGGCCATGTTCCGTTTGTCCACGGGCAGCCCGGCGACCCGCACCGTGCCGGCGCCGCAGGTCAGGATGCCGTTGAGGTGCAGCACGAGGGTCGTCTTGCCGGCACCGTTCGGCCCGAGCAGCGCGACCCGCTCGCCGCGCGCGATCGAGAAGTCGACGCCGAAGAGGGCCTGATGACCGTCGGGGTAGGCGAAAGCGAGGCCCGAGACCTCGAGAGAAGCAGTCACAGGACCCATCCCAGCAGACAGACGACGAGAGCCGCGCTCGGCAGGGCGAAGGCGTACGACCACTGCGCCCGGGACGCGGTCACCTCGTCGATGACGGGCATGGAGCCGGCGTAGCCGCGGCTGACCATGGCCAGGTGCACGCGCTCGCCGCGCTCGTAGGAGCGGATGAACAGCGCGCCCGCCGACTTGGCGAGGACGCCCCAGTGCTTCACGCCCTTCGCCTCGAAGCCGCGTGACTCCCGGGCGATCCGCATGCGCCGCATCTCGTCGGTGATGACGTCGCCGTAGCGGATCATGAAGGACGCGATCTGCACGAGGAGGGGCGGGAGCTTGAGGCGCTCCAGGCCGAGGAGCAGTTCGCGGAGCTCGGTCGTAGCAGCCAGCAGCACCGAGGCCGCGACGCCGAGGGTGCCCTTGGCGAGCACGTTCCAGGCGCCCCACAGGCCGTTCACGCTGAGGGACAGGCCGAGGACGTCGACCCGCTCGCCCTCCGCCACGAACGGCATGAGCACCGCGAACGCGACGAACGGCACCTCGATCAGCAGCCGCCGGAACAGGAAGGCGGCGGGCACGTGCGCGACGCACGCGACGGCCCCGAGCAGCACCGCGTACAGCCCGAACGCCCACATCGCCTCGCGTGGCGTCGACACCACGACCACCACGAAGGCGAACACCGCGGCGAGCTTGGTGTGCGGCGGCAGGCCGTGCACGGGAGAGTGCCCGTGCCGGTACAGCTTGTGCGCGTGCCCCGCTCCCATCAGACGCTCGTCGTGCTCGTCGTGCTCGTCGTGTCCGACGGCGAGGCGTCGTCCGTACGGCGGCGGCGCACGGCCCAGAACACGCCGGTGCCCGCGACGACCGTGACCCCCACGCCGATGACGCCCGCCAGCCCCCCGGACAGACGGGCGTCGTCGACGTCCTTGACGCCGTAGTCGGCGAGCGGCGAGTCGGACACCGCGTGTTCCTCGGCCTTCTCGTCGATGCCGTGGTCGGCGGCGACCTTCTCCAGGCCGTCGGGGTTCGCCGAGGCGTAGAAGCTGACGAACCCGGCCAGCACGAGGGAGGCGACCAGGCCGGCCGCCCACACCTTGCGGTGCGAGGTCCGCGCGGCGGCGGGTACGGGCGCCGGCTCGGCGTCGGGCGCGTCGACCAGTTCGCCGTTCACCCGCAGCTTGAGCTTCTGGGTGAGACCCCGCGCCCCGTACACCAGGTCCGGGCGTACGGCGATGACCGCGCCGACGGTCAGTGCGGTGATCACGGCCTCGCCGATGCCGATCAGGACGTGCACGCCGATCATGGCGGTGGCGACCTTGCCGATCGACACGTCGGTGGTGCCGCCGGCGGCGTACATCAGCGTGAAGGCCAGCGCGGCGGCCGGGACGGAGACCAGGGCGGCCGTGAAGGAGGCCACGGTGACCGAACGGCGGGTGCGGGGCAGTACCTTCACCAGGCCGCGGAAGAGGGCGTAGGCGACGACTGTCGTGACGATCGCCATGTTGGTGATGTTGACGCCGAGCGCGGTCAGACCGCCGTCCGCGAAGAGGATGCCCTGCATCAGCAGGACGACGGAGACACACAGGACCCCCGTGTAGGGGCCGACGAGTATCGCCGCCAGCGCACCGCCGAGCAGGTGGCCGCTGGTCCCCGCCGCGACGGGGAAGTTCAGCATCTGCACCGCGAAGATGAACGCCGCGACGAGCCCGGCCAGCGGCGCCGTGCGCTCGTCGAGCTCACGGCGGGCGCCGCGCAGGCTCACGGCGACGGCGCCCGCGGCGATCACGCCGGTGGCGGCGGAGGTGGGCGCGTTGATGAATCCGTCAGGTACATGCACGGTTCGATGATGTGGCTTGATGCGAACGCTTTGCAAGAGCGTGAGGATCGTTTTATCTCACCCGTGATATATCCGACCCCAGGGGCGCAAATAGGAAAATATGCGACATTGGAGAAGGAGTGGACGCAGGTTTCCACTCGGAGCACGCACGGTGAAGGAGCCGTCCGATGTCCGTAGTCGAGCAGTACGCGCGAGCCCACATCGTCTCGGACGCGGCCGTGCCGCTCGTCGACGAGCTGGAGGCGGTACCGGTCACCCTCCGGTACGACCCCGACCGCGACCCCCGGGTGGTGCGCATGGGGCTGCCGGGAGCCGGCGGACGGGAGTGGGTTTTCAGCCGCGAGCTGCTGGAGGAGGGGCTGCGGGCCCCCGCCGGGGGCGGCGAGGTGCGGGTGTGGCCGTGCGGCCGGGTGCAGGTCGTGGTGGAGTTCCACTCCCCGCAGGGGGTGTCCGTGGTGCAGTTCGAGCGGCAGGCGCTGCTGCGGTTCCTGCGGCGGACGTACATGGCCGCCGCGGAACCCGTCACGCACTGAACCCGGCTCAGCCACCCGCCTTGAGCAGTGCCGCCACGATCGGGCCGGCCGTCGAACCGCCGTGCCCGCCCTGCTGGACCACGCCCGCGGCGGCCAGGTCGCCCCGGTAGGCCGTGAACCAGCCGTTCGGCTTCTTCTGCCCGTCGACCTCCGCGGAGCCGGTCTTCGCACCGGCATCACCGCCGACCCCGGCCATCGCCTCCGCGGCCGTGCCGTACGCGGCCGTGTACGACATCAGCTCGCGCAACTGGGACAGGGTGCTCGCCGGCATCGTGCGCGAGGCCTTCGCCAGCTCGCGCCCGTCCACGTCCGGGGAGACCAGGTACGGCTGGCGGAAGGTGCCGGCCTTGACCGTCGCCGACACCGACGCCATGTTCAGCGGGTTCATGCGGACCCCGCCCTGCCCGATCAGCGAGGCGCCCATCTGGGCCGCCGACTGCACCGGCACCGCGCCGTCGAAGGACGGCACGCCGATCGCCCAGTTGTTCAGCCCCAGGCCGAAGACCTGCTGGGCCTCCTTGGTCAGGTCGTCGTCCTTCAGCTTCGGGGCCTGGCTGATGAAGGCCGTGTTGCAGGAGCGGGCGAAGCTCGCCTTGAAGGTGCCGTTCTTGATCTCGAACTTGTCGTCGTTCTGGAACTTCCAGTGGCCGTACGTGAAGTACTTCGGGCACGGGTGCTTCTTGTCCGCCGAGGCCAGGCCCTTCTCGATCAGCAGCGACGCGGTGATGACCTTCATCGTGGAACCGGGGGCCAGAGAACCCTGGAAGGCGGTGTTGAAGCCGGGGGAGGCGTTGGCCGCGGCCAGGATCTCGCCGGTCGACACCCGCACCACAGCCACCGACGACCTGGCCTTCTTCGCGACCTGCTGCTCGGCCGCCGCCTGCAGCGCCGGGTCCAGCGTGGTCTCCACCGTGCCGGGCGTGCCCTTGCTCAGCTCCAGCAGCGTCTTGTCGGACAGGTCCTTCGCCTCGGCGGCCTTCCCGCGCACGACCCGGAGCTCGATGCCGGCCTTGCCGCCGGCCTTCTTGCCGTACTTCTCGCGCAGGCCGTCCAGGATCGGGCCGACCGAGGCGTACTTCTTCGTGGTCAGTTCGCCGCCGTCCCGGTCGAGGGCCTTGACCGGGGGCGTGCCCGCCGCGCCGGTGACCAGCGTGTCGCCGTCCCTCAGGTCGGGGTGGACGACCGCCGCGTGCCAGTCCACCAGCGGCTTCCCGTCGGCGGCGCGGCGCACGACGGTCAGGGAGCTGTCGTACGCCAGCGGCTTGTCGGTCCCCTTGTAGGAGACCGTGCCCTTGACGGAGAACGGCACCTTGTCACCGGTCGGCTTGCCCGGGGTGAGGGTGACGTCCTTGATGTGGGCGTCCTTGGTGTAGCCGGTGAGCAGCGACCGGGCCGCGGAGGTGTCGTCGGTGGCCGCGGCGGCCCGGTCGACCTTCTGGGACTGCCAGGCGGTGAGGAAGGCGCGGGCGGTGGTGGTGACTTCGGCCGGGGACAGCGGGCCCGTCTTCACCTTGGCCTTCTGGTCCGAGGCCCGTGTCCCGTCGTCGGCTGCGGCGCCACCGCCGTACAGCGCGTAGGCACCGGCCCCGGCACCCACCACGACCACGGCGATCATCCCGCCGATCACGGCGGGTCTGGTCTTCCGTCGCTCGTCGACGCGCCTTCTGTTGCCCACTGCTGTCCGTTCCTCCGAGATTCCCCAGGGTCCCCGTCGCCCTCAGCCGTCCCATGTCCCAACGACGGCCACCACCTTAGAGTCCCGTGCCGCGGAGGTGAGATCAGCCACCTGTTCGTAGCACGGCTGCGACAATCGGCCCGGCCGCGTCGCCGCCGTGGCCGCCCTCCTCGGTCATGGCCGCCGCCGCGATGTCGTTCCGGAATCCGGTGAACCAGCTGTTGGACTTGGCGTTGCCGTCGACCTCGGCGGAACCGGTCTTGGCGCCGATGTCGCCGCCCAGCCCGGCCATGGCCTGCGCGGCCGTGCCCTGCGTGGCCGTGAGCCGCATCATCTGCTTGAGCTGGGCAGCGGTGCTCGCCCGCAGGCCCCGGGCCCGGGCCAGCTCCCGGCCGTCCAGCTCCGGCGAGACCAGGTAGGGCTGGCGGAAGGCGCCGGTGATGGCGGTCGCGGTCACCGAGGCCATGTTCAGCGGGCTCATCTGCACCTGGCCCTGCCCGATGGCGCCCGCCGCCCGGTCCGGCCCTTCGACGGCGGGGACGCTGCCGTCGAAGGAGGCGATGCCGGTCTTCCAGTTGTCCTGCCCCAGCCCGAAGCGTTCCTCGGCCTCCTGGGTCAGCGAGGCGTCCGTGAGCGGCTTCTCGTCGATGAGCTTGATGAAGGCGGTGTTGCAGGACCGCATGAAGCTGTTCGCCAGCGTGGCGTTCTCGTTGGCCTTCATGTTCGTGAGGTTCTTGAACGTCTGGCTCTGCCACACGGCGGTGTCGGGGCAGGGTGCCGGGCCGTTCATCGAGGTCACGCCGTTGTCGATGAGCATCGCGGCGGTGATGATCTTCATGGTGGAGCCGGGTGCCGCCTCGCCCTGGAAAGCGGCGTTGTAGCCGTCCGTGCGGTTGTTGGCCACGGCCAGCACCTCGCCGGTGCTGGGCTTGACGGCCACCACCGACGACTGGGCGAACCGCTTGACCGCCTTCTCGGCCGCCGCCTGCGCGCCCGGGCTGATCGTGGTGGTGAGCTTGCCCGGCTTGCCCTTGGCGAGGGTGAGCAGCGGAGTGTCGGGAGCACCGTTGCCGGTGTGCCGGATGACCAGCTCGACGCCGGGGGTGCCGCCGGCCTTCTCGCCGTACTTGTCGCGCAGGGCGTCCAGGATCGGTCCGAGGGAGGGGTACTTCTCCTTCGTCAGCTGGGAGCCGTCGCGGCCCACGGCCTCGATGGGCGGCGTGGCCGACTGCTCGGTGACGAGGGTGTCCTCCTTCTTCAGCTCGGGGTGCACGACGGACGGCTGCCAGTCCACCAGCGCCCGCCCGGTGGTCAGCCCGCGCACGACCTTCAGCTCGCTCTTGTAGCTCAGCGGCTTGGACTTCCCGCCGTAGGCCACCTTCGCCTTCACCGTGTACGGCACGGTGGTGCCCCGGGCCGCACCCGGCGTGATCTTCACGCCGGTGATGTGCGCGTCGTCGCCGAAGGCGGTGAGCAGCTGCTCGGCGGCGCCGTCGTTGTTCGTGTACGAGGCCGCCGAGGCGGTGGCGCCCTTCTCCCAGGCCGCGAAGAACTTGGACGAGGTCTCCTCGACCTCGTCCTTGCCGGGCGGCCCCGTCTTCTTCTCCACGGCCACCCCGCCCGTGCCGCCCCCGCCACCGTTCAGCGCGCTCACGATGTTGTAGGTGCCGTACCCGGCCCCACCCACCATCACCGCGAACACCCCGCCTATGACGGCGGCTTTGACCCCCTTGCCCATAGGGCGCCCCTCCCCGTTGAGCCTCACGCGCTCCTTTGAACGCGTTCAGAAAGCTCGATCCCGGGGAGCACTCTATGCGTAAGCGGTTACTGCGGGGACGGCTGTTTCGATTCTTTACCGAACATCGATCAGACCCAGGTGTCCAGCCACATCCGCGCCCGCCAGTCGTCGATCGGGATGGCGGTGCCCGTGTAGAGCGGCCAGAAGTAGATGAAGTTCCAGGCGATCAGGAGGACCAGGACGCCCGCGGCTGTGGCGCCCGCGACGCGGCGGGTGTCGGTGGAGCGCGGCGGGCCGATGATCGCGCCGAGGAGCATCGCCACCGCCAGGCACAGGAACGGCAGGAAGACGACGGCGTAGAAGAAGAAGATCGTGCGCTCCTGGTACATGAACCAGGGCAGGTAGCCGGCCGCGATGCCGCAGGCGATGGCGCCCGCGCGCCAGTCGCGGCGGAAGAACCAGCGCCACAGGACGTAGAGGACCGCGAAGCAGGCGACCCACCACAGCAGCGGTGTGCCGAGGGCGAGGACCTCGCGGGCGCACTTCTCGCCGGCGTCGGCGGGGCAGCCGTCCTTGCCGGGCGCGGGGGACTCGTAGAAGTACGACACCGGGCGGCCGAGGACGAGCCAGCTCCACGGGTTGGACTGGTACGTGTGCGGCGAGGACAGGCCGACGTGGAACTCGTACACCTGGTGCTCGTAGTGCCACAGGCTGCGCAGCCAGTCGGGCAGGAACGCCCAGCTGCCGCCCTTGCCGCTGGTCGCGGCCCAGTTGCGGTAGTAGCCGCCGGAGCCGTCCGTGGCGGAGAGGATCCAGCCGGCCCAGGACAGGACGTAGGTGACCAGGGCGACCGGGACCGTGGCGAGGAACGCCAGGCCCGTGTCGCGCTTGAGGACCGCCGTGTACGGGTGCCGGGCGCCGGCGACCCGGCGCGAGCCGACGTCCCACAACACCGCCATCAGGCAGAACGCGGCCAGGATGTAGAGGCCGTTCCACTTCGTGCCGATGGCCAGGCCCAGCATCAGGCCGGCCGCCCAGCGCCAGGGGCGCAGGCCCAGGCGCGTGGTCTCGGCCGTGTGCCGGTCGGGCCGGGCCCGGCCGTCGCCGTCCAGCGGCAGCGCGGCGGCGAGTTTCTCGCGGGCTCTGTCCCGGTCGACGAGCAGACAGCCGAACGCGGCCAGCACGAAGAACATCAGCACGCCGTCGAGCAGCGCCGTGCGGCTCATCACGAAGTGCAGGCCGTCCACCGCCATCAGCGCGCCCGCGAGACACCCCAGGAAGGTGGAGCGGAACAGGCGGCGGCCGATCCGGCACAGCAGCAGCACCGACAGCGTACCGAGCAGGGCCGTCATGAACCGCCAGCCGAACGGGTCGAACCCGAACAGCAGCTCGCCGAGGCCGATGACGTACTTGCCGACCGGCGGGTGCACGACGTACGCCGCGTCGGTCGGGAGCTTCACGTTCCCGCCCGACGACAGCACCAGGTCGTTGGCGTTCTTGGCCCAGTTGACCTCGAAGCCGCGGTGGACGAGACCCCACGCGTCCTTGGCGTAGTACGTCTCGTCGAATATCACCGCCTTGGGGCTGCCCAGGTTCCAGAACCGCAGCACACCCGCCAGCAGTGTGACGAGCAGCGGGCCGATCCAGCCCGACCAGCGCACCAGCCGCCCCGCGAGCGGGTGCGGGATGCTCAGCGCCGCCCACAGGCGCGGGCCGGGCTCGGTGTACGGCGGCACCAGGCGGTCACGGACGTCGCGGGCGTCGCTTCTGGGCTGCCCCTGGTAGCCGAAGCGGCGCAGCCGCTGCTGCCAGGACGGCCGCTGGTCGAGCGGCGCCTGGCCCTGCCGGGTGTCCGTGGAGGACGCGGTACTGGTCACCGCGCCATCGTAGGGAACCGTTCTGTGTGAGTCCCGTGCATGGCCGGTATGCGTCCGCATCCTCCGCCCCTGGGAGGAGTCCGCACCGGCCGCCCCTGGGAGGATGGGGGCGTGATCGGAACCCTCGTACTCGCAGGCACCCCCATCGGCGACATCGCGGACGCCCCGCCCCGGCTCGCCGAGGAACTGGCCGGAGCCGATGTGATCGCCGCCGAGGACACGCGGCGGCTGCGCCGGCTGACCCAGGCGCTCGGCGTCACGCCCAAGGGGCGGGTGGTGTCGTACTTCGAGGGCAACGAGTCCGCCCGGACGCCGGAACTGGTCGAGGAGCTGGTCGGCGGGGCGCGGGTGCTGCTCGTCACGGACGCGGGGATGCCGTCCGTGTCCGACCCGGGGTACCGGCTCGTCGCGGCCGCTGTGGAGCGGGACGTGCGGGTCACCGCCGTGCCCGGGCCGTCCGCGGTGCTCACCGCGCTCGCGCTGTCCGGACTGCCCGTCGACCGGTTCTGCTTCGAGGGGTTCCTGCCGCGCAAGGCGGGGGAGCGGCTGGGGAGGCTGCGGGAGGTCGCCGGCGAGCGGCGCACACTCGTCTACTTCGAGGCTCCTCATCGGCTCGACGACACGCTGTCGGCCATGGCCGAGGTGTTCGGGGCCGAGCGGCGGGGCGCGGTGTGCCGGGAGCTGACCAAGACGTACGAGGAGGTACGGCGGGGCGGGCTCGGGGAGCTGGCCGCGTGGGCCGCGGAGGGAGTGCGCGGCGAGATCACCGTCGTGGTGGAGGGGGCGCCGGAGAAGGGGCCCGAGGATGTCGGGCCCGAGGAGCTGGTGCGGCGGGTCCGGGTGCGGGAGGAAGCGGGGGAGCGGCGCAAGGAGGCCATTGCCGCGGTGGCGGTGGAGGCCGGGGTGCCGAAGCGGGTCGTCTTCGATGCGGTGGTTGCTGCGAAGCGTTCCGGGTGACGGTTGTGCGGGGCTTGTCGCGCAGTTCCCCGCGCCCCTGAGGGCGAGTTCGTGCGCCCCATGCGTGGGTAAAGGCGCCGGGGGGCTCGGGCAAGGGAGCCCCAAATCGGGGCCAACAGTCGACAGGTCTGCTGCCATCGGTCCGGCTGAGGAGTCCACTGGGTCGCGGGGACGGATTCGTCCTCACGCCACAGCGGAACAGGAGCTGGCATGAGTGAGATCGCAGGGCAGACCGGGCTCCGCGCCGGTGCGACCGCAGTCGTCAACGAGTCCTACTCCTTCGCCTGCATGCGGTGCGGGAACGGCTGGGAGCAGTCGTACGAGATAGAGCACCACACGGACGCGGCGGGCCACGAGTTCGTCCTCTATGTGGCGGACGGCAAGGTGGTGCCCTCACCGCTGAGCAAGCCCGAATGCCAGAACTGCGACAGTCACGTCGTGCGGATCATGCGGCCCGGACGGGTCGCGTCGGCGCGCGACGCGGCGCACCGGCCCTCCCGCGTGCCGCCACCCGCCGGGCCCGTTCAGGCACCCACCGCGGACGCCGGGGCCGGGGCGACGGACGGCCAGGAGCAGCGCGAGCACCACCACTGGCACCTGTCCGACCTGCTGCACCCCTTCCAGCGCAAGGCGAGCTGACCCGTCCGGCTTCCCTTGTCGACGCCCTCCCCGGTCCTCCCCCATCGGGGAGGGCGTACCCCTTTCGTAGGATCGGGGCATGCCTTCGAACGACTCCGGCCGCCAGGACAAGAACGCGGCCCCGCCGCTCCCGGAACCCCTCCGGGTGCCGGTCGCCGACTCCCACACCCACCTGGACATGCAGTCCGGCACGGTCGAGGAGGCGCTGGCGAAGGCGGCGTCGGTGGGAGTGACGACGGTCGTGCAGGTCGGCTGCGACCTCAAGGGCTCCCGGTGGGCGGCCGAGACGGCGGCGGCCCACGACGCCGTCCACGCGACGGTCGCCCTGCACCCGAACGAGGCACCCCGGATCGTGCACGGCGACCCCGACGGCTGGTCGCGGCAGGGCGCCCGCGAACCGGGCGGCCAGACGGCCCTGGACGACGCGCTCGCCGAGATCGACCGGCTGGCCGGACTGGCCCAGGTCAAGGGCGTCGGTGAGACGGGCCTCGACTACTTCCGCACCGGACCCGAGGGCAAGGACGCGCAGGAGCGGTCCTTCCGCGCCCACATCGAGATCGCCAAGCGGCACGGCAAGGCCCTGGTCATCCACGACCGCGAGGCCCACGCCGACGTCCTGCGCGTGCTGAAGGAGGAGGGCGCCCCCGAGCGCACCGTCTTCCACTGCTACTCCGGCGACGCCGAGATGGCGCAGATCTGCGCGAGCGCCGGCTACTTCATGTCCTTCGCCGGCAACGTCACCTTCAAGAACGCCCAGAACCTGCGGGACGCGGTGGCGGTGGCCCCGCTGGAGCTGCTCCTCGTGGAGACGGACGCGCCCTTCCTCACCCCGGCGCCCTACCGCGGGCGGCCCAACGCCCCCTACCTGGTGCCGGTCACGGTGCGGGCCATGGCCGAGGTGCGCGGCACCGACGAGGACACGCTGGCCACGGCGCTCGGCGCGAACACGGCACGCGCGTTCGGTTACTGACCCCGCCCGCCGTCCTCACCGCACGACTGTGCGTAGTCGCGTCGCTTTGGAGAGTGACGAACGCTCCGCTAGGTTCTGGGGGCCCGATCCGGACCCCTCTGGACCCCCTCCGGCCCCTGGAGCGCGTCGGCGTGAGCAACTCGCGGTACGAGACGTACGAGACGTATGGCCCGGCCTGCACCGACCCGGTGTACGGCGGCTTCGACGCGGCGCCGGCCGGCCTGCACAGCGCCGAGACGCTCGGTTACGGCACGCCCGGGGGAACCGGTGCCCACGAGGACACCTACCGGCCCGCCTACGAGACGCCGACCCGGCCCGGGCTGCCCCGGCAGGGCGCTCCGGACGACGGGCCCGCGCCCGGGCCCGCCGGGTACCCCGACCCGGGCATGGGCGCCCGCGCCGGATCGCGTGCCGCGGCGCGCACCGGCTCGCACCGCAGAGCCGCACGCCGCCGCAAGACGCGCTACGCCGAGCGCCCGGACAGCCCCATGCGGCGGCTGCTCCCGCAGGCCCTGGTCGTCGCCTTCCTGGCGGGCGGCACCACGGCGTTCGTCGCCAAGGACAAGGCGATCGAGCTGAACGTCGACGGCAAGGCGCGCACGCTGCACACCTTCGCCGACGACGTCACCGAGCTGCTGGCGGATGAGGGCGTCGAGGTCGGCGCCCACGACGTGATCGCGCCCGGGCCCGGCACACAGATCAGCAGCGGCGACGAGGTCGCCGTGCACTTCGCCCGCCCCGTGCGGCTCACCCTCGACGGACACCGGCGTCAGGTGTGGACGACCGCCCACACGGTGGAGGGGGCGCTGCGCCAGCTCGGCGTGCGGCAGGAGGGCGCCTACGTGTCCACCTCGCGCTCCCGGAGCATCGGCCGCGAGGGGCTCGCACTGGATGTGCGGACCGAGCGCACGGTCACGATCATGGCGGACGGCCGCGCCCGCACGGTACGCACCAACGCGGCGACCGTACGGGAGGCCGTCGAGGAGGCCGGGATCACCCTGCGCGGCCAGGACACCACGTCGGTCCCGCAGGGCAGCTTCCCGCGCGACGGGCAGACCGTGACGGTGCTGCGGATCACCGGCGGCAAGGAGGTCCGCGAGGAGCCCATCCCGTTCCAGGTGCGGCGGACGGACGATCCGGCCCTGTTCCGCGGCACGGAGGTCGTGGAGCAGGCGGGCGAGCCCGGCCTGCGCCGGGTCACCTTCTCCCTGCGCACGGTCAACGGCGTCCGGCAGAAGCCGCGCCGGATCGGATCCGAGGTGGTGCGCGAGCCGCGCCCGCAGGTCGTCAAGGTCGGCACCCAGCAGCGCCCGGCGTCCGTGCAGGGCGCCGACCACCTCGACTGGCAGGGCCTCGCGGCCTGCGAGTCCGGCGGCCGGCCCGACGCGGTCGACGCCTCGGGCACCTACGGCGGCCTCTACCAGTTCGACACCCAGACCTGGCAGGCCCTCGGCGGCAGCGGCCGCCCCCAGGACGCCCCGGCAGCGGAGCAGACGTACCGGGCGAAGAAGCTGTATGTACGGCGGGGGGCCAGCCCATGGCCGCACTGCGGTGCACGGCTGCGCGGATAGGGGGCGACCGAACCCCCGTACCCTTGTCCCGTGACCAGCAGCCCCACCCCCGACGCCCTCCTGGGCCCCGCCGACATCCGCGAGCTCGCGGCAGCCCTCGGCGTACGCCCGACCAAGCAACGCGGACAGAACTTCGTGATCGACGCGAACACCGTCCGCCGTATCGTCCGCACCGCACAGGTCCGCCCCGACGACGTGGTCGTCGAGGTCGGCCCGGGGCTCGGGTCGCTCACCCTCGCGCTGCTGGAGGTCGCCGACCGGGTCACGGCGGTGGAGATCGACGACGTGCTCGCCGGCGCGCTGCCCGCGACCATCACGGCCCGCATGCCCGGGCGCGCCGACCGGTTCGCCCTGGTCCACTCGGACGCCATGCACGTCACCGAGCTACCGGGTCCCGCCCCGACCGCCCTGGTCGCCAACCTCCCCTACAACGTTGCCGTCCCGGTCCTGCTGCACATGCTCGACACCTTCCCGGCCATCGAACGCACCCTCGTCATGGTCCAGGCGGAGGTCGCCGACCGGCTCGCCGCCCCGCCCGGCTCGAAGGTCTACGGTGTCCCCTCGGTCAAGGCCAACTGGTACGCCGAGGTCAAGCGCGCCGGTGCCATCGGGCGGAACGTGTTCTGGCCGGCGCCCAACGTCGACAGCGGCCTGGTGTCCCTGGTCCGCCGGAGCGAGCCGCTGAAGACGACGGCCTCGAAGCGCGAGGTGTTCGCCGTCGTCGACGCGGCGTTCGCCCAGCGCCGCAAGACGCTGCGTGCCGCGCTCGCCGGCTGGGCCGGATCCGCCGCCGCCGCCGAGGAAGCCCTGGTCGCCGCCGGAGTCTCGCCGCAGGCCCGGGGCGAGTCGCTGACCGTGGAAGAGTTCGCGCGTATCGCCGAGCACAAGACGACCCAGCACCAGGAGAAGGAGTCCGCGTGAGCGTCACGGTCCGCGTCCCGGCCAAGGTCAACGTCCAGCTGGCGGTCGGTGCCGCCCGCCCCGACGGCTTCCACCCCCTGGCCAACGTCTTCCTCGCGGTCGGCCTCTACGACGAGATCACCGTCACCCCGGCCGACGAGCTCCGCGTCACCTGCGACGGCCCGGACGCCGACCAGGTCCCCCTGGACGGTACGAACCTGGCGGCGCGGGCGGCCCAAGCGCTCGCCGAGCGGTACGGCCGCAGCCCCGACGTCCACCTCCACATCGCCAAGGACATCCCGGTCGCCGGCGGCATGGCGGGCGGCAGCGCGGACGGCGCCGGCGCCCTGGTGGCCTGCGACGCGCTGTGGCAGACCGGCGCGCCCCGTGACGAACTCCTCGAGATCTGCGCCGAGCTGGGCAGCGACGTGCCGTTCAGCCTGGTCGGCGGGGCGGCCCTCGGCATCGGGCGGGGCGAGCAACTGACGCCCCTGGAGGTCGGCGGCACCTTCCACTGGGTGTTCGCCATGGCCCGCCGGGGCCTTTCCACCCCGGCGGTCTTCCGCGAGTTCGACCGGCTCGGCGAGGGCACGGACATCCCCGAGCCCGTCGCCTCCGGGGAACTCCTCGCCGCCCTCGCCAAGGGCGACCCGGACGCGCTCGCCGCCGCCGTCTCCAACGACCTCCAGCCCGCGGCCCTCTCCCTCTTCCCGGAACTCGCCGCCACCCTGGCCGCGGGCCGGGCCGCCGGCGCCCTCACCGCGCTCGTCTCGGGCTCCGGCCCGACCACGGCGTTCCTGGTCCGCGACCCGGAGTCGGCCGCCGCGGTGGCGCAGGCCCTCCTGGCGTCCGGGACGTGCCGGACGGTGCGTACGGCGTCGGGCCCGGCGCCCGGGGCGACGGTCGCCGGGCGTTAATCGGATGCCGCCGCCACTGCCGGGCGCCTAGGCTCCCCCAGTTGTTTCACGAGGGGGGCACAGGCGTGCGGGAACTGGTCGCGGCGGTACGGCGCGGAGACGTGGACGAGGTCACGGCGCTGCTGGAGTCCGGGGCCGACCCCGACACCCTCCAGGACGGCCTCCCGGTCCTCTGCCTGGCCGTGGCCGCCTACGACGAACCCGTCGCCGAGGCGCTGCTCCGGGCCGGTGCCGACCCGCTGCGCCGGCTGCCCGACGGGAGCACCCCCCTGCTGCGGGCGGTGGACGGCGGATCCCACGTGCTGACCTGCGCGCTCACCTCGCACCGGGTGCCGCTCCCGGCGCCGGAGCGTGCCGAGTTGCTGGCCCGTGCCCGGCACTGGACGGAGGAGGGTGCCGAGGCCGGGCTGCGCCGCCGCACCGGCCTGACCGGGCCGGTGACGCGGGTCCGGGTCGAGGACGACGAGGTCGGCTGGTGGTGCGAGCAGCTCACGCTCGGCCCGGTGACCGTGCGCGACGAGCACCGGGCGGTCCTCACCTCCACGGAGGCCCGCTACGGCATCCGCACCCCCTTCGACGAACTGGTCGCGCGCGCCCTCGCCCACCCCGACCGGGACCACGTCGTGTGGTGCGACGTCGTGTTCACGCTCGGCCGGCGGCTCGACGAGGAGACCTGGCAGTGGAGCCGGGATCTGCTCAACCACCCCGACCGGCTGCACCGCCTGCTCGCCGCCGACCTCCTGCTGGGCCTGATCCTCGGGGACGTCGTCAAGGGCCACGACCCGTTCTGGGAGAGGGGCCGGGAGCTCGTGCCCTGGGCGGAGCAGGAGGAGGACCCGGAGGTGCTGGCGGTTCTCCTGCACGGCATGACCCACGACAGTGCCCCGGAGATCGAGGCCGTCGGACTGTCGTACCTCACCCACCCGGACCCCAGGGTCCGTGCCCTGCTGCCGGAGACCGTGCAGTGGGCCGAGGACGGCCGCCCCCAGGTCAGTTCCGAGAGCCTCACGGCCGTGCTCACCCTGGCCCGCGACGAGGACCCCGGCGTACGCGAGGCGGCGTGCCGCTGGCTGGGCCACTACCGGGGGCGCGAGCCGGAAGTGGGGGACGCGCTGGTCGCGCTCACCCATGACGAGCGGCAGCCGGTGCGCATCTGCGCCGTGTCCGGCCTGGCCTACCGAGACGATCCGCGCTGCGTGGAGGCCGAGCACCGCATCGGCCCCCTCGACCCGGAGCTGCCGTTCGACGAGCGGCTGATGGACGTGTTGCGCTACCAGCGCCGCCGGGAAGCCGCGGACTGCGGCTGAACGCCCCGGCCGGAGCACCCCGCCGCGCGACTACCCTGGAGGGTCGATCGTCCCCCCTGTCAGGAGAGTAATGGCCGTCAACCTGGTCAATGTCGAGAACGTCAGCAAGGTGTACGGCACCCGTGCCCTGCTCGACGGCGTCTCCCTCGGCGTCTCCGAAGGGGACCGCGTCGGTGTCGTGGGCCGCAACGGCGACGGCAAGACCACGCTCATCCGCATGCTCGCCAGGCAGGAGAGCGCCGACACCGGGCGGGTCACGCACTCCGGCGGGCTCCGCCTCGGCGTGCTCACCCAGCACGACTCCCTCGACCCCGAGGCCACCGTCCGCCACGAGGTCATCGGCGACATGGCCGACCACGAGTGGGCGGGCGAAGCCAAGGTCAGGGACGTGCTGACCGGCCTGTTCGGCGGGCTCGACCTGCCGGGGTTCCCCAAGGGCCTGGACACCGTCATCGGCCCGCTCTCCGGCGGTGAGCGGCGCCGGATCGCGCTGGCCAAGCTGCTCATCGAGGAGCAGGACCTGCTCGTCCTGGACGAGCCCACCAACCACCTCGACGTCGAGGGCATCGCCTGGCTCGCCCGGCATCTGCAGAACCGCAGGTCGGCACTGGTGTGCGTCACCCACGACCGGTGGTTCCTCGACCAGGTGTGCACCCGCATGTGGGACGTCCAGCGCGGCGCGGTCTACGAGTACGAGGGCGGCTACTCCGACTACGTCTTCGCCCGTGCCGAGCGCGAGCGCATCGCCGCCACCGAGGAGGTCAAGCGGCAGAACCTGGTCCGCAAGGAGCTGGCCTGGCTGCGCCGCGGCGCGCCCGCCCGTACGTCCAAGCCGCGCTTCCGCGTCGAGGCCGCCAACGAACTCATCGCGGACGTGCCGCCGCCCCGGGACAGCAGCGAGCTGATGAAGTTCGCCTCCACCCGGCTGGGCAAGACCGTGTTCGACCTGGAGGACATCACCGTCCAGGCGGGCCCCAAGGTCCTCCTCAAACACGTCACCTGGCAGCTCGGGCCCGGCGACCGGATCGGCCTGGTCGGTGTCAACGGCGCCGGGAAGACGTCCCTGCTGCGGGCCATGGCCGAGGCCGCCACGTCCGACGGCGAGACCCAGCCCGTGGGCGGGCGCGTCCGCGTCGGCAAGACGGTGAAGCTGGCCTACCTCTCCCAGGAGGTCGCCGAACTCGACCCGGCCACGCGGGTGCTGGAGGCCGTGCAGCAGGTGCGCGAGCGCGTCGACCTCGGCAAGGGCCGCGAGATGACCGCGGGGCAGCTGTGCGAGACGTTCGGCTTCACCAAGGAGAAGCAGTGGACGCCCGTCGGCGACCTGTCCGGTGGTGAGCGCCGCAGGCTCCAGCTGCTGCGCCTGCTCATGGACGAGCCCAACGTCCTCTTCCTCGACGAGCCCACCAACGACCTCGACATCGAGACGCTGAACCAGCTGGAGGACGTGCTCGACGGCTGGCCCGGCTCGATGATCGTCATCTCCCACGACCGGTTCTTCATCGAGCGCACCACCGACCGGGTGTTCGCCCTGCTCGGCGACGGTGCTCTGCGGATGCTGCCGCGCGGGATCGACGAGTACCTGGAGCGGCGCCGGCGCATGGAGGAGGCCGCGGCCGCCTCGGCCCCCGCGGCCGCGCAGCAGCAGTCCGCAGCCCCGGAGAAGAGCGCGGCCGACCAGCGCGCCGCCAAGAAGGAGCTCCAGAAGATCGAGCGGCAGCTCGACAAGGTCTCCGAGAAGGAGACCAAGCTCCACGCCCGGATCGCCGAAAACGCCACGGACTTCGCGAAGGTTGCCGAACTGGACACCGAGCTGCGTGAGTTGGCAGGTCAGCGCGAGGAGCTGGAGATGCGCTGGCTGGAACTCGCCGAGGATGCGTGAAGGGTGCGTGAAGACGCGTAACGACGGCATCACGGGCCGGTCCTCCCTTGGGAACAGCGGGTGATACGGCCCGGCCCGTTGACGGAACGGGGTGATAGAAAGAGCCGTCTTAGAACTTTATGAAGCGACTCTGAGCCCATTGAGCATCTCAGGGCGTGGCTAAAAATCAGTGATCGAACGGGGGAGCCGCTGATGACTCAGCCGCCCAGTCAGCCACCGCACGGTGGCTTCGGACCACCGCAGAACCAGCCGCCGCAGGGCGGTGGTCACGGGGCACCGCAGACCCCGCCACCGCCTCAGGGCCCGCCCCTGACGCCGCCGCCCCCGCAGGGCCCGCCGCAGCCCGGGTACGGCTACCCGCAGCAGCAGCCTGCCCAGCAGCCCGGCCCGTACGGGCAGCCGGGACAGCCGGGGCCGTACAACCCCGGCCCCTACGGCCAGCCGCAGCAGCCGGGCCCCTACGGCCAGCCCGGCTACGGCTATCCGCAGCAGCCGCAGTACCCCGGTGCGCCCGGCACCCCGCCCGGGGGCGGCTCGAACAGTCCCTTCAAGGGCAAGCCCGCCCTGATCATCGGCGCCGCGGTCGCCGCGCTGCTGGTCGTCGGCGGGACCGTGTGGGCCGTCACCGGCGACGACGGCAAGGGCAAGAAGAAGCCCGTCGCCCAGCAGACCGACGACGCCAAGCCCGGCTCCTCCGCCCCGGTCAACCCCGGTGACGGCAGCGGCGACGGCGGCGAGGACCCGGAGAACCTCAACGAGGGCCGCCAGGCCGGCGAGGCCAAGGTCCTCTGGTACAAGGAGGCGCCCGACGCCCCCGGCTCCGGCGCCGACGCCGACGGCATGTGGATCACCGGCAAGACCGCGGTGAAGGCCGCCTACAAGCAGCTCTTCGCCTACAACGTCGGTGACGGCAAACCCGCCTGGGACGCGATCACCTTCCCGCAGAAGATCTGCGCGACGACTCCGCAGAAGACGTCCGACGACAAGATCGTCGTCGCGTACATGAGCGGCAGCAGCGACCGCGCCAAGTGCAACCAGCTGCAGGAGATCGACCTCGGCACCGGCGAGAAGGGCTGGAAGGAAGAGGTCGCCGACGGCGCCCTGTTCGACTCCACGCTCTCCGTCGAACTGTCCATCACCGGCAAGACGCTGATGGTGGGCCGCTCCCAGTCCGGCACGGCCTACGACGTCACCAACGGCGACAAGCTCTTCGACAAGAAGCGCTACGGCAACGCCTGCTTCCCCGCCGCGTTCGCCGGCGGCGAGAAGCTGATCGCCGTCTCCTCCTGCGGCGCCGGCACCGACAAGGAGCACGACGAGGTCCAGGAGCTCGACCCGAAGACCGGCAAGGCCAGGTGGACCCAGCCGTTCGACAAGGGCTGGCGGGTCGCGCGCACCTACTCGGTCAGCCCGCTGGTCGTCTACAGCACCAACGAGGACAAGAAGGCCTGGAACATCTCCACCTTCACCTCCGGCGGCAAGTTCCGCTCGCAGGTCGGCTTCGACGAGGACTTCGCCCCCGAGTGCGGCTGGGCGATCCTCGAACGCGACCTCACGGGCTGCCAGGGCGTCGCCGTCGACGACTCCACGCTGTACCTGCCGACCAAGGCCACGTCCGGCGCCAACGAGATCGTCGCGGTCAACCTGGCGAACGGCAAGGAGAAGTGGCGCGTGAAGTCCCCCTCCGACGAGTCGATGATGCCGGTGAAGACCGAGGGCGGCAAGCTCATCGCCTATGTGCAGCCGTCGTACGACGCGGGCGGGCAGATCGTGTCCATCCCGACCGGCGGCAGCAGCCACAAGCCGGCCAAGCTGCTGCAGAACCCGCAGGCTGCCGCGGACATCGAGGACAGCTTCTTCTCCAAGGACACCGACTGGGTCGACGGGCGCTTCTACATCTCGACGACACGGCTGAGCGGGAACGACGACACGAAGGAGAAGTTGATGCTCGCCTACGGCAAGTGACTCTTCCTCCTTCCGCGTTTCCTCCGTCGTCCGTCCCCTTCCCCGAGGTACCCACGCCATGACCCAGCCGCCGCCCCCGCCGCCCCAGCAGCCCCCGCAGGGGGGCGGCTTCGGGCCGCCCCAGGACCAGCCGCCGCAGACCCCGCCGCCCGCGGCCGGGCCGAACCTCGGTAAGGCCCCGGAGCCGGGGTACGGCTACCCGCAGACGCCTCCACCGGCCGCCCCGCAGTCCCCGCCCCAGCCTCCGCAGGGTTACGGGTATCCGCAGGGTGCTCCGGCGCCCCAGCCTCCGCAGGCGCCGCCCGGCTACGGTTACCCCGGCCAGCAGCCGGGGGCGTACGGGCAGCCGCAGCAGGCGCCCTACGGGCAGCCGGGCTACGGGCAGCCGGGGTACGGGCAGCAGCCCGGTTACGGCTATCCGCAGCAGACGCCGCACCAGCCGCAGCCCGGACAGCCGGGCGGCGGCGGGAAGTTCAACGCGCAGCTGGCGATCATCGTCGCCGCGGTGGTGGCGATCGCCCTGATCGTCGGCGGTGGTGTCTGGTACGCCTCGTCCGGCAAGGACGACGGCAAGAAGGACGACACCGCCTCCTCCGGCGGCGGCACCGGCGGCACGGACGACGACAACGGCGGCACCACCTCCGGCAAGGAGAAGGCACCGTCCGACCCCAGCGCCAAGGTCCTCTTCCAGGTCCCGGCGCCCGAGGTGAAGAACGACAGCACGGTCGTCGTCTCCGGCTCGTGGCTCACCGACAAGGCGTACGTCAAGAGCGGCATCGCCCAGATCGTCGGCTACGACCGCGACAAGGGCGGCGAGCTGTGGAAGATCCCGCTGGACGGCCCGGTCTGCCAGGCCGCCCGTCACGTCACCGACGACAACCTGACGGCGATCCTGTACCAGCCGGCGATGCCCACCAAGGCCGACCCGTCGCACGGGTGCAGTGAGATCGCGCTGATCGACCTGGATGCCGGCAAGAGGCTGTGGACCAAGACCGTCAAGACCGGTGACCAGCTGATCACCTTCGACAACGTCACCCTCAGCGGGAAGACCGTCGCCGTCGGCAGCACCAGCGGCGGCGCCGCCTTCGACGTCTCCGGCAAGCTCCTGTGGAGCCCGAAGCCGACCGACTCCTGCTACGACGCCGGGTACGGCGGCGGCGAGAAGCTGGTCGCGGTCCGCAAGTGCGGCTCCTACGACCAGCGGCAGCTGCACATCCAGACCATCGACCCGAAGTCCGGGAAGGTGATCTCGGAGTACAAGATGACCGAGGGCATCGAGTACGCGAGCATCGTGTCGACCAACCCGCTGGTCGTGGCCGCCGACGTCGGCGACTCCGCGGGCGACGGCAGCGGCATCTCCGACTTCTTCTCCATCGACGGCAAGACCGGCAAGCTGCGTACGCGCATCTCCGCGCCGGGCGAGCAGTTCGCGGCCCGCTGCGAGGGCATCACCCGCGTGGAGGCCTGCAACCTGCTGGCCGTCGGCAACGACCGGCTGTACCTGCCGACCGAGGAGCACGACGGCACCGGCAAGTACAGCCAGACCAACGAGATCGTCGCCTTCGACCTCGCCACCGGCAAGCAGACCGGGCAGCGGGCCGACGCGGGCGACGGCTACACGATCTCGCCACTGCGTATGGACGGCGGCAACCTGATCGCGTACAAGCGCCCCCCGTACGACAAGGGCGGACGGGTCGTGAGCATCGCCGGGGGCAGCTTCAAGGAGACGACGCTGCTGGAGAACCCCTCGACGGACTCGGTCCGCGACGTGGAGACCAGCATGTCGCCGGAGTACTCCGAGTTCCTGTACGCCGAGGGGCACCTGTACATGTCCAAGGTGTACGCGAGCAAGCGGTCGACGGTGAGGGAGAAGGAGTACCTGGCGGTCGGCTTCGGTACGAGCTGACCGGGTGCTGATCGGGCTCTGACCCGGTGCTGACCGGGTGCTGACCGGTTCTTGATCACTGGTGGCCGATGCGGCCCCGTCCCTGTTCAGGGGCGGGGCCGTTCGTGTGTGGCGCCGTCAACCTGAGGTGAGAGGGATTTCGGCGATCCGGGGCGATTCTCGCGGGTAGGGGGAGCGCAACGTCGAACAAGCGTGTAGCTTCCGGGGGCATGAAGGCGGGGGAGCCGGGGGGCTTCCATGGGGGGCTGGGGTGACTGGGGGGTTGCTCGATGGGAGTGCGGCTCATGGTGGTCGACGACCACCGATTGCTGGCCGAGGCGCTGGCTTCGGCGTTGAAGCTGCGGGGGCACCGGGTGCTGGCCGCGGCGGCACCGGCCGCGGGGGCGGCGGAGCTGGTGATCACGCGGGCGCCGGAGGTGTGCCTGCTGGGGACGGCGACGCCGGCGGAGCCGGGGATCTTCGACCCGGTGGTGAGGATCAAGCGGGAGCGGCCGCAGGTCGCGGTGCTGGTGCTGGGGCCGGTGACGAGCCCACGGGGCATCGCGGCGGCGTTCGCGGCGGGAGCCTCCGGGTATGTCCGGCACGATGAGCGCATAGAGGGTGTCGAGCGGGCGATCATGAAGGCGCGGGCGGGGGAGGCGGCGGTGGCGCCGCAGCTGCTGCAGGGAGCGTTCAGCGAGTTGCTCAACCCGGCGGCCCAGCCGGACGACGAGGGCCAGCGGCTGCTCCAGATGCTCACGCCGCGCGAGGTGGAGGTCCTGGTACGTGTCGCCGACGGCGAGGACACCCGCATGATCGCGGCGGGCATGGGCATCGCACCGTCGACGGCGCGCACGCACGTCCAGCGGGTCCTGATGAAGCTGGGTGTGGGATCGCGTCTGGAGGCGGCGGCGTTGGCGGCGCGGACGGGGTTGCTGGACCGGGCGGGGCCGGTGCAGCGGGAGTAGCACTCCATCGCCGTGGTGGGTCGGGGCCGCGCCGGGGGGTGTCCGTCCTCGGAACGGCGCGATGGGCTTGCGAACCGACCAACCGTCCGTTGACGCGCCAACCAGCTGCGGGCGGACACCCCCCGACACGTCCCCTTGCGTGCGTACGGCGGCTGCGGGCGCGTCCCGCCCCAGCTGCGGGCATGCGTGCCGCCCTAGCTGCGGGCATGCGTGCCGCCCTAGCTGCGGGCATGCGTGCCGCCCTAGCTGCGGGCATGCGTGCCGCCCTAGCTGCGGGCATGCGTGCCGCCTAGGGCGGCACGGGTGGGCGCAGCGGCACCTCG
The DNA here is from genome assembly GCF_000725785.1 of Streptomyces flavovariabilis. NCBI lineage: Bacteria > Bacillati > Actinomycetota > Actinomycetes > Kitasatosporales > Streptomycetaceae > Streptomyces > Streptomyces flavovariabilis. The sequence goes on along the minus strand of NZ_JNXD01000013.1, from coordinate 149,755 downwards.
CGCCGCCGAGTTGCGCACCCACCCGGCCTCGGCATCAACGCCGTGCACCGGATAACCCCGGGCTACTCCACCCGCTCGTCGTCCTCTGGCTCAACCCCCGGAGGCACCGGTGCCACCGGCCTCAGCTTCAGCCACACCAGGAAGAACAGGCCGAGGGCCAGCATGCCCAACCCGGTCCACAGGTTGATGTTCACCCCCTCCGCCTTGTCGATGTCCGCGTCGGACGCCGTGAACCCCGCGATCGTGACGATGACGCCGTAGACCACGAACAGGCCGCCGATGATCCGCCGGATGTCGAACAACCGCGCGGCGGTCGCCGACTTGCCCTGCAGCTCGGTGATTTCCCGCTGCAGGTCCTTCTCGGAGTGGGACTCGGACATGCTCGATCAATCCTCCGTCGGTCAGAACGAGAACGGGATGTAGCAGGCCGCGGCCAGGACGATCGCGCCCCAGCCCAGCAGTGCCGGCTTGCGGTACCAGGCCTCGTCCCCGGGTGCCGGCGGCTCGGTCATGCCGGGTGAGGTCGTGCCGTAGACCAGTCCCTGGAGTTCCCCGGCGGGCTTCGGCGCGGTGAAGAGCGACACCGCCACCATGACGACCGCGCCCGCGACGAAGCCCGCGATGGCCGAGACGAAGTTGGCGCCCTGGTCTGAGGGGATGTCGACGATGTCCTGCTTGTAGAGGACGAAGTAGTTGACCATCGCGGCGGTGGTGCCCGCGAACAGTCCCCAGAAGCCGGACTTCATGGACGCCCGCTTCCAGAACATGCCGATGATGAAGACGACGAACATCGGCACGTTGAAGAAGGAGAACAGCGTCTGGAGGTAGGCCATGATGTTCGAGAAGGACCGGGCGAGGAACGCCGTGCCGATGGAGGCGAGGACACCGACGGCGGTGATGAGCCGGCCGAAGCGCACGTAGTACCCGTCCTCGCGGCCCTTGACGACGTACTTCGCCCAGATGTCCGTCGTGAACACGGTGTTGAAGGACGACACGTTCGCCGCCATGCCCGCCATGAACGCCGCGAGCAGGCCGGTGACGGCGATGCCCAGCACACCGTTGGGCAGCAGCTGCTCCATCAGGTACGGGATGGCGTCGTTGTACTGGAGGTCGGAGTCGGCGGTGCCGATCTTCGGGACCAGGACCGCGGCGACCAGGCCCGGGATCATCACCAGGAACACGATGAAGATCTTCGGGAACGCGGCGATCAGCGGGGTGCGCTGCGCCGCCGAGAGGTTTTTCGCGGACAGGGCGCGCTGCACCTCGGCGAAGTTCGTCGTCCAGTAGCCGAAGGAGAGGACGAAGCCGAGGCCCAGGACGATCGTCAGCCAGTTCGCGCCGAGCGGGTTGTCGCTGCCGATGCCCGTGCCGCCCCAGGACGTCATGAAGTCCGAGCCGTGGCTCTGGGTCAGGGAGTCGGACAGGCCGTCCCAGCCGCCGGCCTTCTTCAGGCCGAGCACGGTGATCGGGATGAGCGCGGCGAGGATGACGAAGAACTGCAGGACCTCGTTGTAGATCGCCGAGGACAGGCCGCCGAGGGTGATGTACGCCAGGACGAAGAAGCCGGCGACCACGATCGCCACCCACTCCGGCCAGCCCAGCAGCGCCTCCACGACGATGGCCAGGGCGTAGAGGTTGACGCCGGCGATGAGGATCGCGGCGAAGGCGAAGAGGATCGAACTGAGCAGGTGCGCCGCCCTGTCGAAGCGCAGCAGCAGGAACTCGGGGACCGAGCGCACCTTGGAGCCGTAGTAGAAGGGCATCATCACCAGGCCGAGGAAGACCATGGCCGGGATGGCGCCGATCCAGTACCAGTGCGTGGTGTAGACGCCGTACTGGGCGCTGTTGGCGGCCATGCCCAGGATCTCGGTGGCGCCCAGGTTGGCCGCGATGAACGCGAGACCGGTGACCCAGGCGGGCAGGGAACGGCCGGAGAGGAAGAAGTCGAGACTGGTCTTCACCGAGCGGCGGGCGGCGAAGCCGATGCCGAGGACGACGACGAAGTAGATGCCGAGGATCGTGTAGTCGAGCCAGTTCGTGGGGAGTCGCAGCTCGGCTGCCAGATGTGTGGGGGTTTGCATGAGCCCTCGCTTTGTTGCGCGAACCGACACCTCGCGGAATCCACTCCTCCGCGTTCGGTAATTGAACACGTCGGCTGGTGCTCTTTGTTTGATTGTGATGTTGACGGGTGTGGTGAGTTGTGTTTTTATATGTTGAGTTATGTTTGATGGATGAGGAGTCCGGCGTGAAGAAGACCTCGACCCGGCTGGCCGACGGCCGCGAGCTCATCTACTACGACCTGCGTGACGACACCGTGCGGGACGCGGCCGACCGCCGCCCGCTGGACCGCACCGTCACCACGTCCGAGGTCCGCCGCGACCCCCTGCTCGGCGACTCCGTCGCCATCGCCTCGCACCGCCAGGGCCGCACCTACCACCCGCCGGCCGACGAGTGCCCGCTGTGCCCGTCGGCGGGCGATCGCCTGAGCGAGATCCCGGACTCGTCGTACGACGTCGTCGTCTTCGAGAACCGGTTCCCCTCGCTCGCCGGCGACTCGGGCCGCTGCGAGGTCGTCTGCTTCACCTCCGACCACAACGCGTCCTTCGGTGAGCTCACCGAGGAGCAGGCGGGCCTGGTGCTGGAGGCGTGGACGGACCGCACGTCGGAGCTGTCCCATCTCCCCTCCGTCGAGCAGGTGTTCTGCTTCGAGAACCGGGGCGCCGAGATCGGCGTGACCCTCGGTCATCCGCACGGGCAGATCTACGCCTACCCCTTCACCACGCCCCGCACCGCCCTGATGCTCCGCTCGGTCGCGGCCCACAAGGAGATGACCGGCGGGGAGAACCTCTTCGACGCCGTCCTGGAGCGTGAACTCGCCGGTGAGCGGGTCGTCCTGGAGGGTGAACACTGGGTGGCCTTCGTGCCGTACGCGGCGCACTGGCCGTACGAGGTCCACCTGTATCCCAAGCGCCGCGTGCCCGATCTTCTCGGGCTGGACGAGGGCGCTCGCACAGAGTTCCCCCAGGTCTATCTGGAACTCTTGAGGCGATTCGACCGGATCTTCAGGGAAAGTGAGTCTCCGACGCCGTACATTGCGGCCTGGCACCAAGCCCCGTTCGGCGCGCTGGAGGAGTTCGACGGTGTCGTGCGCGAGGACTTCGCGCTCCACCTCGAGCTTTTCACCATCCGCCGCACTTCCGGCAAACTGAAGTTTCTCGCGGGTTCCGAGTCCGGCATGAACGTGTTCATCAACGACGTGCCGCCGGAGCGCGCGGCCGAGCGACTGCGAGAGGTAGCGAGTTCATGAGCGGGAAGTACCTGGTGACGGGCGGCGCGGGATACGTCGGCAGCGTGGTCGCGCAGCACCTGCTGGAGGCCGGTCACGAGGTCGTCGTCCTCGACAACCTCTCCACGGGCTTTCGCGAGGGCGTCCCGGCGGGCGCGTCGTTCGTCGAGGGGGACATCCGCGACGCCGCCAAGTGGCTGGACTCCTCCTTCGACGGCGTGCTGCACTTCGCCGCGTTCTCGCAGGTCGGCGAGTCGGTCGTGAAGCCGGAGAAGTACTGGGACAACAACGTCGCCGGCACCATGGCGCTGCTGGCCGCGATGCGTGAGGCGGGCGTCCGCAAGCTCGTCTTCTCCTCCACGGCGGCCACGTACGGCGAACCGGAGCAGGTCCCGATCGTCGAGTCGGCGCCCACGTCCCCGACCAACCCCTACGGCGCCTCGAAGCTCGCGGTCGACCACATGATCACGGGCGAGGCCGCGGCGCACGGCCTGGGCGCGGTCTCGCTGCGCTACTTCAACGTCGCGGGCGCGTACGGCGAGTACGGCGAGCGCCACGACCCCGAGTCCCACCTGATCCCGCTGGTCCTCCAGGTCGCGCAGGGCAGGCGCGAGGCGATCTCGGTCTTCGGCGACGACTACCCGACGCCGGACGGCACCTGCGTGCGCGACTACATCCACGTCGCGGACCTGGCCAAGGCCCATCTGCTGGCCCTGACGGCCGCCGCCCCCGGCGAGCACCTGATCTGCAACCTCGGCAACGGCAACGGTTTCTCGGTCCGCGAGGTCATCGAAACGGTCCGCAAGGTGACCGGCCACCCGATCCCGGAAGTGGTCGCCCCCCGCCGGGGCGGCGACCCGGCGGTCCTGGTGGCGTCGGCCGCCACGGCCCGCGAGAAGCTGGGCTGGAACCCGTCCCGAGCGGACCTCGCGGGGATCGTCGCGGACGCGTGGGACTTCGCACAGAACATCGCAAGGGAGCAGTAGTGGGCGCACAGCAGGTGCGGGACGGTTTCGAAGAGCTGTACGGAGCCGCCCCCGAGGGTGTCTGGGCGGCCCCGGGCCGCGTCAACCTCATCGGTGAGCACACCGACTACAACGACGGCTTCGTGATGCCCTTCGCGCTGCCGCACACCGCCGTGGCGGCCGTCTCCCGGCGCGCGGACGGCGTGCTGCGCCTGCACTCGGCGGACGTCGAGGGCGGGGTCGTCGAGCTGCGCGTCGACGAGCTGGCGCCGGAAACGGACCGGAACTGGACGGCGTACCCGTCGGGTGTCCTGTGGGCGCTGCGCGAGGCCGGTCACCCGGTCACCGGCGCGGACATCCACCTCGCCTCGACGGTCCCCTCCGGCGCGGGCCTGTCGTCGTCGGCGGCGCTGGAGATCGTGGTCGCGCTGGCCCTCGACGACCTGTACGAACTGGGCCTGAAGCGCTGGCAACTGGCCCGCCTGTGCCAGCGCGCGGAGAACGTCTACGTCGGCGCCCCGGTCGGCATCATGGACCAGACGGCGTCGGCCTGCTGCGAGGCCGGCCACGCCCTGTTCCTCGACACGCGCGACCTGTCCCAGCGTCAGATCCCCTTCGACCTGGCGGCCGAGGGCATGCGCCTCCTGGTCGTCGACACGCAGGTCAAGCACTCCCACAGCGAGGGCGAGTACGGCAAGCGCCGCGCCGGCTGCGAGAAGGGCGCGGCCCTGCTGGGCGTCGACGCGCTCCGGGACGTCCCCTACGCCGGCCTGGACGCGGCCCTGGCCCGCCTGGGCGACGAGGAGGAGGTCCGCCGCCTGGTCCGCCACATCGTCACGGAGAACGAGCGCGTCGAACGGGTCGTCTCCCTCCTGGAGTCGGGCGAGACCCGCGCGATCGGCCCGGTCCTCGTCGAGGGCCACGCCTCGCTCCGCGACGACTTCCGCATCTCCTGTCCCGAGCTGGACCTGGTCGTCGACACGGCCCTGGCCTCCGGCGCCCTGGGCGCCCGCATGACGGGCGGCGGCTTCGGCGGCTCGGCGATCGTCCTCGCGGAGGAGCCGGACGTGGACGCCATCACCAAGGCGGTGACAGAGGCCTTCGCCACGGAGGGCTTCACAGCGCCCCGCGTCTTCGAAGCGGTCCCGTCGGCGGGTGCGCTCCGGGTGAGCTGACCCGCCCGGACGAACGGCGCCCTCCCCCTCACCGGCGAGGGCGCCGGCGACCTGCGAGCAGCCGACGGCCGTCTGGGCCGAGCCTCTTCGTCAGCGTGTACTCCGTGATCCCCGGCGGATAGTCCGGCACCACGCACACCACCTCGTAGCCCTGCTTCTCGTAGAACCTCGGCGCCTGGAAGTCCCAGGTCTCCAGGCGGGCCGAGCGGCATCCGCGGGACGTTGTCGCGAGGTGTTCCGCCTGCGCGAGCAGCCGTGCGCCCAGGCCCCTGCCGCGGTGGCGTTCGTCGACCCAGAGGTAGGTCACGTGGAGCCAGGTCGCCCAGGTGTGCCCGACCAGGCCGCCGGCGAGGTCGTCGTCCCTGTCGTTCACAGCCCACACATGCAAGGGGACGTCCCTTTCGTCCGGGGTTCCGCGCAGGGCGCGCAGGACGGGAGAGGCGGCCCTGTTCGCGTCCCGCAGGCGTGCGCGGAGCAGATCACGTCGGGCCTTGTCGACTTCTGTCTCAAGACGGAACATGCGGCACACCATAAACGCGCCGGACAGTCAGTTCTGCAAATAACCTTCCGCTCCGGGCCCCCGTCCGTACCCTGATGAACAGCACCGGTGGGGGCCGGTGCCGATCAGGGGGCGGACATCCGGGTACGACGCCCGGGGTGGGGGTAGCGGTTACTGCACGGCGGCGGCCGTGCGGTCGGACGCAGCGGATCCGGACCACTCCGGCGTCGTACCCGCGCGGTGTCATCCTCCGAGGATGGGTATCCCCTGCTCTTCGGGAGCTCGGGGAAGGGGGTTTCGTGGTTCGCATCCGAGTCCTGGTCGTCGACGACCATCGCATCTTCGCCGAGTCACTCGCGGCGGCCCTGGCCGCCGAGCCCGATGTCGACGTCTCGGCGGCCGGCAGCGGTCCGGCCGCGCTGCGCAGCCTGGAGCGGGCGGTCGCCGAGGGGCGGCGGTTCGACGTGCTGCTCGTGGACGCCGACCTGGGCGGCAAGGTGCCGGGCGCCCGCCCGGCCGTACCCGTGCAGGAGGGCAACGAGGACGGGCTCGTCGACGGGATCTCCCTCGTCACGGGGGTGCGCTCGGCGCAGCCGAACGTACGGATCGTCGTGCTCGCCGAGAAGGATGATCCGCGGCGGGCGGCGCTCGCCCTGCAGGCCGGGGCCTCCGGCTGGGTGGCGAAGGACTGCTCGCTGTCGCGGCTCCTCACGGTCATCCGGGGCGTGCTGCGGGACGAGACGCATCTGCCGCCCGCCCTGCTGACGGGTGTGCTGCGGGAGCTCACCGCCGCCCGCAAGCACCGCACCGAAAGCGAGCGGCTGGTGGAGTCCCTCACTCCGCGTGAGCGGGAAGTGCTGCGGTGCATGGTGGCGGGACTGGGGCGCAAGGCCGTCGCCGAGCGCCTGTATCTGTCGCCGCACACCGTGCGGACCCATATGCAGAACGTTCTCGGCAAGCTCGGGGTGCATTCCACCCTCGCCGCCGTCGCCCTGGCGCGGCGGGCCGGGGTCGGGCCCGTGGACCTAGCCGGGGATGTTGTCGAACGGGGCGGTCAGCTGGCGTAGCAGCGCCGCCAGATCGCCGCGCTGGGCCCGGGAGAGCTCCGCGAGGATCGCGCGCTCCTGGTCCAGCAGACCCGCCAGGGCCTGGTCGGCGCGGTCCCGGCCCTCGTCCGTCAGCCGGACCAGGACGCCTCGGCGGTCACTGGGGTCGGGGAGCCGTTCCACCAGGCCCTTCTTCGCCAGGCGGTCGATGCGGTTCGTCATCGTGCCCGAGGTGACCAGGGTCTGGGTGAGGAGTTGTCCCGGCGAGAGCTGGTACGGCGTGCCCGCGCGGCGCAGGGCCGTCAGGACGTCGAACTCCCACGGCTCCAGGTGGTGCTCCGAGAACGCCAGCCGCCGGGCCCGGTCCAGATGCCGGGCCAGTCTGCTCACACGGCTGAGCACCTCGAGCGGTTCCACGTCGAGGTCCGGGCGCTCCCGGCGCCATGCTGCGACCAGCCGATCGACCTCGTCCTCCATGACGATCAGTGTAGTGGTTGTGTCGACGTAGAGTCTCTTGACGTCCAGTTTCTTGACATCGAGATACTGCGGGGATCACGCTGGGTGTGCGCCCCGTACGGACATCACCAGGACACCAGGAGGACCCATGCCCGCCGCCCCCACCTGGGACCCCGCCCAGTACCTCCGTCACGCCGATCACCGTGCCCGGCCCTTCACCGACCTCCTCGCCCGCGTCCCCGACCCGCCCACCGGGCCGCCCCGCATCGCCGACCTCGGCTGCGGCCCCGGCAACGTCACCACGCTGCTCGCCGCCCGCTGGCCCACCGCCCGGATCACCGGCTACGACAACTCGCCCGAGATGCTCGACAAGGCACACGTCGATCACGAGGGGCCGACCGCGGGGGGCGGGCGCCTGGACTTCGCCCACGCCGACGTGCGGACGTGGACGCCGGACGAGCCGTACGACCTGATCGTCAGCAACGCCACGCTGCAGTGGGTACCCGGACACGTGGAGCGGTTCGCCGACTGGGTGGCCGGGCTGAAACCCGGCGGCACCCTCGCCTTCCAGGTACCGGGCAACTTCGACGCCCCCAGCCACCGGCTCATGCGCGAACTCGCCGGTGCACCGCGCTGGCGCGGCCGGCTCGCCGGCACCCTGCGCCACGCCGACGCCGTCCTCGGACCCCAGGCCTACCTCGAGCGGCTGACGTCCCTCGGCTGCGCGGCCGACGTGTGGGAGACGACGTACATCCACCTGCTCCAGGGTGAGGACCCGGTGCTCGACTGGGTGAAGGGGACCGGCCTGCGGCCCGTGCTGACCGCGCTCGCCGACGAGCCCGAGGCGCGGCAGGCCTGCGTCGCCGAGTACCGGGCGGCCCTGCGCGAGGCCTGTCCGGCCGGCCCGCACGGCACGCCCTTCCCGTTCCGCCGGCTGTTCGCCGTGGCCCGGAAGCAGAGCGGATGATCACGCACTCGGCCGGGCCCGGCTCGCACCCCTCTACGCCTTGCGGCGCCCTATCAGGTGCGGCTTGGCCTCTATCCCGTCCAGGCCGTGCCACGCCAGGTTCACCAGGTGCGCGGCCACCTCGGCCTTCTTCGGCCTGCGGACGTCCAGCCACCACTGGCCGGTCAGGGCGACCATGCCGACCAGGGCCTGGGCGTACAGCGGCGCCAGCTTCGGGTCGAAGCCGCGGCTCTTGAACTCGCGGCCCAGGATGTCCTCCACCTGGGTGGCGATGTCCGAGATCAGCGAGGCGAAGGTACCCGTCGACTGGGGGATGGGGGAGTCACGGACCAGGATGCGGAACCCGTCCGTGTACTCCTCGATGTAGTCCAGCAGGGCGAACGCCGCCTGTTCGCACAGTTCGCGGGGGTGACCGGCCGTGAGCGAGCTGGTCACCATGTCCAGCAGGCGCCGCATCTCACGGTCCACCACGACCGCGTACAGCCCTTCCTTGCCGCCGAAGTGCTCGTACACCACCGGCTTGGAGACCCCGGCCTTCGCCGCGATCTCCTCCACCGACGTGCCCTCGAAACCCTTCGCCGCGAAGAGCGTGCGACCGATCTCCAGCAGCTGCTGACGGCGCTCGGCACCGGTCATCCGGGTGCGACGCGCTCGCCGCGGCTTGTCATTGCTGGGGTTGCTGCTCGAATCGGTCGCCACAGCGACCATCATGCCGCCTCGACGGACTCCTTCCCGCGCGGGGAGCCGCCTTCCCCGGTGTCACGGCGCGAATCGATACGGGAGCGTGACGGCCAGCGCACGTCGTACGCCCAGCCCGCCATCTCGAACCAGCGGATCAGCCGGGCGGACGAATCCAGCTGGCCGCGCATCACCCCGTGCCGCGCCGAGGTCGGGTCGGCGTGGTGCAGGTTGTGCCAGGACTCACCGCAGGACAGGACCGCCAGCCACCACACGTTGCCCGAGCGGTCACGCGACTTGAAGGGGCGCTTGCCGACCGCGTGGCAGATCGAGTTGATCGACCAGGTCACGTGGTGCAGCAGGGCCACCCGCACGAGCGAACCCCAGAAGAACGCGGTGAACGCGCCCCACCAGGACATCGTGACCAGACCGCCGATCAGCGGCGGCAGGGCCAGCGACAGCACCGTCCACAGGACGAACTGGCGGGAGATGCTGCGGAGCGTCTTGTCCTTGATCAGATCCGGGGCGTACTTCTCCTGCGACGTCTGCTCCTCATCGAACATCCATCCGATGTGCGCCCACCACAGGCCCTTCATCAGGGCCGGAAGGGTCTCACCGAACCGCCACGGCGAATGCGGATCACCCTCCGCGTCGGAGAACTTGTGGTGCTTGCGGTGATCGGCCACCCAGCGCACCAGCGGACCCTCCACCGCCATCGAGCCCGCGATCGCCAGCGCGATCTTCAGCGGCCGCTTGGCCTTGAAGGAACCGTGCGTGAAGTGACGGTGGAAACCGATCGTGATGCCGTGGCACCCCAGGTAGTAGAAGAAGACCAGCAGACCGAGGTCCAGCCAGCTCACCCCCCAGCCCCACGCCAGCGGCACGGCCGCCAGCAGCGCGACGAACGGAACGGTGATGAAAAGCAGGAGGGCGATCTGCTCGATGGACCGCTTCTTCTCGCCGCCCAGCGTGGCGGGTGCGGCATCGGTGGCCTGACCGGGCGCCTTCGGTGCGTCCTCGATCACGTCGGAACTACTGGTCATACGCGTCCCCTGGGGGGTATGTGGATGGAGAAGGATCGGCCGGGGCACGGCAACCGTGACCTGCTTCCTACGGGACCGTAACCTACGGCATCGTAAGTATGTCAGTGCGTCGCCCGGCGGCAAGAGCCCGCGAGCCTGCGCGTCCCGGCCGACACCTATCCTGGAGTCGGTCGGACAGCGCGGTCCGCTCTGATTTCCTCCCGGATGTCCGATCCGTTTGCGGCCCCCGGCCGCCGCGAGACGCCGTCCGGGTTCCCCTCCCAGACGAGCTTCAACACTGCAAGGAGCCGCACCTGTGAGCAGTGCCGACGACCAGACCACCACGACGAGCAGCGAGCTGCGCGCCGACATCCGCCGCCTGGGCGACCTCCTCGGCGAGACCCTCGTCCGCCAAGAGGGCCCCGAGCTGCTGGAACTCGTCGAGAAGGTCCGCCGCCTCACCCGTGAGGACGGCGAGGCCGCCGCCGAACTGCTGCGCGGCACCGAACTCGACACCGCGGCCAAGCTGGTCCGCGCCTTCTCCACCTACTTCCACCTGGCCAACGTCACCGAGCAGGTCCACCGCGGCCGCGAGCTGCGCGCCCGCCGCGCCGCCGAAGGCGGACTCCTCGCCCGTACGGCCGACCGGCTCAAGGACGCCGACCCCGAGCACCTGCGCGAAACGGTCCGCAACCTCAACGTGCGCCCCGTCTTCACGGCCCACCCCACCGAAGCCGCACGCCGGTCCGTCCTGAACAAGCTCCGGCGCATCGCCGCGCTCCTGGAAACCCCGGTCATCGACTCCGACCGGCGCCGCCTCGACATCCGCCTCGCCGAGAACATCGACCTCGTCTGGCAGACCGACGAACTGCGCGTCGTCCGCCCCGAACCCGCCGACGAGGCCCGCAACGCCATCTACTACCTCGACGAACTCCACGCAGGCGCCGTCGGCGACGTCCTGGAGGACCTGACCGCCGAACTGGAACGGGCCGGGGTCAAGCTCCCCGACGACACCCGCCCCCTCACCTTCGGCACCTGGATCGGCGGCGACCGCGACGGCAACCCCAACGTCACCCCCCAGGTGACCTGGGACGTCCTCATCCTCCAGCACGAGCACGGCATCAACGACGCCCTGGAGACGATCGACGAACTCCGCGGCTTCCTGTCCAACTCCATCCGCTACGCCGGCGCCACCGAGGAACTGCTGACCTCCCTCCAGGCCGACCTGGAAAACCTTCCCGAGATCAGCCCCCGCTACAAGCGCCTCAACGCGGAAGAGCCCTACCGGCTCAAGGCCACCTGCATCCGGCAGAAGCTGGAGAACACCAAGAAGCGCCTCGCCGAGGGCACCCCGCGCGTGACGGGCCGCGACTACCTCGGCACCGGCGAGCTCCTCGCCGACCTGCGGATCATCCAGGCCTCCCTGCGCGAGCACCGCGGCGGCCTCTTCGCCGACGGCCGCCTCGCCCGCACCATCCGCACCCTCGCCGCCTTCGGCCTCCAGCTCGCCACCATGGACGTCCGCGAACACGCCGACGCCCACCACCACGCCCTCGGCCAGCTCTTCGACCGGCTCGGCGAGGAATCCTGGCGCTACGCCGACATGCCCCGCGACTACCGCGCCAAGCTCCTCGCCAAGGAACTCAGGTCCCGAAGGCCCCTCGCCCCCACCCCGGCACCCGTCGACGCCCCCGGCGAGAAGACCTTCGGCGTCTTCGGCACCGTCAAGCGCGCCCTGGAGGTCTTCGGACCCGAGGTCATCGAGTCCTACATCATCTCCATGTGCCGGGGCGCCGACGACGTCTTCGCCGCCGCCGTCCTCGCCCGCGAAGCCGGCCTCGTCGACCTGCACGCCGGCTGGGCCAAGATCGGCATCGTGCCGCTGCTCGAAACCACCGACGAGCTCAAGGCCGCCGACACCATCCTCGAGGACATGCTCTCCGACCCCTCCTACCGACGCCTCGTCGCCCTGCGCGGCGACGTCCAGGAGGTCATGCTCGGCTACTCCGACTCCTCCAAGTTCGGCGGCATCACCACCAGCCAGTGGGAGATCCACCGCGCCCAGCGCCGCCTGCGCGACGTCGCCCACCGCTACGGCGTACGCCTGCGCCTCTTCCACGGCCGCGGCGGCACCGTCGGCCGCGGCGGCGGCCCCACCCACGACGCCATCCTCGCCCAGCCCTGGGGCACCCTCGAAGGCGAGATCAAGGTCACCGAACAGGGCGAGGTCATCTCCGACAAGTACCTCATCCCGTCCCTGGCCCGGGAGAACCTCGAACTCACCGTCGCCGCCACCCTCCAGGCCTCCGCCCTGCACACCGCACCCCGCCAGTCCGACGAGGCCCTCGCCCGCTGGGACGCCGCCATGGACGTCGTCTCCGACGCCGCCCACGCCGCCTACCGCCGCCTCGTCGAGGACCCCGACCTGCCGACGTACTTCCTCGCGTCGACGCCGGTGGACCAGCTCGCCGACCTGCACCTGGGCTCCCGGCCCTCCCGCCGCCCCGGCTCCGGCGTCTCCCTCGACGGCCTGCGCGCCATCCCCTGGGTGTTCGGCTGGACCCAGTCCCGCCAGATCGTCCCCGGCTGGTTCGGCGTCGGCTCCGGCCTCAAGGCCCTGCGCGAAGCCGGCCTCGACACCGTCCTCGACGAGATGCACCAGCAGTGGCACTTCTTCCGCAACTTCATCTCCAACGTAGAGATGACCCTCGCCAAGACCGACCTGCGGATCGCCCAGCACTACGTCGACACCCTCGTCCCCGACGAACTCAAGCACGTCTTCGACACCATCAAGGCCGAACACGAACTCACCGTCCGCGAAGTCCTGCGCGTCACCGGCGAAGACGAACTCCTCGGCGGCGAACCCGTCCTGAAGCAGACCTTCGCCATCCGCGACGCCTACCTCGACCCCATCTCCTACCTCCAGGTCGCCCTGCTCAAGCGCCAGCGCGATGCGGCCGCCGCCGCCGAACAGGCCGACCCGCTCCTCGCCCGCGCCCTCCTCCTCACCGTCAACGGCGTGGCAGCCGGCCTGCGCAACACCGGCTGAACCACCCCGGACACGACCGTGCCCCCGAGCCCGTACAGGCTCGGGGGCACGGTCGTTCGTACGTCAGCCGCGGCCGGCCCGCCGGCGCCGGAGCACCAGGAAACCGCCCGCCGCCACCAGCGCAGCCGCGACACCCGACAGCACACCCACCGGGGCCCCGTTGCCCGTCTCGGCGAGGTCACCGTCCGTACCGCCCTGCGGGGACGGCGACGAGGACGCCGGCACACCCCCGCCCACCGACGAACTCGGGGACGCCGACGCACCCGGCTCACCCGACGGCGCCTCGGACGCCCCCGACGAGGACGACGGCGAAGCCGACCCGGACGGCGTCGCACCACCCGGCTCCTGCTCGTCCTCGCAGTCCGTCCAGAACACCTTGTGCTTGGCTGAGCCCTTCTCGCCCTCGAAGTTCCAGAACAGCTTGTAGTGCCCGTCGGGCAGCGACAGGTCCTCGCTGCGGCCGTGACCCTGGGCGTCCAGCGTCAGCGCACCGGACTCCACCGTCTCCCCCTTGTTCTCACTCGGGGGGATCGCGTCGATGTGCCAGTCGACCTGCTGACCACCGTCGAAACCGAAGGCATCCAGGTAGAACGTGCACACATGCGGCTCGTTGCGGCGCAGCTCCTCACCCGTCGAGGCGTCATGGATCTTCACCGTGCCGTTGTCACCGGGAGGCGTGGCGTGGGCGGCAGGAGCGAGCAGAAGGACCGCGGAAGCGGCGGCGCAGACAGCGCCGAAACGAGAGAGGGTTCGCATGGGCAGGTAGTCCATCTTCGAGAGGTGACCGGGAAGATGTGGAGGGGGCGGCTCAGCTTCCAGCCTCGCCCGTCGGCACGTCAATCACGAACACACAACGCTCGCCCCATCCACCGAAGGAGAGAACGCCCCAAACCCTCAGACGGTCACGAATGCCGCCGTCAGCAACGCCACACCCGACAACGCCATCACCCACGCCGCCCGCGTCCGCAGCAGACCACCCGCCACCACGACCGACGCCAGCAACAACGCACCACCCAGCGGAATCCACGCGTACAGCACACCCGCCGGACCCGAACGCACCGCGTCATCACTACCGGGCTTCAGGACCACCGTGTAGGTCCGGCCCCTCTCCACCGCGACCGACTTCTCCAGCACCACCCGCGCCCGCGGCTGCGAACCCTCCGACAACGGCGTGTACCGGCCCCAGCACGCCTCCGGGCCGCACCGCGTCACATCGACCGTGCCCCGCTCCCGGCCCTTCGTCAGCATCACGTGCTGCGCCGTACCCCACGACGCCCACACACCCGCGATCAGGATCAGCACCACCACCGTCCCCATCGCCGCGAACCGCCCGAACCGCAACATGGCGGCCGAGGCCTGACGAGAGGAGGCGGCAGTGGCAGGCATGGCCGGGATCATTGGCCATGCCTGAACGGCCCGTCAACTTCGGCGGGGGACAAGTCAGGAGTTGTACGTGCTTTGCGCCCGCTCCAGACCATCGATCACCAGACACTCCACCGCGTCCGCCGCCCGGTCCACGAAGTAGTCCAGCTCCTTGCGCTCCACCGACGCGAAATCCTTCAGCACGAAATCCGCCACCGGCATCCGCCCCGGCGGCCGCCCGATCCCGAACCGCACCCGGTGGTACTCCGCACCGAACGCCTTCGTCATCGACTTCAACCCGTTGTGCCCGTTGTCCCCGCCGCCCAGCTTCAGCCGCAACGCCCCATAATCGATGTCCAACTCGTCATGAATCGCCACCACATGGTCCACCGGCACCTTGTAGAAATCCCGCAGCGCATTCACCGGCCCACCCGACAGATTCATGAACGACATCGGCTTCGCCAGAACCACCCGCCGGTTCGACGGCCCCGGCGGCCCGATCCGGCCCTCCACGACCTGCGCCTGCGCCCGCCCGGCCCGCTTGAACCTCCCCCCGACCCGGTCCGCCAGCAGATCGGCCACCATGAAACCCACGTTGTGCCGGTTCCCCGCGTACTCCGGCCCCGGATTGCCCAGCCCCACGATCAACCAGGGAGCGGCATCGGTCGTCACGTCCATGTCCCTTCATACGCGACGGCCGCTGCCCCGCACGGGAACAGCGGCCGACGAAACGACGACGAGGAGGATCAGGCCTCAGCGGCCTCTTCGCCCCCGGCCTCTTCACCCTCAGCGGCCTCCTCGGCCTGCGCGGCCAGGACCTGAAGGACGACGGTGTCCTCCTCGACGTCCAGCGTCGTGCCCTTCGGCAGCGGGATGTCCTTGGCGAGGATGGAGTCACCGGCCGTCAGACCCTCGACGGAGACGGTCACCGACTCCGGGATGTGCGTCGCCTCGGCCACCACCGGAAGCGCGTTCAGCACGTGCTCCAGCAGGTTGCCGCCCGGGGCCAGCTCACCCTCGGTGTGCACGTAGATCTCGACGTTGACCTGCTCGCCACGCTTCACCAGCTGCAGGTCCACGTGCTCCAGGAAGCCCTTCAGCGGGTCACGCTGCACGGACTTCGGAATCGCCAGCTCGTTCGTCTTGCCGTCGATGTCCAGCGCGATCAGCACGTTCGGCGTACGCAGCGCCATCAGCAGGTCGTGACCCGGCAGGGTCAGGTGCACCGGGTCCGAACCGTGCCCGTACAGGACACCCGGAACCTTGTCTTCACGACGGATACGGCGCGCGGCACCCTTGCCGAACTCGGTGCGCGTCGCGGCGGAGATCTTCACCTCGGACATAATCACTCCTCGAAGTCAGAAACGGACGTGGTCACCCGGCCACGAACGGCCTGCTACGAAGAGCGCGTCGATAACGGACAGCCGCATCCCGAAACGGGAACGGCCTCCCTCGCCGAGCAACTGCAGCAGTCTACTCGGCCCAGGAGGCCACGCCCAAAACGATCTCTACTGGTCGTCGAACAGGCTCGTCACCGAACCGTCCTCGAACACCTCACGCACCGCATTCGCGATCGTCGGCGCGATCGACAGCACCGAAATCTTGTCCAGGTCCCCGCTCAGCTCACCCGGCGTCGGCAACGTGTTCGTGAACACGAACTCACTCACCCGCGAGTTCTTCAGCCGGTCGCTCGCCGGGCCCGACAGCACACCGTGCGTCGCCGTCACGATCACGTCCTCCGCACCGTGCGCGAACAACGCGTCCGCCGCGGCACAGATCGTCCCACCCGTGTCGATCATGTCGTCCACCAGGACACACACGCGACCCTTCACCTCACCCACGACCTCGTGGACGGTGACCTGGTTCGCCACATCCTTGTCACGCCGCTTGTGCACGATCGCCAGCGGCGCGCCCAGCCGGTCACACCAGCGGTCCGCGACCCGCACCCGGCCCGCATCCGGAGACACGACCGTCAGCTTCTCCCGCTCCACCTTCCGGCCCACGTAGTCCGCCAGCAGCGGCAACGCGAACAGGTGGTCCACCGGACCGTCGAAGAAGCCCTGGATCTGGTCCGTGTGCAGATCCACGGTCAGAAGCCGGTCCGCACCCGCGGTCTTCATCATGTCCGCGATCAGACGCGCCGAAATCGGTTCACGTCCCCGGTGCTTCTTGTCCTGCCGCGCGTAACCGTAGAACGGCACGATGACCGTGATGGAGCGGGCCGACGCACGCTTCAGCGCGTCGATCATGATCAACTGCTCCATGATCCACTTGTTGATCGGAGCCGTGTGGCTCTGGATCAGGAAACAGTCGGCACCACGCGCCGACTCCTGATAACGCACATAGATCTCACCGTTCGCGAAGTCGAAGGCCTTCGTCGGGACAACCCCGACACCCAACTGCTGGGCGACCTCCTCCGCAAGCTCGGGGTGGGCGCGGCCGGAGAAGAACATCAACTTCTTCTCGCCGGTCGTCTTGATCCCGGTCACAGCACTGTCTCCTCAGAGGTGTCGCAGCTGGGTGTCGAGAGACCTCGCAGCCGGCTTGCCGGAGGCCGTCTCAGCTGGTGGGGGTGCGGGTGTGCACTTATCACCGTACGCCGTGTTCCAGGCATCGGTTTCCGGTCAGCCCTCACCGGCCGACTCCCGGGACGCCGCCTCCGCCGCCTTCGCGGCCGCGCTCCCCGGACGCTTCCGAGCCACCCAACCCTCGATATTCCGCTGCTGACCACGGGCCACGGCCAGCGAACCGGGCGGCACATCCTTCGTGATCACCGACCCGGCAGCGGTGTACGCACCGTCCCCCACCGTGACAGGCGCCACAAACATGTTGTCCGAGCCCGTCCGACAGTGCGAACCGATCGTCGTGTGGTGCTTCTCCTGCCCGTCGTAGTTCACGAACACGCTCGCAGCACCGATATTGGTCTGCTCCCCGATCGTCGCGTCACCCACATAGGACAGGTGAGGCACCTTCGTCCCATCCCCGATCGACGCGTTCTTCGTCTCCACGTACGTACCGATCTTGCCCTTCGCACCGAGCCGCGTCCCCGGACGCAGATACGCGTACGGCCCCACCGTCGCGTCCGGCCCGACCTCGGCGCCCGCGGCCACGGTGTTGTCGACCCGCGCACCCGCACCCACCCGGGTGTCGGTCAGCCGGCAGTTCGGCCCGACCTCGGCACCCGCCGCCAGATGCGTCGCGCCCTGCAACTGCGTGCCCGGGTGCACGACGGCGTCCTGCTCGAACGTGACCGTCACATCGACCCAGGTGGTGGCCGGGTCGATGACGGTCACACCGCCGAGCATCGCCTCGGTCAGCAACCGGTCGTTCAGGATCCGGCGGGCCTCCGACAGCTGCACACGGTTGTTGATCCCGGCGATCTCACGGTGATCACTGGCCACCGACGCCCCCACCCGATGCCCCGCCTCGCGCAGAATCCCGAGCACATCGGTCAGGTACTCCTCGCCCTGACTGTTGTCCGTCCGCACCTTCTTCAACGCGTCCGACAGCAACTGCCCGTCGAACGCGAACACACCCGAATTGATCTCACGGATCGACCGCTGGGCGTCGGTGGCGTCCTTGTGCTCGACGATCGCGGTAACGGCTCCGGAGGCTTCGTCACGGACGATCCGCCCGTACCCCGTCGCGTCCGGCACCTCGGCGGTCAGCACCGTGACCGCGTTGCCGTCCGCGGAGTGCGTGGCGGCCAGAGCCTGGAGGGTCGCACCCGTCAGCAGGGGCGTATCACCGCACACGACCACGACGGTCCCCTCGACGGACCCGCCGAGCTCCTCCAGCCCCATCCGCACGGCATGCCCCGTACCGTTCTGCTCCGCCTGCACGGCGGTGCGGACCTCGGGGGCGATGTCGCCGAGATGGGCGGTGACCTTCTCACGGGCGTGGCCGACCACGACGACCAGATGCTCGGGCTGCAGCTCGCCCGCGGCCGCGAGCACGTGACCGACGAGACTGCGGCCGCAGAGCTCATGCAGGACCTTGGGTGTGGCCGACTTCATACGGGTGCCCTCACCCGCTGCGAGAACGACGACGGCTGCCGGGCGGTTGGCGCTCACGGGATGCCCTTCGGCTGTGGATGGGGTGGGGTGACATCCGCAGGATACCGGGGGGTTTTGTGGGGGGTGTGGGTGTGGGGCCTGACCGGCATTGGCATCAGCCAGGACCCGAACCGAGTGTGTGCTCCCCTGCCAGGACTCGAACCTGGAACAAATCATCCAAAGTGACCCGTGTTGCCGATTACACCACAGGGGACCATGAACCCGGCTAATCGGGCATCTCGCCGATTGGCTGGGTGGCTCCCAACACTATGCCGTACCAAGAGCCTTCGATGCGACGGTACAGGTCGGCGCTCTTGCGGACCTTGATCGCAAGGCATCCCCGATATGAGTCGCCGGTGTTCTTGCGGACCGTCTTGGGGTTGTGTCTCTTGAGTGTCGTCTTGTAGAACGCGGAGCGATCGGCGCCGACGAGCTCGGCCCAGTACTGTTCGGCGCCCGGGATGTCGGCGGTCTCGTGGATCATCACCGTGAACCGGATGCTCTCTCGCTCCACGCCCAGCAGATCGAGCCAGGCCAGGAAGACCCGGATCATGCCGGGGTCGCTGTTGACGAAGCAGACGCTCTCGCGGCGGTCGTAGGGCTTGTCCTTGCTGCCCTCCGCCCAGTACAGGCCGACGCCCAAGAGAAGCAGCTCGCGCGGCGACAGTGCGCCGACAGCCTGCTTGGCCGCATCCTTGGTCCGTCGCCGCTCCTCGTCACGCAGGCGCATGGTGGCTTCCCAGCCCCGCCTCGCGATTGCTGACGCCTCCTCGGAGGTTCGCTTGCGCTCCGGCTTCGGAAGATCCCGCACCCACAGCGAGATCGAACTCTTCGAGCACCCGAGCTCCACCTGGATCTGGTCGTACGTCCAGCCCTGGAGTCGGAGTTCCCTCGCCTTCTCCCTCAGGTCGTCCTTCGCGTTCGGGCGCTTCGTCCAGTCCGGGGGCGGTTCGCCCTCCAGCAGGCGGTTGAGGATGTCGTTGTTGTCGACGTGGAGGCGGTCGCGGATCTGCCGGCGGCTGAGGCCTGCGCGCCGCAGCGCCACCGCCCGTTCCCGCAGTCCCTCGAAGTCCGCGTACTTGCCAGGTGCATGTGTCATACGCATACCGTCCGGGCGGAATGCTGGCTTCCGGGGTCGAACGGTGAGCGATTCAGCAGTTCGAGGGATATCGGGTGGTATCGCAGCCGAACGGTCACGGAGTGTGGTGTAGGCCAGTCCGGGAAATGCACCGGAAAACCGGCGGTGGCCGCCCGTAGGCTGGGAAGCATGACCGCGACGGGGGAAGAGCATGTGACGGCCCGGGGAGGGCCGTGGTGGTGGGCCAGGCGGCGTAGTGCCGTGTTCGATGTGAGCCTGGCGGTGGTGTCCGCGCTGGAGTGCGGGCTGGAAGGCATTCCGTTCGCCAGGGATGCCGGCGTTCCGGTGGCGGTGGGGGTCGTCTTCGGGGTGCTGGCCGGTTCCGTGCTGGTGGTGCGGCGGCGGTGGCCGATCGCCGTGGTGCTGGTGTCGATCGCCATCACGCCGGCCGAGATGGGCTTTCTGATGGGCGTCGTCGGCCTGTACACGCTGGCCGCGGCGGAGCTGCCGCGGCGGATCGTCGCCTCGCTGGCGGGGATGTCGCTGGTGGGGACGCTGATCGTGACGTTCGTGAAGACGCGGCAGGACATGTCGCGGGGGAACTTGGACATAGGGGACTGGTTCGTGCCCTTCGCGGCGATCACGATGTCGCTGGGCTTCACGGCGCCTCCGGTGCTGCTGGGTCTGTATGTGGGGGCGCGGCGGCGGTTGATGGAGAGTCTGCGGGAGCGGGCGGACAGTTTGGAGCGGGAGCTTCAGTTGCTCGCGGAGCGGGCGGAGGAGCGGGCTGAGTGGGCCCGGAACGAGGAGCGGACGCGGATCGCGCGGGAGATGCACGATGTGGTCGCTCATCGGGTGAGTCTGATGGTGGTGCATGCCGCGGCTCTGCAGGCGGTGGCCCGGAAGGATCCGGAGAAGGCGGTCCGGAATGCCGCGCTGGTGGGGGACATGGGGCGGCAGGCGCTGACGGAGTTGCGGGAGATGCTCGGGGTGCTGCGCAGCGGTGGTGACGTGCGGCGTGAACGTGCGGCGTCGGTGCCGTTGGCGGCGGTGGGGGTGGCCGCGGCTGCGGCGGCTTCGCGCGCGGCGGATGACGAGGGGCCGTGTCTGGCGGAGATCGAGGAGCTGCTGGGGCAGTCGGCTGCCGCGGGGATGGTGGTGGCGTTGTCGGTGGAGGGGGATGTCCGGTCGTATGCGCCCGTGGTGGAGCAGACGGCGTTTCGGGTGGTGCAGGAGGCGTTGACGAACGTCCATAAGCATGCGGCCGGGGCGAAGACGTATGTGCGGTTGGCGCATCGGGTGTCGGAGATCGCGCTGCAGGTGGAGAACGAGCCGCCTGAGGAGGCGGGGGCGTCGGCGCGGTTGCCGTCCGGGGGGAACGGGCTGGTGGGGATGAAGGAGCGGGTCTCGGCGCTGGGTGGGGTGTTTGTGTCGGGGCCGACGGATGTGGGGGGTTTCCGGGTGTCGGCGGTGATTCCGGCGTCGTAGGCCGTCTGCTGGGGCCTGGGGCCTGGGGCCTGGGGCCTGGGGCCTGGGGCCTGGGGCCTGGGGCCTGGGGTGGGGTCCGTGGTCAGGCCGTGGTGAGGCGTACGGGTTCGGTGCCGGCGATGAGGGTGGCGAGGGCTTGGTCGATGTCGTGGCCGAGGTACCAGTCGCCGGTGTGGTCGAGGGTGTAGACGCGGCCGTCGGTGTCGATGGCGAGGAGGGCCTGGCTGTCGGTTTCGGTGCCGAGGGGGCAGACGTCGGTGTCGAGGGCGCGGCCGAGGTCGGCGAGGGTGCGGGCCATGTGGAGGCCGTGCAGTGGGTCGAGGTGGAGGTTGGCGGGGGCGACCTGGCGGCCGGGGCCGGTGGGGGTGATGTGGAGTCCGCCGAATTCGGCCCAGGCCTCGACGGCGGCGGGGAAGACGGTGTGGCGGTGGCCCGCGGGGGAGGCGTGGTCGCGTAGGGCGTCGGCCCAGATCTCGGCTTGTTTGATGTCCCAGCGTCCGGGTTGCCAGCCGGCGGCGCGCAGGGCGGCGTCGACGGGGACGGCGAAGCGGGTGGTGGAGGTGCGGTCGGTGTGCATCTGCCCTTCGTCTCGTCGAGGTCCTGGTGTGGCGCGTGGGCGTGCGTGTGCCGGGGCGTGGGGCCGGCCCGTGCGGGGGTGGGGGTGTGGGGGGCGTCAGCCGTTTTGGGACGCGGGGTCGACTATGCGGACGCCGAAGTGGGCGCTGAGTGCGGTGCAGGCGCGGCAGGGGGTGGCGAAGCTGCCGTGGAGGGGGTCGCCGTCCTCGCGGATGCGTCGGGCGGTGAGTTTGGCCTGTTTGAGTGCTTTGCGTGCTTCGCCGTTGGTCATGGGTTTGCGTGCGGCGCGTTTGCTGCGGGCGGTGTCGGCTGCGGCGATGTGGCGGGAGATGAGGATGGTTTCGGCGCAGCGGCCGGTGAAGCGGTCGCGTTGGGTGCTGGTGAGGGTGTCCAGGAAGTCCTGGACGAGGGGGTGCAGGGCGGGGGGTGTGTCGCCGCGGGCGGCGGTGCCGGTGAGGGTGGTGCCGCGGACGGAGAGGGCGGCGGCGACGGTGGGGAGGATGCCGTCGCGGCGGTGCCGGAGGGCCGGGGTGTGTGCGGCTTCGGTGGCGCTCCAGCCGATGCGGGGGTCGCCGCTTCGGGGGTCGGCGGTTCGTGGGTCGCCGGCCAGGGGGCCGGTGTCGCGGGTGGCGCCTCTGGGATCGCCGTTTCGTGGGTCGGCGGACCTGCCGGTGTGTGGTCCCGTCTGCGTGGCGTTCATGATCGTCTTCCCCTCCGTGCAGCCCCCCGGGGGTCACAGACTGCCAAATGCCGTGGCTGCTGCGGAAGCTGGGGCGCGGCGACACGCCCGGAGCGGGGCGTGCCGTCACGGTGGGGTGACGCCTGGTCACGGATGCGGAGGGGGTGTCGGCCGGTGCCGGTGACCGGTGTCGTCGTACCGCATAGGCTGTCGGCACCGCGGGCGATGCGGTGATCCGTTCGGGGCTCGATGCAGTGAACCGGAGGGTGATCCGCGGGTCGGCGTGCAGTGACAGTCGATACGGGTCGTAGTGCGCCAAGGGTGGTCAATACGGGTCGTACAGAGTGCCGCAGGGGGCAACCGCCATGACGACAGGTCGGCTCGGGGAGCGAGCCGCGCCGCCGAACGCGGCCTACGCCGGGCAGGTCGTGCATTTCCCGGATCCGGTCCGGGCTGCGCGTCACCCGAGAGGGGTACGGGTCGACGAGCATGGTTACCCCGACTTCTCGGCTTACGCGCGTGCGGCCGCGGAGATCGCGGAGCCGCCGGAGGGCTTCGGCGTCGACGAGTTGCGGCTGACGGACTATGTGTCGGCGAACACGGCGTTGTCGGCGTCCGGGCACGAGCTGTGGGACACGGTGCCGGCGGTGGCGACGCCGCACGGCTGGACGTGGCACCACGTGGTGGGGACGCGGCGGCTGGAGCTGGTCCCGGTCGAGGTGAAGGCGCTGCTGAGGCATCACGGGGGTGTGGCGACGTCGGGTGTCGACCACTCCAAGCGGGGCACGCGGCCGTTGCAGGAGACGCGTCCGGCGCACTTCGGGCTGCCGAAGTCGGGTGTCGCGGTGACCGAGTCGCAGGTGCAGGGCGTCGAGGAGGACCTCGGCTACCGGCTGCCGGGCGCGTACCGGTCGTTCCTGAAGGCGGCGGGTGGCTGTGCGCCGGTGGGCGCCGTGCTGGACGCGGAGCTCGGGCTGCTGGTGGACCAGCCGTTCTTCACGGTGCGCGACGAGGCCGCGGTCAATGACCTGGTGTACGTCAACAAGTGTCTGCGTGACCATCTGACCAAGGACTATCTGGGGATTTCTTTCGTGCAGGGCGGATTGCTCGCCGTGAAGGTGAAGGGCGAGCGGATCGGTTCGGTGTGGTTCTGCGCGTACGACGACGCGCGGGACGTGGATCCCTCGGTGCCGCCGGCGGAGCGGGTGGAGCGGCTGCTGCTGCCGTGCGGGGACGATTTCGATGTCTTCCTGTCGCGGCTGGCGGGCAATCCGCCGGAGTTGGAGACGGTGGCGAATCTGATGGTGGACGGCGGGTTCGCGCGTGTGGTGCCGGTGGGCGCGGTGTCGTCCTCGGCCGTGGGGGAGTGACGTCAGCGATGGTGACCTACGCGCAGGCGCAGGAGCGCGCGGAAGAGTGGATCAACGGGGATCTGCCGTCGTACCAGCATCGTGAGGTGCGGGTGCGGGAGTTCGATCTCGGGTTCGTGGTGTGGGCCGAGGACCGGGCGGACGGGCCGCGTTCCGACGGCGGTGCGCAGCGCCTGGTGATCGCCCGGGACAGTGGCGAGGCGACGTTGTGGCCGGGGCTGCCGGTGGGTGAGGTGATCCGCCGGTACGAGGAGGAGTACGGCCGTCCGGACGCGGTGGACGAGCCGGCATCGGCGGCGCCCGCCGCGCGGGTGGATCTGAATCAGACGTCTTTCCTGCTGACTCCGCCGGAGTGGTTGCAGGACGCGGCGGACAAGCTGGGGATTCCGGACCGGCGGGGTGCGGGTGCGGGGGCTGGTGCTCCGTCGGCTGCTGCCGGTGAGCCGGGTTCGGCCGGTGATCCGGCTGCCGCTTCGTCGGCCGGCGGCCCGGCCACCCCCGAGCGGGGCGCGCCTGCCGCGCCGGGGAGTGGTGCGGCGTGGCCTGCGGCCGGGGGCGGTGACTTCGAAGCTGACGCGGGTGCTTCCGGGGCCGCGGTGGCGCCGGGTGTGCCTGCCGGGGCGACGCCCTGGGCGGGTACGGACACCAACGGCGATGCCGGTGACGACCGTTCCGTACCGCTGCCCGCGACGGTCTTCGCGCCGCCGCTGAGCGAGGCCGACGGCGTCACGCCGCCGCCTTCGGTGACCCCTGACGCCCAGACGGCTCTGATGTCGGGCGGCAGCCGGCTCCCTCCGACGGCGGTGACGCCGGCGGTGGACGGTCCGAACGCCCCGGGCTCCGGCCCTGCGGGCGGCCAGGGATACGGCTATCCCTCGGGGCCGGTCACCGCGCCAGGCGTGCCGGGGACGCCGCCCGGTGGGGTGCCGCAGGGCAGCACGCCTCCGCCCGGGCCGGGCGGGCAGCCGTACGGGTATCCGCAGAATGCGCAGAGTCCGCAGGTCCCGCCGGGGAGCACGCCGCCGCCCGGGGCGGGCGGGGCGACGTACGGGTATCCGCAGGGGGCGGGCGGTGACGCCGCGGGTTCCGCCGGTTCCGCTGGTCCTGCCGGTCCCGGCGGGGTGCCGAGGCCGCCGGCCGGGCCGGGGGCGCCGGAGCGGCCTCTCGCGCCCAACGCCGGGGACATCGCCGACGCCGCGACCAGCAAGGCGGCTCCGCCGCCGGGCCGTGGGCGGAACGCGGGCCCGACCACGCCGCCCCCACCGGGCGCTCCGGGTACGCCGGGTGCGCGGCCGGGCAGTACGCCCCCGCCGTCCGGGCCCGGGGCTCCGGGGACTCCGGCGGGTGGCTATGTGCCTACACAGCTTGTGTCGGCGCTCGGTCCTGACGGGCCGGGAGGCCCGCAAGGGCCCGGTTCCGCGGGTCCCGGTGCGCCCGGTGGCCCGGGGGGTCCTGCCGGTGCCGGGTCTCCGCAGGGTCCGGGTGCGCCGCTGCCTCCGCAGCAACCGCCGGGTGCTCCGCATGCGCCTGGCGCGCCGCAGCCGCCTGGTCCGCCGCAGGCGCCCGGTGCCCCTGGTGGTACGCCTCCGGGGGGTGTCCACCATGCCGCCACGATGCTGGCCGACCCCGGCCGGATGGGCCCGGGCACGCCCCAGCCTCCGCAGCCGCCGGGGCCTCCGGGAGCGCCCGGTACGCCGCATCCGCCTGGTCCCCCCGGCGCGCCGCAGCCTCCCGGTCCTCCTGGCGCTCCCGGTGGCCCGGGTCCCGTGCATCACGCGGAGACCATGCTGGCCGCGCCTCCGCCGGGTGGCCCCGGTGTGCCTCCGCCGCCGCAGGCCCCCGGCGCACCACCCGCCGCCCCGGGTGCCCCCGGCGTGCCCGGGCCCGGTGGGCCGGGGCCCGTGCCGCACGGCGCGGTGCCGGGTGCGATGCCTCCTGGCATGCCGCCCGGCGCGATGCCCCCGGGTGCGATGCCGCCGCCGGGCCGGCCCGGCCCCGGGCAGCCGCCGGCGTACGGCTATCCGCAGCAGCCCGCCGGTCAGCCGACCGTGGGCCCCGGCTACCAGGCCGTGCTGCGCTACCGCGCGCAGGACGGTTCCGAGCAGCAGCTGATCCGGCGTTCGGCGCCGGGCACGCCGCATCCGGAGTGGCAGATCTTCCACGAGCTGCGGGCCATGAACGTGCCCCCGGACCAGGTGCTGGAGCTGCACACCGAGCTGGAGTCGTGCGAGCTGCCGGGTGCGTACTGCGCGCGGATGATCCGGGAGCAGTGGCCGCAGGCGCGCATCACGAGCATCGCGCCGTACGGTACGGACCACGCGAGCCGGCAGCAGGGCATGCAGCAGTTGCTGGCCCACCAGGGTGAGTTGCACCAGGTGGCGGACGGCCCGGCGCGTCCGGCTCCGGTGCGCGCTCCGTTGCCGCCGGTGCAGGCAATGGCGCCGATCCCGCCGGAGGCCATCGGGCAGGAGCTGGGGGCCGCGTTCGGGCCGGGTGTGTTCCGGTTCGAGCAGGCCGCCGTGTCGCGGCAGGGGGTGCCGCCGGTGGTGGCGCACACGCTGGTGGCGGCCGGACTGCCGACGGACATGGGCCCGTTCTTCTGGGCACAGGCCCAGCCGGGGCGGCCCGTTCCGACGCTGGCGGAACTGGCGGCCGAGCGCGGTGTGCAGCCGGCCTCGGACGCGGGTTCGTATCTGGTGATGGGCAGCGACTTCGGCAAGGCGATCTGCGTGCAGTACGGCACGGCGAACATCGTCGCCGTGCCGGTGGAGGCCGGGCCGGGCGGGGCGCCGGTGCCGCCGCAGTTCGTGAACACCGGGCTGCCGGAGTTCGCGCGCTGCCTGGCGCTGCTCGGGCGGATGTGGCGGCTCCGGTTCGGGCTGAACCAGGAGCAGGCGGGCCGCTGGACCGTCGACTTCCAGGCGCAGCTGGCCGCGCTCGACCCGGCGGCGCTGGGCTCGCCGGAGAGCTGGTGGTCGGTGCTGCTGGAGCAGATGTGGGACGGGCTGCTGTGAGGCGTCGCCGCTGACGTGCCAAAAGGAGCCGGGTTCGGTCGCTCGTGGGACCGGGCCCGGCTCTTTCCTGTCCGCGACGAGAAAATTTCGCGCCGGGCTGTCACACCTTCCTCCGCCGCTCCGTCAGTGCAGTGACAGCGATGCACCGCCGACACAGGAGGCAGAGATCATGCAGGCACGGATGACGAACCCGGCGTATGTCCTTTCCGGCGCGATGAAGGGCATCGGCACCCTCTTCCAGGCGATCGGGGAGGGCGGTCTGGCGCAGGACGTGGCGGAGATCGTCGGGCTGCGCGCCAGCCAGATCAACGGCTGCGGCGCCTGCGTGCACGGGCACGTGGCCAACCTCCGCAAGGCCGGGGTGGGCGAGGAGCGCATCTCGGCCGTCGCCGCCTGGCGGCACGCTCCCTTCTTCTCGGACGCCGAGCGTGCGGCGCTGAAGCTGACGGAGGCGATGACGCGGCTTTCCGACCTCTCGGGGGAGTCGGTGCCGGACGCGCTGTGGGACGAGGTGGCCGACCACTTCGACGAGAGGGAACTCTCCGCGCTGATCCTCACCGTCTCGGTCACCAACATGTTCAACCGCATCAACACGACCATCCAGGAGCCCGCGGGCACCACTTGGGGCTGATCGCCGTACGGCCTCGCCGTGGACCCCTGACCCCGGTGCGGAGTGTCGCGTTATGAACACTTCCGTCTGATCCACCAAGATGTGCGCGAAATCGTCCCATTTCAGCGCGACTTCCCGTTGGTGTGGTGGAGAGGGGTCCGGATGAGCAGCGCGACGGTGTCACCGCACGGCTTCAGCGCCGTGCGGGGGCGCGGTTACCGTCCCGAGCAGGTCGACGAGTACGCCGAGGCCCTCTCCGCGGATCGGGACGCGGCCTGGGAGAGGGCGGCCCGGCTGACGGTCCTGGCCCGGCAGATGGGCGAGGAACTGGGGCGGCTGCGCGAAGCCGTGGCCCGGCTGGCCCCGCAGCACTACGACACCCTCGGGGAACGGGCGCGACGGCTCTTCGAACTCGGCGAGCAGGAGGCCGCGGCCGTACGGGAGGGGGCGCGGCGGGAGGCGCGGCAACTCGTCGAAGAGGCGCAGGCGTCCGCGGCCGGCGTGCGCGAGTCCGCGCAGGCGCACGCCGATGCCGTACGCGCCGACGCCGATGAACGTGCCCGGCAGCGGCTGCTCGCCGCCCGGGCCGAGGCCGACGAGCTCCGGGTCGCGGCCCGGTGTGAGGCTCAGGAGCAGCGGGGCGAGGCACTGGCCGCGCTTCGGGAGATGCGGGAGCGCACCTCCGGGATGCTGGCCGAGCAGGACAAGGAACGCGCCGACCGGTGGGCGGAGGCGGAACGGGAGGAGACCGCCCGCGCGGCGGCCCTGGACGCGCACCACGAGGAGACGGCGACGCGCGCCGAGGAAGCACTGGCCGAGGCCGAGCAGACCCTCGCCGACGCCGAGGAAACCGCCCGCGACCTGGAGGAAGAGGCCCACGCCCATGCGGCGGAGCTGGTCGCCCAGGCCCGCGAGCACGCGGAGGCCGTGGCGGAGGAGACGGACCGGCTCCTGCGCGAGCACGCCGAGCAACGAGACGACGCCCGCGCCCACATCGACCGTGTCCACACCAGCCTGACGGATTGGGCGGGGCGGGTGGCGGCGGAGTGACGCCGCCAGCGGGGCGCACACGGGAGGCGGCACCGCGGGCCGGCGCTTGTGTGTGACGCGGACCGGCGCTTTACGTGCCGCGGACCCTCGCTCGTACGAGCAGGCGGCTGTCAGCCGTCGGCAGCACAAGGCCGACGGGGACTGCCACCGGCTGCCTCATTCCCCGCAGGGCGCGCACTGATGCCGTACGCGCCCATGCGTTGCGGCGTTCGGCCGGCCAGTCGGCCAGTCGGCCAGTCGGCCAGTCGGCCAGTCGGCCAGTCGGCCAGTCGGCCGGCCCGGTCCGGTTTCCGTGTCAGTCGTCCCTGCGCACCGCCCCCGCCAGGATCCAGGCCTCCACCGCCTCGTACTGGTGGCGCTGCTCCTCCGACTTCCGGCGGCCGGAGGCCATCGTGCCCAGCCAGCCGCAGGCGAAGCCCAGGGGGATGGAGAGCAGGCCCGTGGTGGTGAACGGGAACCAGTTGAAGTCCGCTTCGGGGAAGGCCGAGACCGGTGAGCCGGAGACCAGATTCGTGCCCGGCATCAGCAGCAGGACGGCCAGAGAGCCGCCGATGAGAGTGCTGAGCAGGCCCGTTCGCGTGTAGCGGCGCCAGAAGAGGCTGTAGACCAGCGCGGGCGCGATGGCCGAGGCGCCCAGGCAGAAGGACAGCGTCACCAGCGGTTGCAGGCTGCGGTGCTGGACCTGGGTGGCCAGGAGGATCGCGGGGATGCCCACGGCCAGGGCCGACAGCCGCGCCACGGTCATCTCGCGCCGCGGTGACATCTCCTGCACCCGGGCCGCGAACACGTCGTGCGCGAGGGAGTTGGCGCAGGCCAGGATCATGCCGGCGACGGAGGCGAGCAGCGTGAGGAAGACCGCCGTCGTGACGGTCGTGAACAGGAACGTCTCCGCCGCCGACACGTCCGCGCCGAACGCCGCCTGTGATCCCAGCAGATACGCCGTGTTGCCCTGCGGGTCGACCTGTGCGATCAGCTCCCGCCCGACCAGCGCGGTCGCGCCGAAGCCGACGACGGTGATGACGAGCACGAACAGGGCCACGCCCGACACCGCCCAGGACATCGAACGCCGCACCTGCCGGGCGCTGGACGCGGTGTACATGCGCATGGTGACGTGCGGCAGGACGCCACCGCCGAGGACCACCGTCAGCTGCGCGGTGATCATGTCCAGGTCGGGGTTGGCTCCGCCCGCGAACTGCAGGCCCGAGGAGAGGAACGCCGAGCCCACGCCGCTGTTCTGGGCGGCCGCGGTGAAGAGGGCTCCCGGGTCCCAGTCGAACCGGTGGAGGATCAGTACCGCGACGACCATGCCGGAGCCGAGCAGCATCACGATCTTCAGGATCTGGATGAGGGCGGTGCCCTTCATTCCGCCGATCGCCGCGTAGCTGATCATCAAGGCGCCCACGCCGATGATGCAGCCCGTCTGCAGCGACTCGCCGGAGAAGCCGAGGATGAACGCCATCAGCTGCCCGGTGCCCGCCAGCTGGACCAGCATCAGCGGCAGCAGTGCCGCCAGGGTCACCGCGCAGGCCGCGATGCGGACGGCGCGTCCCGGCATCCGGCGGGTCAGCGCGTCGCCCATGGTGAACCGGCCGGCGTTGCGCAGCGGTTCGGCCAGCAGGAACATCAGCAGCATCAGCGACAGGGCCGTACTCAGTGCCAGCACGATCCCGTCGTAGCCGAACAGGGCGATGACACCGCCGGTGCCGAGGACGGTCGCGGCGGAGATGTAGTCGCCGGCGATCGCCAGGCCGTTGCGCATGGGGGACAGGGAGCTGTAGCCGGTGTAGAACTCGTCCAGGTCGTCCCGGTCCGGGCCCGTCATCACGCACAGCAGCAGCGTGATCGTGGCGACGGAGGAGAAGCCGACGAGGGACATCGCCTGGGCGTTGCCGCTGAACTCGGTGGTCACCGTGCCCCCTCCCGCTTCGCGTCCAGCTCGGCCTGCTTGCGTATGCGGTCCGCGATCGGGTCGACGCGACGGCGGGCGGTCTGCTCGTACAGGGCGATCGCCAGCCAGGTCACGGGGACCTGGACGAGGGCGAGCAGCAGGCCGGTGGGCAGACCGTCGGTGACGGTGCTCGTCATGAACGACGGTGCGAACGCCGACAGGATCAGGAACAGGACGAAGTAGCCGAGCGCCGTGAGGGTGGCCACGCGCCGCTGCCAGCGGTAGGCGCTGCGCAGGACCCGCAGGTCGCTGTGGTGCCCGAGCGCGGCGTGGCGCTGGGGACGCCGGCCGGCCGGTTCGGGCGCCTCCTGCGGCGTCCAGGGGTAGGTGTCGTACGTGTACGGGTCATGGGCCGGGGCCGGACCGGGTGGTCGGTACGGGTGGGACGGGGAGGGGTCGTAGGACATCCCGGTACTCCTTGCGAGGGTTGGATCCGGTGCGGCGGACCGCAGGGAGGTGGGGGGTGGGAGCCACGCACGCTACTTCGGAGCAGGGGACTTGCGCGAGGGTTTCTGCGAACTGATCGGTCGGTATGCGCTTACCTTTCCGACCTCGGGCGTCACCCGCGTCAACTCGGCTTTTCCGCAGTTCCCGGTGTCTCACCTGAGGTGGATCAGCGCCACGGACGCGGGCACTTCGGCGTGATCGTCGAGCGTCGCCCGGAAGGCGAGTCGCCGGTCGGTACGGCGCGCGACCGAACGCCCCGCGAGGACCGTGAAGTTGACGGCGGCCCTCCCTCCGGCCGGCACGTGTATGCGGGTCTCCGGCTGTCCCTGATCCGTCCGCACGGTCCACCCGCCGCCCACCGGACGCGCCGAGACGGTCACCCGGTGGGCGGTGTCGCCTCCACGCGGTAGTGCCCCGGGGGCAGGGCGGGCAGGGTGACCGTGGCGCTGACGTCACCGGCGGCCACGCGCCGGCCGTGGTAGTCGCTCACCACGTACCGCACGCGGCGGGCGCGCGTGGCGTGCCCGTCGAGGGTCAGCCGCAGCCGGGCCGGTGCGCCCTCGTGGTGCCGGGGGACGGACAGTTCGCGCAAGCCCGGGTGCCCGTCCAGGTGGCGCAGGGTGAAGTGGTCCAGGGCCAGGACGTACGCCGGCGCGGCGTCGGCGACGGTCGGTTCGGTGACGCGGAAGGTGAAGGTGTTGGTGCCGCCCCGCAGTTCGACCGTGCCCAGGTCCAGTTCGGACAGGTCGCCCCAGGCGGGCCGCGATTCGTACCAGTGCGGTTGCGAGCGTGCGATCTCGGCGAAAGGGCCGTCGTTCACCGACAGGTGCAGGTAGGAGGCGACGGCCTCGGTGTGCGGCGTCTCGACCGGCGCCGTCGCCACAGCCGTCAGCGCGTGCACCCCGGCCTGGCGGGCGCGCACGGAGTACGTCGCGTACCAGCCGGTCCGCGCAGGGGGTTTCCGGGTCGTCCGTAACCCCAGGTACCGCCCCCCGGCGGCCCGGCGGTCCCTCACCACCGGGATGTTCGTCCGCACCGCGGACTCGCCCTGCACGGTCACCGTCGCATGCGCGGCCGCCCGGGCGGTACCGCCGCTGCCCGCCGCCATCGCCGTGCGCCTGTTGAGGTCCATGCCACCAGCAGACATGCACGGCCCGTCACTCCGCGTCACCCGCGAGAGTGTTCGGGCCCTGAAACGGGTCGGGGTCGTGCCCTAAGGACTGCCGGGGGCGGCGCCGAGGTGCCGGCGCTGGTAGCGGACCCCGGGCTGTCCGCCCACCGTCGTGTTCTCCACCCGCGTGAAGCCGTTACGGGCCAGGACCCTCATGGAAGCCGGGTTGGCCAGGGTCGTGACCGCGGTGAGGGACGTCAGACCGTAGTCGGCGGCGGCCAGCCTGCACACCTGCGCGACGGCTGCCGTCGCCACGCCCCGGCCGGCGGCCTGTTCGCCGACGCGGTAGCCGAGTTCGGCGCTGCCGTCCACCAGGTCCATCAGGTTGACCCGGCCGATCAGCTCGCCGTCCTCCCCGAGGACTACATGGAAGCGGCACACGCGCGCGTGCTGCTCGTCGAGGAGCGCCCGGTGGCGTTCGGTGAAACCCTCGGGTGTGAAGTAGGCGTCCCCGCGGTCCGGCACCGTGCGGGCGAAGTACGCCCGGTTCTCCCGCTCGAAGGCCAGCAGCGCGTCAGCGTGATCCGCCCTGAGGGGCTCCAAGGTCACCATGAGCGGGAGCATACGGACGGTCAGTCGTTCAGCACCGGGAATTTCCGGGGTGCCAGGAACAGCAGCACCAGGAACGCCAGGGCCGCCGCGCACGCCGCGCCCAGATAGACCGCGTGCACCGCCTCGGCGATGGCCCGCCGGGTCGCCTCCGGCGCGCTGCCCGAGTCGAGCGCCCGCGTCACCGAGTCGAGGTCGCCCGCGCCGCCGAGCCGCGCGGCCAGCACCCCGTTGGCGACCGCCCCGAACACCGTCGCGCCGATCGTCTGCCCGGTCTGACGGCAGAACAGCACCGACGCGGTCGCCGTACCGCGCTCCGCCCATTCCACCGTCGACTGCACACCGACGATGAGCGGCAGCTGGAACAGGCCCAGCGCGGCACCGAGCAGCAGCATCAGCAGCGTCGGCTGCCACGCCTGCCCGGGGTAGGGCAGGAAGGGGAACGCGAACAGGATCAGCGCGGCCGTGCCGATGCCCAGCATCGCCGTGTTGCGAAAGCCGATCCTGCGGTACACGTGCTGGCTCAGCGCCGCCGACACCGGCCAGCTCAACGTCCACACCGACAGCACGAATCCGGCGGCCACGGGCGCGAGGCCCAGCACCGACTGGGCGTAGGTGGGCAGGAAGACCGACGGCGCGACCATCAGCAGCCCCAGCGCGCCCAGGGCCAGATTGACCGCGGCGATCGTACGGCGCCGCCACACCCACCCGGGGATGATCGGCTCCGCCGCCCGGCGCTCCACCAGCACCACGACCGCGACCAGGGCGAGTCCCGCACCGAACAGGGCCAGTGAGGGCACCGACAGCCACGGCCACGCCACCCCGCCCTGCACCAGGGCCGTGAGCAGGACGCCGCCGCAGGCGAACACCGCGAGCGCGCCCGCCCAGTCCACGCGCGCGTGCGCGGGGGCCTGCCGTTCCGGCTCGTGGAGGTGACGGACGATCAGCCACAGCGCGAGCGCGCCGATCGGCAGGTTGATCAGGAAGATCCAGCGCCAGTCCGCGTAGGTGGCGAGCACCCCGCCGAGCCCCGGGCCGGCGACCGCGGACACCGCCCACACCGTCGACAGCTTCGACTGGATCTTGGGGCGGTCCTTCAGCGGGTACAGGTCGGCGGCGAGCGTCTGCACCGTGCCCTGGAGCGCGCCGCCGCCCAGGCCCTGCACGACACGGAAGGCGATGAGCGCCCCCATGTTCCAGGCCAGCGCGCACAGCAGGGACCCCAGGAGGAAGATGACCGACCCCGCTATGAGGACCGGTTTGCGGCCGAAGGTGTCGGAGAGCTTGCCGTACAGGGGCAGGGTGACGGTCACGGCCAGCAGGTAGCCGGAGAACAGCCAGGAGAAGACGGAGAAACCGCCGAGGTCCCCGACGATCTGCGGGACGGCGGTCGAGACGATGGTGGCGTCGAGGGCGGCCAGCGCCATCGAGAGCATCAGCGCCGCGACGACGGCTCCGCGCCGTCCGGTCGTGGCGGGACGTGCGGCCTCGCGTGCCGCGGAACTGGTGCCGCCCACTCCGGTCCTCCCCCTCGCCCCGGCCACACCCTCGCCCCGGGTCCCGTCGCTTGCCTGCCCCTTGCACCTACCTGCCGCGCAACAGCTTCCCACTTGACCCTGACGCAGCGGGAGGGTGGAGCCTGAGTGGGCCGACGGGTGGAGCGAACCCTGAGACGGTCTCCACCCTTCGGTGGACTGCCCCTAGGGGTACCTCCGTACTACGACCTGGGGAGGGTTCGTACCGACGGAGGACGAGACGGGCCGGGGGCTTTCCTTAACCTGGCTTTACGCCGCCGGGGGGCGGTTTTGCACACCGGCGGGGGTGGGGTTTTCCACAGCAAAAGACTGCGCTGAACACCAGGGCGCGGAACCCCTCCCCGCCGCAAGACTGAACGCGTCGGACGGATTCCTGGTCCGGCACCACGCACAGCGGCTGTCGACCAGGCGACCGCCTTCACCATCTGCTGACCGATATAGGAGACATACCGTGACTTCGGCTGTAACCATTCCCAGGCACGGGGGCACTGGAGGGCGTACGGCCGTTGCCGCGCGGGCGCGGCAGGTCGTGAAGGCGTACGGATCCGGTGAGACCCGCGTCGTCGCCCTCGACCACGTCGATGTGGACATCGCACGCGGCCAGTTCACCGCGATCATGGGTCCCTCGGGATCCGGCAAGTCCACGCTCATGCACTGCCTGGCCGGGCTCGACACCGTGACGAGCGGCCAGATCTACCTCGACGAGACCGAGATCACCGGTCTGAAGGACAAGAAGCTCACGCGGCTGCGCCGGGACCGGATCGGGTTCATCTTCCAGGCGTTCAACCTGCTGCCGACACTGAACGCGATCGAGAACATCACCCTGCCCATGGACATCGCGGGCCGCAAGCCGGACAAGGAGTGGCTGACGCGGGTCGTGGAGACCGTCGGGCTCGCCGACCGCCTCAAGCACCGGCCCACTCAGCTGTCCGGCGGCCAGCAGCAGCGCGTCGCCGTGGCGCGGGCCCTCGCCGCCCGGCCCGAGATCATCTTCGGGGACGAGCCGACCGGAAACCTCGACTCCCGAGCCGGCGCCGAGGTCCTCGGCTTCCTGCGCCGGTCCGTCGACGAACTGGGCCAGACCATCGTGATGGTCACCCACGACCCGGTCGCCGCGAGCTACGCGGACCGCGTGCTGTACCTCGCCGACGGCCGCATCGTCGACGAGATGTACAAGCCGACCGCCGAGGCCGTCCTCGACCGTATGAAGGACTTCGACGCCCGGGGGCGCACGTCATGACCGTCATGAAGACCTCGATGCGCAACTTCTTCGCGCACAAGGGGCGGATGGCGCTCTCCGCGATCGCCGTCCTGCTGTCGGTCGCCTTCGTCTGCGGCACGCTCGTCTTCACGGACACCATGTCGACGACGTTCGACAAGCTCTTCGCGGCCACCTCCTCCGACGTGACGGTGAGCGCCAAGGGCGCCTCCGACAGCGGTGAGACGACCGCCGACAACGGCAAGCCGCCGGTCATGCCGGCCTCCGTGCTCGGCGAGGTCCGCAAGGCGCAGGGCGTGAAGTCCGCCGAAGGCACCGTGTTCTCCACCTCGGTGACCGTCGTCGACGCCGACAAGGACAGTCTGTCGCCCACCAGCGGTGGCCCGACCATCGTCGGCAGCTGGAACGCCAACGAGGCCCGCACCATGAAGATCACCTCAGGTGCGGCGCCCGAGAGCGCCGACCAGATCATGGTCGACGCCGACACCGCCGACAAGCACGACCTGAAGCTCGGTGACGAGATCGGCGTGATCAGCGCCGTCGGCACCCACACCACGAAGATCTCCGGCATCGCCGACTTCACCGTCACCAACCCCGGCGCCGCGATCTTCTACCTCGACACCAAGACCGCCCAGCAGACCCTGGTCGGCGAGAGCAACGTCTACACCAACGTCAACGTCACCGCGGCCGCCGGCGTCAGCGACGCGCAGCTGAAGAAGAACGTCACAGCCGAACTCGGCGGCGACTTCCAGGTGAAGACGGCCAAGGAGACCGCCGACGCCAACCAGAAGGACGTCGCGGGCTTCATGAACGTCATGAAGTACGCGATGCTCGGCTTCGCCGGGATCGCCTTCCTCGTCGGCATCTTCCTGATCATCAACACCTTCTCCATGCTGGTCGCCCAGCGCACCCGGGAGATCGGCCTGATGCGGGCCATCGGCTCCTCCCGCAAACAGGTCAACCGCTCCGTGCTGGCCGAGGCGCTGCTGCTCGGAGTCGTCGGCTCGGTGCTCGGCGTCGCCGCGGGCGTCGGCCTCGCCGTCGGCCTGATGAAACTCATGGGCCAGATGGGCATGGAACTGTCCACCGACGACCTCACAGTGGCCTGGACGACCCCCGTGGTCGGCCTCGTCCTCGGCGTGATCGTCACCGTGCTGGCCGCCTACCTGCCCGCCCGGCGCGCCGGCAAGATCTCCCCGATGGCCGCACTGCGCGACGCGGGAGCCCCCGCCGACGCCAGGGCCGGCTGGATCCGCGGTGTGATCGGCACAGTCCTCACCGGTGCCGGCGTCGTCGCCCTGTACCTGACCGCGGAGGCCGACAAGGCCACCGAGGGCTCGCTCTGGCTCGGCCTCGGTGTGGTGCTGTCGCTGATCGGCTTCGTCGTCATCGGACCGCTGCTCGCCGGCGCCGTGGTCCGCGTCCTGGGCGCCGTCCTGCTGCGGATGTTCGGCCCCGTGGGCCGCATGGCCGAGCGCAACGCCCTGCGCAACCCGCGCCGCACCGGCGCGACGGGCGCCGCGCTGATGATCGGCCTGGCCCTGGTGGCGTGCCTGTCCGTGGTCGGCTCCTCCATGGTGGCCTCCGCCACCGACCAGCTCGACAAGACCGTCGGCACCGACTTCATCATCCAGTCCGACAGCGGCCAGCTGGTCACCCCGCAGGCGGTCAAGGCGGTGAAGTCGTCGCCGGACCTGGCGCGGGTCACCGAGTACAAGTGGACCAAGGCCGACTTCACCACCCCTGACGGCAAGACGCTCAAGGACACCGCGATCACGGCGGCCGACCCGTCGTACGCGACCGACCTGCGCACCGAGACGGTCGCAGGCAAGCTCCCCGACGCCTACAAGCCCGA
This sequence comes from Streptomyces flavovariabilis, assembly GCF_000725785.1. NCBI lineage: Bacteria > Bacillati > Actinomycetota > Actinomycetes > Kitasatosporales > Streptomycetaceae > Streptomyces > Streptomyces flavovariabilis. Next base: position 112,606 of record NZ_JNXD01000013.1, on the reverse strand, counting down.
CTCGATGTCGGTCCACGAGAAGTTCGCCAAGGACCACGGCATCAGCCTCGGCTCCAAGATCAAGGTCGCCTTCAAGGACGGCTCCGCCGCCGACCTGACGGTCCGGGCGATCACCAGCAGCGATGTCGTGATCGACGCCGGCGCGATGTACATGTCCATCTCGACGATGGCCAAGTACGTCCCCGCCGACAAGATGCCGCTGGACTCGCTGGTCTTCGCCAGCGCCAAGGAAGGGCAGCAGGACGCCGCCTACAAGTCCCTGAAGTCGGCGCTGCACGACTACCCGCAGTACACCGTGCGCGACCAGACCGACTACAAGGACGCCCTCAAGGACCAGATCGGCCAGCTGCTCAACATGATCTACGGCCTGCTGGCCCTGGCGATCATCGTCGCCATCCTGGGCGTGGTGAACACCCTGGCCCTGTCGGTGGTGGAGCGCACCCGGGAGATCGGCCTGATGCGGGCGATCGGCCTCTCCCGCCGCCAGCTGCGCCGCATGATCCGCATGGAGTCGGTCGTCATCGCCCTCTTCGGCGCCCTGCTGGGCCTCGGACTGGGCATGGGCTGGGGCGCCACGGCGCAGCAGCTGCTCGCCCTGGAGGGCCTGATGGTCCTGGAGATCCCCTGGCCGACGATCATCGGCGTCTTCATCAGCTCGGCGTTCGTGGGCCTGTTCGCGGCACTCATCCCGGCGTTCCGGGCGGGCCGGATGAACGTCCTGAACGCGATCGCGACGGAGTAGCCGGCCCCTGCCGCCCGAGAACCACCGCACACGGGGGTTGCGGAGGACGGGCCCGCCCCGGAGGTCATCACCTCCGGGGCGGGCCCGGCGGCGTGTCGGACGGGACGTGTGTACAGCGGGCTGCGCCGGACGCCGCCGGGTTTCTTGCGGGTTCGGGCCGGAGGGCCCTGCGCCCGTTCGGGCCCCTTGCGGCCGGGCCGAAGGGCCCTGCGCGCGTCAGCCCCCGGCCGCCGGCACCCGCTGGAGGACCACGTACCCGCCCGCCTCGCCCGCGACGGCGTACTCGGCGAGCGGGTGCAGCTTCCGGGCGTAGCCCACGGGGTCGCGGTACTTGTCGCCGATGTTCTCCAGGGCGATGTACTCCGGGGTGACGCCCTGCGTGCCGCCGAGCCAGAAGACCCGGCAGCGCGAGGTGAGGCGGCTGATCGGGCCGATGTCGGCCTCGACGGTGGCGTCGTCGGGGATCCGCGCGAGCAGCCGTTCCACGCCGGACACCGCGGCGGGCTTGCGGTAGACCTCGGCCTCGGTGAGCTGCGCCAGCGGCAGCGACGTGGTCAGCGCCAGTGCCGCCGCGGCGACCGCGGCCGGCAGCTGAGCGGCGTAGGAAGCAAGCCACGCGCGCGTGCTGCGGCGAACGGCCGGGAGCGCGTCGGCGAGGGCGAGGAAGACGACCGGCATCAGAACCGCGCTGTAGTGCCAGTCGGTGCCCCAGTAGTGCGCGTCGCCGGAGAGGAACCGCCAGCCGAGCGTCGGCAGCGCGACCAGCAGCAGCGGCGAGCGCAGGGCCAGCAGGCCCGAGGTCGGGACCAGCAGCCAGGCGAGCGTGCGCAGCTTGGTGCCGGCGCCGTCGAAGGGACCGCCCGCATCACTGACCTTGGTCCAGTAGTCGTAGCCGCCCGAGGTGTTGAACGAGGGGATGACCAGTGTCAGGACGAGCACCGTCGCCGCCACGCCGAACACCGCCACGCCGAGCGCGTACCGAACCGTCCGCGGCGACGAACCGCGCACCCGCCAGGCGACGGCGAAGGCGATCGCGGCCAGCGTCAGCCCCAGGTCCTCCTTCACCAGCACCAGAGGCAGCGCCCACCACAGGGCCGCGCGCGGGCGCCGCGCGAGGAGGGCCTCCAGGGAGAACGCGATCAGCGGAACGGCGAAACAGATCTCGTGGAAGTCGAAGTCGACGGCCCGCTGCATCCCCCACGACAGCCCGTACGCGAGACCGAGCGCGAGCCCGCGGCGGCGGCCCAGGAGCCGGGTGGCGGCCCGCGTGACCGGAACAGCGGAGAGCGCGAAGAGCGCGGCCTGCGCGGCCAGCAGCGTGACCGGCGAGGGGAACAGCCGGTACAGCGGCGCGAGCAGGGCGGTCACCGGGCTGAAGTGGTCACCGAGGATGACGAACCCCGGCCCCTTGAGGTCGGCCACCGGCGCCCGCAACCGCGCGTAGGCGCGCACGACCTGCTCGAAGATGCCCAGGTCCCACGACAGGGTGGTCATGTGCCGGTAGCGGCCGACGGAGACGACCGTGTAGGCGGCGAAGAGGGCTGCCGCGAGGATCCACGGCTCACCCCGCGCGCGGCCGGGGCGCCGGCCCCCCGGGGGATGGGTGACCGGGGTCGGTATGGAGGGTGGTGAGACCTGGAGGGTGGGGGCAGGCATGCCGTGCCTTAGGGGTGCGGTGAGTGGCCGGAAGCGGCGTCCGGCCGATCATGCCGGGGCGAAAACAGCGGGTGGAGGTGATGTTGTGAAGGTTGGGCGGCCGAATCCCCACTTGGCCGACTGCGTACCGTGGGACCACGTGCCACAAGCCCGGCGCGCCTCCCGGGAGCCGGCGGTGCGAGCGCATGTTCGCCCCGGGGAGAACGGGCGATATCCACAGGCCCGCCGCGCGGGCGCGCATCGTCGTACGCTGGAGACCCCCCGGCCCGCGGCGCGCGTCGGGCCCGTCGTGTTGCCCACCTCTGGACGGAAAAAGCCCCCATGAGCCTGCACGGTCTGCTCGACGCCGTAGTCAAGGACGCCGCGCTCGCGGAAGCGATCAAGGCGGCCGAAGACGGCAACCGCATGCATGTCGACCTGGTCGGCCCCCCTGCGGCCCGCCCCTTCGCGGTCGCCGCCCTGGCCCGTGACACGGGCCGCCCGGTGCTGGCGGTCACGGCGACCGGCCGTGAGGCGGAGGACCTGGCCGCCGCCCTGCGCTCCCTCCTCCCGGCCGAGGAGGTCGTGGAGTACCCGTCCTGGGAGACGCTCCCGCACGAGCGGCTCAGCCCCCGCAGTGACACCGTGGGCCGTCGCCTGGCCGTGCTGCGCCGCCTGGCCCACCCCCGCCCCGACGACCCGGAGACCGGCCCGGTCTCGGTCGTCGTCGCGCCCGTCCGGTCCGTGCTCCAGCCGCAGGTCAAGGGTCTCGGCGACCTGGAACCGGTCGCACTGCGGACCGGGCAGAGCACCGACCTCAACGAGATCGTCGAAGCCCTCGCGGCAGCCGCCTACGCGCGCGTGGAGCTCGTCGAGAAGCGCGGCGAGTTCGCCGTGCGCGGCGGCATCCTCGACGTGTTCCCGCCCACCGAGGAGCACCCCCTGCGCGTCGAGTTCTGGGGTGACGACGTCGAGGAGATCCGCTACTTCAAGGTCGCCGACCAGCGCTCCCTCGAAGTCGCCGACCACGGCCTGTGGGCGCCGCCGTGCCGCGAGCTGCTGCTCACCGAGGACGTCCGCACGCGCGCGCGTGCCCTGGCCGAACAGCACCCCGAGCTCGGCGAGCTCCTCGGCAAGATCGCCGAGGGCATCGCCGTGGAGGGCATGGAGTCCCTCGCCCCGGTCCTGGTCGACGACATGGAGCTGCTGCTGGACGTGCTGCCCAAGGGCGCCATGGCCGTGGTGTGCGACCCGGAGCGGGTGCGCACGCGCGCGTCGGACCTCGTGGCCACCTCGCAGGAGTTCCTGCAGGCCTCCTGGGCGGCCACCGCAGGCGGCGGCGAGGCGCCCATCGACGTCGGCGCGGCCTCCCTGTGGTCCATCGCGGACGTCCGGGAGCGGGCCCGCGAGCTGGACATGATGTGGTGGTCGGTGTCGCCGTTCGCCGCGGACGAGACGCTCACATCCGCCGCTGACGCGACGGGCGACGCGGACACGCTCAAGTTCGGCATGCACGCCCCGGAGACCTACCGCGGGGACACCGCCAAAGCTCTCGCCGACACCAAGGGCTGGCTCGCCGACGGCTGGCGCACGGTGTTCGTCACCGAAGGCCACGGCCCGGCGGCCCGTACGGTCGAGGTGCTGGGCGGCGAGGGCATCGCGGCCCGCCTCGACTCCGACCTCGCCGAGATCTCCCCGTCCGTCGTGCACGTGGCGTGCGGCTCCATCGAGCACGGCTTCGTCGACGCGGTCCTCAGACTCGCCGTCCTCACCGAGACGGACCTGTCGGGCCAGAAGGCTTCCGGCCGCGAGGGCGTTCGGATGCCGGCCCGCCGCCGCAAGACCATCGACCCGCTCACCCTGGAGCCGGGTGACTACATCGTCCACGAGCAGCACGGCGTGGGCCGCTACATCGAGATGGTGCAGCGCACCGTGCAGGGCGCCACCCGCGAGTACCTGGTCGTCGAGTACGCCCCCGCCAAGCGCGGCCAGCCCGGCGACCGCCTCTACATCCCGACCGACCAGCTGGAGCAGATCACCAAGTACGTCGGCGGCGAGGCGCCCACGCTGCACCGCCTCGGCGGCGCCGACTGGACCAAGACGAAGGCCCGCGCGAAGAAGGCCGTCAAGGAGATCGCCGCCGACCTCATCAAGCTGTACAGCGCGCGCATGGCCGCCCCCGGACACGCCTTCGGCGCGGACACCCCCTGGCAGCGCGAACTGGAGGACGCCTTCCCCTACGCGGAGACGCCCGACCAGCTCACCACCATCGCCGAGGTCAAGGAGGACATGGAGAAGACGGTCCCGATGGACCGTCTGATCTGCGGCGACGTCGGCTACGGCAAGACCGAGATCGCGGTCCGCGCCGCCTTCAAGGCCGTCCAGGACGGCAAGCAGGTGGCCGTCCTGGTGCCCACCACCCTGCTGGTGCAGCAGCATTTCGGGACGTTCAGCGAGCGGTACGCGCAGTTCCCGGTGAGCGTGAAGGCCCTGTCCCGCTTCCAGACCGACACCGAGGCCAAGGCGGTCCTGGAGGGCCTGCGCGAGGGCTCGGTCGACATCGTCATCGGCACGCACCGGCTGTTCTCGTCCGAGACGAAGTTCAAGGACCTGGGCCTGGTCATCGTCGACGAGGAGCAGCGCTTCGGTGTCGAGCACAAGGAGCAGCTGAAGAAGCTCCGGGCCAACGTCGACGTGCTGACCATGTCCGCGACCCCGATCCCCAGGACGCTGGAGATGGCGGTCACGGGCATCCGCGAGATGTCGACGATCACCACCCCGCCGGAGGAGCGCCACCCGGTGCTCACCTTCGTCGGCCCCTACGAGGAGAAGCAGATCGGCGCCGCGATCCGCCGTGAGCTGCTGCGCGAGGGCCAGGTCTTCTACATCCACAACCGCGTCGAGTCGATCGACCGCGCGGCGGCCCGGCTGCGCGAGATCGTCCCCGAGGCGCGCATCGCCACCGCGCACGGCCAGATGTCGGAGTCGGCACTGGAGCAGGTCGTCGTCGACTTCTGGGAGAAGAAGTTCGACGTGCTGGTGTCCACGACGATCGTGGAGTCCGGCATCGACATCTCCAACGCCAACACCCTGATCGTGGAGCGCGGCGACAACTTCGGCCTGTCCCAGCTCCACCAGCTGCGCGGCCGGGTGGGCCGGAGCCGCGAGCGCGGCTACGCCTACTTCCTCTACCCGCCGGAGAAGCCACTGACCGAGACCGCGCACGAGCGGCTCGCGACCATCGCCCAGCACACGGAGATGGGAGCCGGTATGTACGTGGCCATGAAGGACCTGGAGATCCGCGGCGCGGGCAACCTCCTCGGCGGCGAGCAGTCCGGCCACATCGCGGGCGTCGGCTTCGACCTGTACGTGCGGATGGTCGGCGAGGCCGTCGCCGACTACCGGCGCCAGCTGGAGACCGGCGCGATCGAGGAGGAGCCGCCGCTCGAGGTCAAGATCGAGCTGCCCGTCGACGCGCACGTCCCGCACGACTACGCCCCCGGCGAGCGCCTCAGGCTCCAGGCGTACCGCGCCATCGCCTCCGCCAACTCGGAGGAGGACATCAAGGCGGTCCGCGAGGAACTCGTCGACCGCTACGGCAAGCTGCCCGAACCGGTGGAGAACCTGCTGCTCGTCGCGGGCCTGCGCATGTTCGCGCGCGCGTGCGGCGTCGGCGAGATCGTGCTGCAGGGCAACAACATCCGGTTCGCCCCGGTGGAGTTGCGCGAGTCCCAGGAGCTGCGCGTCAAGCGGCTGTACCCCGGGGTCGTCATCAAGCCTGCGGCGCACCAGGTGCTGGTGCCGCGCCCGAAGACCGCGAAGGTGGGCGGGAAGCCACTGGTCGGGCGGGAGTTGCTGGCGTGGGTCGGGGAGTTCCTCACCTCGGTGCTGGGGTCCTGACGCCGGATCCGCCGAAGCCCCGTCTGGCCACCGGCCGTACGTGCGCGCCGGTGGCCAGACGCTGTACGGCACCCTGCGGGTGCGGGTGGTCTCACGCCGGGCCACGGCTGGTGGTACGCGCGTACCGGCGGTCTCGTCCCGGGCAGTGCGTGCCGCCGCCCGGTCCTTGGACACGGGGATGTCGTACGGGGATGCCATGCGGGGCGACCGAAGGGGGCGGCCGGGCTCCGGACAGGGCAAGCCGCCCGCGGGAGATGCGTCCGGATCTCCGCGGACGGCCTGGAGTCGAAGGCGTTACTGCTGTTCGGGCCGGTTGCGGTCGCGGTCGCGGTCCATGCCCAGCGAGTCCTCGGCGCGCTGCTGGCCGGAGTCGACCTGGTCTTCGTACTTGCCGCCGGTCCTCTCGTTCATCCGCTGTTCCGCGGTGTCAGAGCCTTGCTTGCCCTTGTTCCGCGCCTGGCTCTTGAACTTGTCGAAGATGCCCATGCAAACATCCCTCCGGAGGTGACTCAGAACCGACGATACGCGCGAGATGCGAAGTATGCGCATTGAGGCCCGATGTGGTCTGAACCTCTTCCTCGCTACCGTGGGCTCCGGCACGGGCCGCCCGTGCCGGAGCGGAACAGGCAGACAGGGGAGGGGCGCACGGTGACGCGTCTGAGGGGCAGGACGGCACTGGCTGTCGCGATGGTGATCACCGGTTCGGCACTGGCCGGCTGCGAGGGCCTGGCCCCGCCCGCGGACGGCGGCGGGCCCTCCGGCTCCGGCGCCCCGGCCGTCGGCGACGGCCGGGCCGTGAACCCGCTGGACAACCCGGACGGCACGAAGCCGGGGATGGCGGCGATCACTTCCCGCGCGGACAGGGAGAGGGCGCGTGCCCTGATCGACAAGGTGGCGACGAAGGGCCGCGGCCCCAGGACGGGCTACGAACGGGACAAGTTCGGCTATGCCTGGATGGACTCGGCACCGCGCGACGTCCCCTTCTCCCGCAACGGCTGCGACACGCGGAACGACCTCCTGAAGCGAGACGGCGAGGAGCTGCGCTTCCGGTCGGGCTCGGACTGTGTCGTCACCTCGCTGACGCTGCACGACCCGTACACCGGGAAGTCCATCGAGTGGACCAAGTCCCATGCGATCAAGGTCCAGATAGACCACGTCATGCCGCTGTCGTACGACTGGCAGATGGGCGCTTCGCGCTGGACGGAGGACAAGCGGGAGTCCATCGCCAACGACCCGCTCAACCTCGTCCCGGTGGACGGGCCGACCAACGGCTCGAAGGGAGACTCCGGTCCGGCGTCCTGGCTGCCCCCGAACAAGCAGATCCGCTGCGCCTACTCGGTGCGCTTCGCCCAGGTGTCGCTGAAGTACGAACTGCCCGTGACGGCGGCCGACAAGGACATGATGCTGAAGCAGTGCGGCGGGTAGGACACCCCTGCCCGGCGGCCAGGTGGTGTGGATCGGAGAGTGACGGATGCCGAGTGCACTCGTCGCCCTGGCACTCGGCGGACCGGGTGCCCGCTCGGTAATTCGGTTCCGGGCGTCCGCCCCGGTGCCTACGGTGATCACATGCAGCCGAAGATATCGAGCCTCGCCGACCGCCCGGACATGCTGGAGCGGGTCGTCGGGATGGCGGACAGCTGGCCGGAGTTCGTGATCCAGGATCTCGTGGGCGCCGCCCACTTCCCGAGGATCGCCACCGAACTCCCGGAGTACGTCCTGTTCGCCGAGGACGAGCAGGGCGAGGTCGTGGCGAACGCGTTCAGCGTGCCGTTCGCCCTCGGTACCGAGCACCGCGGCCGGCTGCCGGCCAACGGCTGGGACGCGGTGCTGATATGGGCCTTCTCCGATCTGCGGCGGGGAGTCCGGCCCGACACCGTCAGCGCGATCTCGGTCTCCGTCGCCCCGCGGGCTCAGGGCCGCGGCCTGTCCGGGGTGATGCTCTCGGCCATGCGCGACAACGCCCGTGCCCGTGGCTTCCGTGAGGTCGTCGCCCCGGTCCGCCCCAACGCCAAGCACCTGGAACCGCACACGCCGATGGAGGAGTACGCCCACCGTGTGCGCCCCGACGGCCTGCCCCAGGACCCGTGGCTGCGTGTCCATGCCCGGGCCGGAGCCACCATCGACTCGGTGGCACCGGCGTCCATGACGGTGGCCGCACCTCTCGCGGACTGGCGCCGCTGGACGGGCCTGCCCTTCGACACCGACGGCGACGTCGAGGTGCCGGGCGGTCTGGTGCCGGTGCGCTGCGAGCCGGCGCGCGGGTACGCGGTGTACGTCGAGCCCAACGTGTGGATGCGGCACCCCCTGTAGGGCGTGACGGACCGTACGGCCCACGATCGGCTCGGGGGTGGGCCGTTCACACGAAGTGATCAGCATGACAACGGTTCGGTACAACCCGTGACCGGTTGTCCGTGTCGGGCTATACGCTCGGATCCCCCAACAGGGTCTGTCACTCGCACGTCCGTCCCCATCGGTCACACCGGTCCAGGAGCAGTCATGTACGGCCACGGCGCGGCGCCGCCTCCCCGCAGCGCGGCAACGGTCATCTCCCTGCGTGTGCTGTTCGCCGCAGCCGGTTTCCTCACGTGCGGCGTGCTGGCCTGCGTACCGCTGTTCCGGGTGGCCGTCCTGCGCGGACGGGCCCTCGACTGGGTGCTGGCCTGGTCGAGCCTGCCGCTGTCCCTCGCCTGCTTCGGCGTGATCGGCGCGCTGCCGGAGGACGACTACCGGACCGACATCGCGCTGGCCATGATCCTGCTGCTCGGGGTGGGCGCCGCCGTCCACTTCCTCGTCGTGGACATCCACCACCACGGCGAGCAGCGGAAGTTCGCCGGTTACGCGTCGCCCCACGCACCGACCGTCGTGCACACCCCGTACGGCTATCCGCACCCCGCGCCGCCCTACGCTCCGGCGTCCACGCCCGTACCGCAGTCCCCGGCCCCCCACACACCGGCATCCCAGGACGCCACACCCCAGGCCCCGGGCCCGATCCAGCCGCCCCCGCCCCTTCAGCGCCCCGCCCCGGCCCGCATCGACCAGGTCCGCGCCGAACTCGACGAGCTCAGCGACTACCTGCGCCGGCACGAAAGCGAAGGCCACCGGGACGGCACCCACGAGGGCGGACGGTGACCGCGGCGGCAGGGCGGGTCGTCGCCGGCCGCTACGAACTGTCCACCGTCCTCGGGCAGGGCGGCATGGGCCAGGTGTGGACGGCCTACGATCAGCGGCTCGACCGGCGCGTGGCGGTGAAGCTGCTGCGCCCCGACAAGGTGGCCGGCCAGGACGCGGAGGAACTGCGCCGCCGCTTCGTGCGCGAGTGCCGGGTGACCGCGCAGGTCGACCACCCCGGCCTGGTCACCGTGCACGACGCGGGCAGTGAGGGCGAGGAACTGTTCCTCGTCATGCAGTACATCGACGGCGCCGACCTCGCCGGCCACCTCGCCGGGCACGACCCGTACCCCTGGCAGTGGGCGGTCGCGGTCGCCGCGCAGCTGTGCGCCGTGCTGAGCGCCGTGCACGCCGTGCCGATCGTCCACCGCGACCTCAAGCCGCGCAACGTGATGGTGAAGCAGGACGGCGCGGTCACCGTCCTCGACCTCGGCGTCGCCTCCGTCATGGACGCGGACACCACCCGCCTCACCCACACCGGCACCCCCATCGGCTCGCCCGCCTACATGGCCCCGGAGCAGGCGATGGGCGGCGCGGTCGGCCCCTACACCGACCTGTACGCGCTCGGCGTGGTCCTGCACGAACTGCTCAGCGGCGACGTGCCCTTCTCCGGCTCCACGGCCCTCGGTGTCCTGCACCGGCACCTGTACGAGCCCCCGCTGCCCGTGCGCCGCATCCGCCCGGAGGTCCCGGAGGCCCTGGAAGCGCTCGTCCTGCGCCTCCTCGCCAAGGACCCGCAGCACCGGCCCGCCTCCGCGCAGGAGGTCTACGAGCACCTGGAGCCGCTGCTGCCGGCGCGCGGGACGCCCAGCGGGGCGGCCCTCGATCCCGCCCGCCCGTTCCTGCGCCCGCACGCCCCCTGGCCGGATCGTGCGCGCACCCCCGCGCCCCAGCCCACGCCCGCCACGCCCGTCACCGGGACACCGGGGCAGACGGGCATCGCCCGCGCCGTCGACGAGGTCAAACGGCTCCTCGGCGAGGGCCGCGTCACGCAGGCCGTCGACATCCTCGGCGCGCTCCTGCCCGCCGCGGCCGAACAGCACGGCGCGCACTCCCCGGTCGTCCGCACCCTGCGCAAGCAGTACGCGGCGACCCTCCTGGACGACGGCCAGTACCGCCGCGCCCTGCCCGAACTGCGCCGCCTCGCCGACGAACGCGCCGCCGAGGCGGGCCAGGCCGACCCGCAGGCCCTGCGTCACCGCTACGAGGCCGCCCAGTGCCTCGAACAGCTGGGCGAACCGGCCGCGGCGCTCGCCGAGTACCGGGCGGTGCTGCCGTACTACGAGAACCAGTACGTCGCCGCCGGCGGACCCGAACTGGCGCACGACGTCCGCCGCCGCATCGGACATCTCCTGCTCGCCCTCGGCGACCGAGGCGCCGCTCACGACACCCTCGCCCGGCTGCTGCACGACGTGGAGCACACCCATGGCCCCGGGCATCCGCTCGGCGCGGAGATCCGCAGGACACTGCAGTGGCTGGGGCAGGTCCGCGGCTGACGACCGCCCCGGGTGGCGCGGCGGTGCCGGAAGTCCCGGTGAATCGTTGGTCGAATGGGTTGGCCAGAGCTCGGCCACTGCCTACCATCGATCATCGCAAGACTTTGTGCACCGTCGCACAATCTCCTCGGGAGGTTTCCTTGCACCGCCGCAGTCGCACCGCGCTCGTCCTCACCGCCGCGATCGCCGCAGCGGCGCCCCTTCTCACCGCCTGCGGCAACGACGCGCATCCCGGCGCGGCAGCCGTGGTGGGCGGCCAGCGCATCACCGTCTCCCAGCTGGACGAGCGGGTCGGCGAGGTACGCGAGGCCCAGCGGGCGGCCGTGCAGGACGAGGCCCAGTACCAGCAGGCCATCGCCAGAACCGGCACCCTCACCCGCGACACCCTGCAGACCATGGTCCTGGACCGGGTGCTGCACCGCGCCGCCCAGGACGCCGGAGTGACCGTCTCCCGCAAGGAGATCCAGGCGATGCGCTCCGGCCTGGAACAGCAGGCCGGCGGCGCCAAGGCGCTGGAGACGACCTGGCTCCAGCAGTACGGCATCCCGCCGCAGCACCTCGACGAGAACCTCCGCCTCCAGCTGGAGGCCCAGAAGCTCGCCGAGAAGCTCGGCACGGACACCGGCCGCCCCGAGTTCTGGAAGGCCCTCTCCGACGCGTCGAAGGACCTGAACGTCGACCTCAACCCGCGCTACGGCACCTGGGACGTGCAGAAGAGCAGCCGCGCGGACGCCAAGACGCCGTGGCTGCGGGACGTCACGGCGGCGCAGACCCAGCAGGGCATGTAGGACACCCGCCCCACTCGGGCCCTGTGGACAACTTCCGGGACCGCCGGCGGCGTGGGATAGCTTCGAAGCGTGAACGCCAACAGCCCCGAAGCCACCCCGGGCCCCGAGCGGACCGCTCCCGACGCGGCCGCCGCCCCCGGCCGCATCGTCCTGCTCACCACCAGCCACCGCGTCGCCCCCGGCCTGCTCTCCTGGCCCGCCTGGCAGGCACTGCACGCGGCCGACCGGGTGCTGTGCGCGGACGGCACGCACCCGCAGCTGCCGTATCTGCGCGAGGCGGGAATCACCGTCGCCGAGGCGTCCCCGACCGCCCAGGAGCTGGTCGACAGCTGCGCCGGCGGGCACACGGTGGTCGTGGTGGCGACCGGCGAGGGCGAACCGGTCCTGACGGACGGCCTGGCCCGCCTCGCCGGCACCGGCCGGATCGCCATGCCCGAGCTGGAGCTGCTGCCCGCCTCCTACGACCTCCCCGGCGCCCGGCTCCTCGACCTCGTCCAGGTCATGGACCGCATCCGTGCCGAATGCCCCTGGTCCTCCCAGCAGACCCACAAGGGCCTGGCCAAGTACGGCATCGAGGAGGCGTACGAACTCGTCGAGGCGATCGAGGAGGGCGACCGCGACGAACTGCGCGAGGAGCTCGGCGACGTCCTGCTCCAGGTCGTGTTCCACGCTCGCATCGCCGAAGAGGCCCGCCCGGAAGAAGGGGAGACCCCCTTCTCCATCGACGACGTGGCCGGCGGCATCGTCGCCAAGCTGATCCACCGCCATCCGCATGTCTTCGGCGACGCGACGGCCGACACCCCCGAGGAGGTCAAGGAGCACTGGCTGCGCACCAAGGCGGCCGAGAAGCAGCGCACCTCGATCACCGAGGGCATCCCCCTCGGCCAGCCCGGCCTGGCCCTCGCCGCCAAGCTGGCCTCCCGCGCCCGCACAGCGGGCCTGGACATACCGCTCCCACCCGTCGAGGGCGTCGGCTACGACCTCCTGGCCCTGGCCGTCCGCGCCGAGTCGGAGGGCGTCGACCCGGAAGCGGCCCTGAGAGCCGCGGCCCGCGCGTACCGGGACGCGATCAGGGAGGCGGAGAGCTGAGCCCGCCGGGTCGGTCCGCCCGGTCCAGCCGCGCTTCGAAGATCCGGGACAGCGGGCGTTGCGCTGCGCCGGCCGGCGCCCCTCCGCCTGCCGGCGTGGACAGCGGCAGATCCTGGACGCGGTCGCAGTGGTTGACCCAGGACAGTGCCGGCCGGTGCCGCCGCGGGCGCTGCGTAGGGTCATGGCATGCGACATGACGTGCCCGGGATGCCCGAACTGTTTTCGTGGGAGTTCGCCGGCAACCCCTACCCCGCCTACGCCTGGCTCCGTGAGCACAGCCCCGTTCACAAGACGCGGCTCCCCAGCGGTGTGGAGGCCTGGCTGGTCACGCGGTACGCCGACGCCAAGCAGACGCTCGCCGACAACCGGCTCTCCAAGAATCCGGCGCACCACGACGAACCGGCGCACGCCAAGGGCAAGACCGGGATCCCCGGTGAGCGCAAGGCCGATCTGATGACGCATCTGCTGAACATCGACCCGCCGGACCACACCCGGCTGCGGCGGCTGGTGTCCAAGGCGTTCACACCGCGCCGGGTCGCCGAGTTCGCCCCGCGGGTGCAGGAGCTCACCGACACTCTCATCGACGGGTTCGCGCGGAAGGGGTCCGCCGACCTGATCCACGAGTTCGCCTTCCCGCTGCCCATCTACGCCATCTGCGACCTGCTCGGCGTCCCGCGCGAGGACCAGGACGACTTCCGCGAGTGGGCGGGCATGATGATCCGCCACCAGGGCGGGCCCAGGGGCGGCGTGGCACGGTCCGTGAAGAGGATGCGCGGCTACCTCGCGGACCTCATCCACCGCAAGCGCGAGGCGCTGCCCGCCGAGCCCGCCCCCGGCGAGGACCTCATCTCGGGGCTCATCCGCGCCTCCGACCACGGCGAGCACCTCACCGAGAACGAGGCGGCGGCCATGGCCTTCATCCTGCTGTTCGCCGGTTTCGAGACGACCGTGAACCTGATCGGCAACGGCACCTACGCCCTGCTCACCCACCCCGGGCAGCGCGCACGGCTCCAGGCGTCCCTCGCCGCCGGCGAGACCGGCCTCCTGGAGACCGGCGTGGAGGAACTGCTGCGCTACGACGGCCCCGTCGAACTCGCCACCTGGCGCTTCGCCACGCAGCCGCTCACTCTCGGCGGGCAGCGCATCGAGGCGGGCGACCCCGTTCTCGTCGTACTGGCCGCCGCGGACCGGGACCCGGAGCGGTTCGCTGATCCGGACGTGCTGGACCTCGCCCGCCGCGACAACCAGCACCTCGGGTACGGCCACGGCATCCACTACTGCCTCGGTGCCCCGCTCGCCCGCCTGGAGGGCCAGACCGCGCTCGCCACCCTCCTCACCCGCCTCCCGGACCTCCGGCTCGCTGCGGATCCGGCCGAGCTGAGATGGCGCGGCGGCCTCATCATGCGCGGGCTGCGCACCCTGCCGGTGGAGTTCGCACCGGCAGGAAAGTGACGAAACATCAGACCTGTGATCTTCACGTGATCTACGCGGCATGAACTTGTGACAAGTGATCGACTGCCGATACGTTCACCCATCAACACGGCCCGGGATTCAGGCCGCGTTGTTCACTGCTGTCTCGCGAAAGGTCTCCGTATGCTCTCCGGGAACGGTCGGCACCGTCGCCCCCGCCAGGCTCCGGCTCTCCTCCTGGCGGCCGGAGTGACCGGCTCCGCCATCGCGATCCCGCTCCTCGGGGCCTCCGGTGCCAGCGCGGCCGACGGCACGACCTGGGACCGGGTCGCGGACTGCGAGACCGGCGGCGCCTGGAGCCAGAACAGCGGCAACGGCTACTACGGCGGCCTGCAGTTGTCCCAGGAGGACTGGGAGAGCCACGGCGGTCTCGACTACGCCGCGAGTGCCGATCTGGCCAGTCGCTCCCAACAGATAGCCGTGGCCGAGAGAATCCTCGCCGACCAGGGGGTCGGCGCGTGGCGCACTTGCGGACTGCTCTCCGGCCTCGAGCAGGACAAGGGGTCGGCCTCGTCCGGCTCTTCCGGGTCATCCGGTTCGGAGGACTCGCCCGGCCTGCTCGACTCGCTGGGTTCGTCCCCTTCCGCGAGCCCCTCCCCGTCCCCGTCGTCGCCCGACGCATCGTCGACTTCGGAGGACGAAACCACCAAGCCGGACAAGTCGCCTGAATCCTCCGACTCGTCGAAGGACCCTCGGTCCGACGCTTCTCCGTCGGCCACCCCCGAGAGCGGCCGGTCCGGCAACTCGCGGCAGAGCGACGACTCCTCGGCGGCCGACGCCGGCTCCGGTCGCCATCGCGGTCCCAGTGCCGACGAAACCCGCCCGCCCGAGAGCGGCGGTGCGGACGGGTCCACGGGGCGCCACTCCTCGCGCGGCGACGAGGCCTCCCCGGACGCGTCCGAAGGCGACTACATCGTGGGGGTCGGTGACAGCCTCTGGTCCATCGCCGACGCCCTTCGGATCAGCGGCGGATGGCACGCGCTCTACGACGGCAACGAGAAGGCCGTCGGCTCCGACCCGGACCTCATCCACCCCGGTCAGACGCTCACGGTGACGGGCGAAGCGGACGAGAAGTAGCGGTTCGGGCAGTGCGGAAACGGGGGCGGAAGTCGCCCCCAAACCGCACGAGTTCGCGTCATCATTCGCGATGAATGTCCCGTTTGGGGCCCGTGAGAGATAGATCTCAGAAGCCCTGATCGTCTTTGAAATTCCGCGGACCGCGTGTCTACGGTCGTGACCGCTCGTCACCACGAGCCCCGGCTGCCGCAACGCCGAATCCTGCCAGCGGCCGTACGGGAACAGTCGTCGCGTCAAGCGCCGTAGGCAGGAGCGGGGGACCCAAGGTAGGTGCCCGACCGGTCAGTTGACCGGAAGGGCTTGGGGTGAAGCCGTGTCCCGGGAGGGACGCGGCCGGGCAACTCAACCGGCCCGAACCCGACAGCTCACCTCGCAGGCGTCGGTGAGGGGATCTCTCCATGCTGTTTTCCGGCAAGGGCACGCACCGCCGTCCGTCCAAGGCCTCTCGGGTCATCGCCATCGCCGGTGTCACCGGCGCCGCCGTCGCCGCCCCGCTGATGGCGGCCGGCAACGCCTCCGCAGCCACCGCCTCCGAGTGGGACGCCGTCGCCCAGTGCGAGTCCGGCGGCAACTGGTCCATCAACACCGGCAACGGCTACTACGGCGGTCTGCAGTTCTCCGCCTCCACCTGGTCCGGCTACGGCGGCACCAAGTACGCCTCCACCGCCGACCAGGCCACCAAGGACCAGCAGATCGAGATCGCCGAGAAGGTCCTGGCGGGCCAGGGCAAGGGCGCCTGGCCGGTCTGCGGCAAGGGCCTGTCGAGCGCCGGCTACACCGGCGGCGGCTCCTCGAGCGACTCCGGCAGCTCCTCGCAGGAGAGCCAGCAGAGCTCCGAGTCCCGCGAGACCCAGCAGCAGCCGGCCTCCCGCTCCGACGAGCGCCCGGCCGCCAAGAAGACCGTCACCACCCCGACCGGCAAGAAGGTCAAGAAGGGCGACGGCGAGTACAAGGTCGTCAAGGGCGAGACCCTCAGCTCGATCGCGGCGGACGAGAAGGTCAAGGGCGGCTGGGAGAAGCTGTTCCAGCTGAACAAGGACATCGTCGAGGACGCCAACCTCATCTACCCGGGCCAGCAGCTGCACCTGAAGTAAGCAGCGGCCCGCTCAGGTCCCGCAGGCTCCCGCCCCGGTGCGTCACCCCCGTGCGCACCGGGGCGGGTTTTTTTCTGCCGGTCTTCGCAACCCGGCTTTGTTCCGTTCGGAAACAATTTACTCTCGGTTCTGTCCATGAGGTGGGCGACCCGGTGGCCGATCGCCCGGAGCCGGTTAGGCTCATGTCGCGAGCCACCACGGCCCGCACCTCGCCGGGTCCACGCGGCCCGCGTACCCGCGTCACATAAGAAGGAGATGCTCGTGCCGTCCATCGACGTCGTCGTAGCCCGGGAAATCCTGGACTCCCGAGGCAACCCCACGGTCGAGGTCGAGGTCGGCCTCGACGACGGCAGCACCGGTCGTGCCGCCGTCCCGTCCGGCGCCTCCACGGGCGCCTTCGAGGCCATCGAGCTCCGCGACGGCGACTCGAACCGCTACCTCGGCAAGGGTGTGGAGAAGGCCGTCCTCGCGGTCATCGAGCAGATCGGCCCGGAGCTGGTCGGCTACGACGCCACCGAGCAGCGCCTGATCGACCAGGCCATGTTCGACCTGGACGCCACCGACAACAAGGGCTCGCTCGGCGCCAACGCCATCCTCGGCGTCTCCCTCGCCGTCGCCCACGCCGCCTCCGAGGCCAGCGACCTGCCGCTGTTCCGCTACCTGGGCGGCCCCAACGCGCACCTGCTGCCGGTGCCGATGATGAACATCCTGAACGGCGGCTCGCACGCCGACTCCAACGTGGACATCCAGGAGTTCATGATCGCCCCGATCGGCGCGGAGTCCTTCTCCGAGGCCCTGCGCTGGGGCGCCGAGGTCTACCACACGCTGAAGAAGGTCCTGAAGAGCAAGGGCCTGGCCACCGGCCTCGGCGACGAGGGCGGCTTCGCCCCGAACCTCGGCTCCAACCGCGAGGCCCTCGACCTCATCCTCGAGGCCGTCAAGGAAGCCGGCTACACCCCCGGCGAGCAGATCGCCCTGGCGCTCGACGTCGCCGCGTCCGAGTTCTACAAGGACGGGGTCTACACCTTCGAGGGCAAGGAGCGCTCGGCGGCCGAGATGACCGAGTACTACGCGGAGCTCGTCGACGCGTACCCGCTCGTCTCCATCGAGGACCCGCTGTTCGAGGACGACTGGGAGGGCTGGAAGACCATCACCGCCAAGCTCGGTGACAAGGTCCAGCTCGTCGGCGACGACCTGTTCGTCACCAACCCCGAGCGCCTCGCCCGCGGTATCGAGGAGGGCGCGGCCAACGCGCTCCTGGTCAAGGTCAACCAGATCGGTTCGCTCACCGAGACCCTGGACGCCGTGGAGCTGGCCCAGCGCAACGGCTTCAAGTGCATGATGTCCCACCGCTCCGGCGAGACCGAGGACGTCACCATCGCCGACCTGGCCGTCGCCACCAACTGCGGCCAGATCAAGACCGGCGCCCCGGCCCGCTCCGAGCGCGTCGCCAAGTACAACCAGCTGCTGCGCATCGAGGAGATCCTCGACGACGCCGCGGTGTACGCCGGCCGCAGCGCCTTCCCGCGGTTTCGCTCTGCGAACTATTAAGCACAGCAAGGGCTGACCCGTCCCGTAAGTAGCAGCGTCGTACGTACGTCCCCGTACTCGGTCCCGTACCGTGTCCGGGGACGTACGCGCGTAGGACGGTGGAGCGGGAGGCGGACAGATGGCCGTGAAGGACCGGGACCGGTTCTCCACCGCGACCAGGATCCGGTTGCTCGGCGAGCAGACCGCGGCCCGGGTCTACCGCTCCCAGACCAAGCGCCAGGCGCGCCGCTCCCGGCTGACCGGCCGGGCCGCGCTGCTCGCCCTGGTGATGTGCTCGCTGATCGTGGCCCTGGCCTACCCGATGCGGGAGTACGTCTCGCAGCGCGCCGAGGTCGACGACCTCCAGCGCGAGCAGCAGCAGGCCCGGCAGCGCGTCGAACGGCTGCGCGATCAGAAGGCGCGCTGGCAGGACGACGCGTACGCCGAGCAGCAGATCCGGAAGCGGTTGCACTACGTCATGCCGGGGGAGACGGGGTTCATCGTCGTCGACCCGCACGCGGCGAAGCAGTCGCGCACCGACCTGGGGGCGGCGGACCGCCCCTGGTACTCGAACGTCTGGGACGGGGTCGACAAGGCCGACGCCTCCGGCCAGTGACCCGAGCACCCAGTCACCCGAACCCAGAGAAAGACAGCCTGAAGACAGTCATGGAAACGCCCCCGCCGACCACTTCGCGCACCGAGCCCACCGACGCAGACGTCGAGGCCTTCAAGCAGCAGCTCGGTCGGCCCCCGCGCGGTCTGCGCGCGATCGCGCACCGTTGCCCGTGCGGACAGCCGGACGTCGTCGAGACGGCCCCGCGGCTGCCGGACGGGACACCGTTCCCCACGCTGTACTACCTGACGTGCCCGCGCGCCGCCTCGGCGATCGGCACGCTGGAGGCCAACGGCGTGATGAAGGAGATGACCGAGCGGCTGGCCTCGGACCCGGAGCTGGCGGCCGCTTACCGGGCCGCGCACGAGGACTACATCCGGCGCCGTGACGAGATCGAGGAGCTGAAGAACTTCCCGAGCGCGGGCGGCATGCCGGACCGGGTGAAGTGCCTGCACGTGCTGGTGGGCCACTCGCTGGCCGCGGGCCCCGGGGTGAACCCGCTCGGCGACGAGGCGATCGCGATGCTGCCCGAGTGGTGGCGCAAGGGCCCGTGCGTGACGGCTGTCGAGGAGGAGGCCCAGTGACCCGTGTCGCCGCCGTGGACTGCGGTACGAACTCCATCCGGTTGCTGGTCGCCGACGCCGATCCGAGCACCGGCGAGCTCGTCGACCTGGACCGCCGGATGACGATCGTGCGGCTCGGGCAGGGCGTCGACCGCACCGGCCGGCTCGCCCCCGAGGCGCTGCAGCGGACCTTCGCGGCGTGCCGCGAGTACGCCGCGATCATCAAGGAGCACGGGGCGGAGCGGCTGCGGTTCGTGGCCACCTCCGCCTCCCGGGACGCCGAGAACCGGGACGAGTTCGTGCGCGGTGTGCTGGACATCCTGGGCGTCGAGCCCGAGGTGATCTCCGGGGACCAGGAGGCCGCGTTCTCCTTCACCGGCGCCACCAAGGAGCTGGCCGGGGGCGACCACCTGCCGAAGCCCTACCTCGTCGTGGACATCGGCGGCGGTTCGACCGAGTTCGTCGTGGGCGACGACCGGGTCCGGGCGGCCCGCTCGGTGGACATCGGCTGTGTCCGCATGACCGAGCGGCACCTGGTCCGGGACGGGGTGGTGAGCGACCCGCCGTCCGCGGAGCAGATCGCGGCGATGCGGGCCGACATCGAGGCCGCGCTCGACCTCGCCGAGCAGACGGTTCCGCTGCGCGAGGCGCGCACCCTGGTCGGCCTGGCCGGCTCCGTGACGACCGTGTCGGCGATCGCGCAGGACCTGCCCGAGTACGACTCCGAGGCCATCCACCATTCCCGCGTCTCCCACGACCGGGTCCGCGAGATCACCGAGTGGCTGCTGCGCTCCACCCACGCCGAGCGCGCGGCCGTGCCCTCCATGCACCCGGGCCGGGTCGACGTGATCGGGGCGGGTGCCCTCGTGCTCCTGTCGATCATGGAGCGGATCGGCGCGCGGGAGGTCGTCGTGAGCGAGCACGACATCCTCGACGGCATCGCGTGGTCGGTCGCGTAGCCCGCTTCTGAGCAGGCATGGATCACGAATGAGCGCGTCCTGGGGGCTCGGGGGAACCCCCGGGCGACAGCCCGTCGGAAAAGTTCGTGAAGTTCTTCACAAGGAATTCGGCCCTCCCGGGCGACGGGAGGGGCCCCGTTGACCCGTCCGGGGGCTGAACTGGCCTTTGAACATGTTCAGAAGCATGGTATGGGGGTGTCCGCGGAAGCGCTCGGAGCGGCAGTCAGGGGGTGCCTCACGGGGGCTCCTCGGGCACAGAGAGGCAGCTCACGCGGCATTGACAACGGCTCGGGGTGCACAAAGGAGCCCGGTTGTCACCATGACGTGGATCACGCGGGCCGCGGAGGATAACACACACCCCACCCGAGCTTGTGAAGGGGCGCACGAGCCACCCCCCTGAGACGGGTGGATACTCGATGGCATGAGCACCACGGAGCGTCCCAGGATCCTCGTAGTAGGCGGTGGGTACGTAGGCCTGTACGCAGCTCGGCGCATCCAGAAGAAGATGCGCTACGGCGAGGCGACCGTCACGGTCGTCGACCCCCGGTCGTACATGACCTACCAGCCCTTCCTCCCCGAAGCCGCCGCCGGCAACATCTCCCCGCGCCACGTCGTCGTCCCGCTGCGACGCGTGCTGCCCAAGGCGGAGGTCCTCACCGGCCGGGTCACCACCATCGACCAGGACCGCAAGGTCGCCACGGTCTCCCCGCTGGTCGGCGAGGCCTACGAGCTGCCCTTCGACTACCTGGTGATCGCGCTCGGCGCGGTCTCCCGCACCTTCCCGATCCCCGGCCTCGCCGAGCAGGGCATCGGCATGAAGGGCGTCGAGGAGGCCATCGGCCTGCGCAACCACGTCCTCGAGCAGCTCGACAAGGCCGACTCCACCACCGACGAGGAGATCCGCCGCAAGGCGCTCACCTTCGTCTTCGTGGGCGGCGGTTTCGCCGGTGCGGAGACCATCGGCGAGGTCGAGGACATGGCCCGCGACGCTTCGAAGTACTACAAGAACGTGTCCCGTGAGGACATGCGCTTCATCCTGGTCGACGCCGCCGACAAGATCCTCCCCGAGGTCGGCCCCAAGCTCGGCAAGTACGGCAAGGAGCACCTCGAGGGCCGCGGCGTCGAGGTCTACCTGTCCACCTCCATGGACTCCTGCGTCGACGGCCACGTGGTGCTGAAGAACGGCCTCGAGGTCGACTCCAGCACCATCGTCTGGACCGCCGGCGTCAAGCCCAACCCCGCCCTGTCCCGCTACGGCCTGCCCCTCGGTCCCCGCGGTCACGTCGACTGCGAGCCGACCCTCCAGGTCAAGGGCACCGACTACATCTGGGCCGCCGGCGACAACGCCCAGGTCCCGGACCTCGTCGGCCGCAAGGCGGGCAACGAGAACGCCTGGTGCCCGCCGAACGCCCAGCACGCGCTGCGTCAGGCCCGGGTCCTCGGCGACAACGTGGTGTCCGGCATGCGGGGCTTCCCGCAGAAGGACTACGCCCACGCCAACAAGGGCGCGGTGGCAGGTCTCGGCCTCCACAAGGGCGTCGCGATGATCGTCATGGGCAAGATGAAGATCAAGCTCAAGGGCCGTCTCGCCTGGTACATGCACCGTGGCTACCACGGTATGGCGATGCCGACCTGGAACCGCAAGATCCGCGTCTTCGCCGACTGGACCCTCGGCATGTTCCTCAAGCGCGAGGTCGTCTCGCTCGGCGCCATCGAGACGCCGCGCGAGGAGTTCTACGAGGCCGCCAAGCCGGCCCCGGTCGCCGCCGCGCCGAAGGAGAAGACCGAGGAGAAGGCCAAGGCCTCCTGACCTCCGGTCTGTCGTCCGTCTGACGAAGGGCCTCCCGCCATCCGTGGTGCGGGAGGCCCTTCGGCCTGTCAGGGAGCTGCGTCCGGGCGGGCGAAGAGGGGCCTTTGCCCAGACATGACGCGTGCCGGGGACTGCGCCGAAGCCCCGCAGGTGTTTACGTGGTGTCGGACATTCCGGGATTCCCCTCCCCAAGCTCTCGACTCCGTTCGAGCAGGGGATACCCCTATCGGAGGTGTACACCATGGCAGACGCCGCGCAGCGGCTGCAGGGCCTCTTCACACAGTTGCTGGGAGCACCGCTCCCGGTGCGCATCCGCGCCTGGGACGGTTCGCAGGCGGGCCCGCCGGGCGCGCCGACCCTGGTCGTACGCAACCGCCGCGCGTTGCGCCGCCTGCTGTGGAAGCCGGGCGAACTGGGCCTGGCCCGCGCCTGGGTGGCGGGGGACCTCGACATCGAGGGCGACCTCTACGCGACCCTCGATCTGCTGGCCGGTCTCATCTGGGAGCGCGACGAGGACGCCCGCACCCTCGCCCAGACCCTGCGCGACCCCGAGGCCCGCGCCGCCGTCCGCGGCCTGATCACCCTCGCCGGAGTCCCGCTGCCGCCCGCCCCGCCCCGCGAGGAGACCCGCAGCCCCCGCCGCCACCTGCACACCAAGCGCACCGACCGACGCGCCATCAGCCACCACTACGACGTCGGCAACGACTTCTACGAGATCGTCCTCGGCCCGTCCATGGTGTACTCCTGCGCCTACTGGCCCACCCCGGACAGCACCCTCGAACAGGCCCAGCGGGACAAGCTGGAACTCGTCTGCCGCAAGCTCGGCCTGGAACCGGGGCGGCGGCTGCTCGACGTCGGCTGCGGCTGGGGCTCCATGGCCATCCACGCCGCCCGCGAGCACGGCGTGAGCGTCGTCGGCGTCACGCTCTCCCAGGAACAGGCCGCCTACGCCCGCAAGCGCGTCGCCGACGAGGGCCTCACCGACAAGGTCGAGATCCGAGTCCAGGACTACCGCGACGTCCGCGACGCGCCCTACGACGCCGTCTCCTCCATCGGCATGGCCGAACACGTCGGCGCCGAGCAGTACCTGGAGTACGCCGCCGACCTGTACGGCCTGCTCAAGCCCGGCGGGCGGCTCCTGAACCACCAGATCGCCCGCCGCCCGCAGCGGGACGAGACGACGTACAGCGTCGACGCGTTCATCGACTCCTACGTCTTCCCCGACGGCGAGCTCCAGCCGATCGGCATCACCGTCGCCCAGCTGGAGCGCGCCGGCTTCGAGGTGCGCGACGTCGAGGCGATCCGCGAGCACTACGCCCTCACCCTGCGCCAGTGGGTCGCCCGCCTGGAAGCCGAGTGGGAGCGTGCCGTCCAGCTGGCCGGCCCCGGCCGCGCCCGCGTCTGGCGCCTGTACATGGCGGCGTCGGCGCTGGCCTTCGAACACAACCGCATCGGCGTCAACCAGGTCCTGGCCGTCCGCACCCCCGAGTCCGGGACGTCGGACATGCCGCTGCGCGCCCGCACCTGGAACTGAGAACGGCGAAGGGCCCCTTTCCTCTCGGGGAAAGGGGCCCTTCGCGCATCCGTCACTCCGCCTTGATGGCATCCAGCATGTTCAGCCGTGCCGCACGCCGGGCCGGCCACAGCGCCGCGAGGACGCCCACCGTCGCGGCCAGCAGCAGGAAGACACCCATCCGCGCCCACGGCAGGACCAGTTCGTACGTCGCCATCTTCGAGGCCAGCAGCTCACCGGCCGCCCAGCCGAAGAACACGCCCAGGCCGATGCCCAGCACCGCGCCGAACAGGGAGATCACCAGGGACTCCAGGCGGACCATCCGCTTGATGCCCTTGCGGTCCAGGCCGATCGCGCGGAGCATGCCGATCTCCTGCGAACGCTCGAAGACCGACATGGCCAGGGTGTTGATGACGCCGAGGACCGCCACGATCACCGCCATCGCGAGCAGGCCGTAGACCATGTTCAGCATCAGCGTGAACATCTGCGCGATCTCGTTGGAGATGTCGTCCTTGGACTGGACCTTGACGGCCGGGTTGGTGCCGAGGGCCTTCTCCAGCTGGTCCTGCACCGCGCCGGACGTGCCGTCCGCGGTCTTCACCATGACCTTCATGTTGTACGGGTCCGACTCGTGCGGGGAGAGGGTCTTCTCGTCGAGCAGGATGCCGCTGAGGAAGTCGTTGCTCTCGTAGGTGCCGGCGACCGTGAGCTTCTCCTTCTTGCCGTCCCCGAAGGAGGCGGTGAAGGCGGAACCGGTCTTCCAGCCGTAGGACTTGGCGGTCTCACTGTCCACCACGACCTGGGCGCCGCCGACCTTGAAGGACCCCTGGTCGACCTTCGGGCCGACCAGGTCGCCGATCGCGGCGCCGTTGACGCCGGTCACGTACTCGCTCTGCCCGTCGATCCGGGTCTCGGCGTTGAGCATCGGGCTGGTGGCGGTGACGTCACCGGCCTGCTTCAGCTTCTTCTCGACGTCCGGCGACAGCGGGTTGCCGTTCGCCATGGACACCACGTAGTCGGCCTTGATCGACGCCGACGCCATCTTCTCGATGGCCTGCTGCAGACTGCCCGCCATCACCGTCATGCCGGTGATCAGGGTCAGGCCGATCATCAGCGCGGAGGCGGTGGCAGCCGTACGGCGCGGGTTGCGCACCGAGTTCTGCCGGGCCAGCTTGCCGGAGATGCCGAAGGCGCGCAGCACCGGCGCGGCGGCGGCGATCAGCGGGCGGGACAGCAGAGGGGTCAGGATGAAGACGCCGATGATCAGCAGCACCGCGCCGAAGCCCATGGGCACCTGGCCGTCCGAGCCGTCCATGGTCGTGGCCACGAGGACCACCGCGACGCCCGCAGCCGAGACCAGTGCGCCCAGCGTGTTGCGCAGCACCAGCGACTTGGTCGTGGCCTTGGCGTGCACGCTGCTCATGGCCGCCACCGGCGGGATCTTCGCGGCCCGGCGGCCCGGCAGCCACGCCGCCAGCATGGTCACCAGGATGCCGACCGCGAGCGCGGCGATGATCGTGCCGGACGTGACGACCAGCGGCCCGTCGGGCACGGTCGCGTCGAACGTGCCCATCAGGGAGCGCAGTCCGGCCCCGATGCCGATGCCCGCGACCAGCCCGGTCACGGCGGCGACCGTGCCGACCACGAACGCCTCGATGAGCACCGACCGGGTCACCTGCCGGCGCGAGGCGCCGACCGCGCGCATCAGGGCCAGCTCCCTGGTGCGCTGGGCGACCAGCATGGTGAAGGTGTTGGCGATGATGAACGTGCCGACGAACAGGGCGATGCCGGCGAAGACCAGCAGGGCCGTCTGCATGCCGCTCATCGACCGGGCGATCATGTCCGCCTGGTCGTCGGCGAGCTGCTTGCCGGTGGTGGTGGAGACGGTGCCCTCGGGCAGCGCCTTGTCCAGCTCCGCCTTCAGGGCCGCCTGCGTGACGCCCGGCTTGGCCTTGACGTCGATCTGGTCGTACACGCCCGGCTTGCCCAGCAGCTTCTGGGCGGTGGGGGTGTCGAACAGGGTGAGGCTGCCGCCGGCCGCGACGTTGCCGTCGTCGGTGGTGAAGATCCCGGTGATCCTCGGGGTCAGGACCGGCCCGTCGACGGACATGCGTACGGTGTCGCCGACCGTGTAGCCGGCGCGCTTCGCCGTCGCGGAGTCGATGAGGATCTCACCGGGGCCCTTCGGGGCGTGCCCGCTGACGAGGGGGTAACGCGGGTCCTTGGTGCCCCAGTAGTTGCCGCCCTGCGACTGGAAGCCCTCGCCGATCAGCTTGCCGTCCTTGTCGGCGAGGGCGGTGAAGTTCTGCACGACGCCGATGGCGGAAGCGGCCCCGGGTACCCGCTCGGTCTTGTCGAGCACGGACTGGGTCAGTTCGTGGAGTTTCCCGACCTGGTCGCCCTCGGCATCCTTGTAGTCCGCCGTCATGGCGACGTCTACCTGGTCGAAGCCCTTCGCCGAACTCTTCTGGTAGGCGTCGGAGATGGTGTTGGTGAAGACCAGGGTCCCCGACACGAAGGCCACGCCGAGCATCACGGCGAGTACGGTCATCAGGAGCCGGGCCTTGTGCGCGAGTACGTTGCGCAAGGCGGTACGGAACATGGGTTCTTCTTCTCAGTCCTGTCGGTCCTGACGGGGATCAGCTGGTGCGGCCCTTGGCGTCGAACGCCTTCATGCGGTCGAGCACGGATTCGGCCGTCGGCCCGTACAACTCGTCGACGATCCGGCCGTCCGCGAGGAAGACGACCCGGTCCGCGTAGGCCGCGGCCACCGGGTCGTGGGTCACCATCACCACCGTCTGGCCCAGCTCCCGCACGGAGTTGCGCAGGAAGCCCAGCACCTCGGCGCCGGCGCGCGAGTCGAGGTTTCCGGTGGGCTCGTCGCCGAAGATGATCTCCGGCCGGGAGGCCAGCGCCCGGGCCACGGCGACGCGCTGCTGCTGGCCGCCGGACAGCTGGGACGGCCGGTGGCCGAGCCGGTCCGCCAGGCCGATCATCCGGATGACGGAGTCCAGCCACTCCTTGTCCGGCTTGCGGCCCGCGATGTCCATCGGAAGGGTGATGTTCTCCAGGGCCGTCAGGGTCGGCAGCAGGTTGAACGCCTGGAAGATGAAGCCGATCTTGTCCCGGCGCAGCTTGGTCAGCTGCTTGTCCTTCAGTGAGCCGAGCTCGGTGTCGCCGATGCGCACCGACCCGGAGGAGAAGGAGTCGAGACCGGCCACGCAGTGCATCAGGGTGGACTTGCCGGAGCCGGAGGGGCCCATGATCGCGGTGAACTCGGCCTGCCGGAAGTCGACGGAGACGCGGTCCAGAGCGACCACCTGGGTCTCACCCTGTCCGTAGATCTTCGACAGATCCGTGGCGCGCGCGGCCGCGGTGGTGGCCCGGTCGGCGAGGGAAGCGGTGGTCACGGGATGGGTCTCCTGTCGGACGGCTGTACGGGGAAGGACGTGTTCCATCGTCCGGGTCCCACGCCGCCGTGTAGTCACCCGTTGTTCTGGTTCCGAAGGCCGACTGCGGTCTGACCGCGCGGTGCGGTGTCATACCTGGGGATGACGAACGCCCCTGAGAGGCCCCGGTGTCCGGAACGGATGCGTCCGAGGTGTCGAGAACAGGTGGAGTGCCCTCGTTCAAGCGGTGAAATTCCGTCATTCCGCATACGCGGCCGACCGCCGCACGCAAGGCTGTTGGCAAGTGCGGATGGCGTGTTCCGTGTGCTGATGCACCCTCAGACGTCAATAAAATAAGACAACATCGGTCCACGCTTCCGCTGTTCGGGGGACCCGTCCGGATAGTCTCGGAACCTCGATGCGGAGCCCACGGCCTGCCCGGATGGTGGAATGCAGACACGGCGAGCTTAAACCTCGCTGCCCCTTCGCGGGCGTGCCGGTTCGAGTCCGGCTCCGGGCACCTTCCGATCCCTGCGTGGTCCATTGAAGAGTTCACGGCGTGCCCGTTGACAGCGACCTCATGCCGTCGGAGACTCACATGCACGTGGTGAAAGAATTTTCACCAGACGAACGTGGATGGGAAGAGGTCGTCCGATGCGCACCACCGTCGGCATCATCGGAGCGGGCCCCGCCGGCCTCCTCCTCGCCCGGCTGCTGCACCGCGCCGGCATCGACGCGGTCGTCCTGGAGAGCCGCGACCGCGCCTACGTCGAGCGGCGGCAGCGCGCCGGGATCCTGGAGCAGGACACGGCGGACGCCCTGCGCGCGGCCGGCGCCGGGGAGCGCATGGACCGCGAGGGGCTGCGTCACGACGGCATCGAGCTGCGCTTCGACCGCAGGCGCCACCGCGTCGACTTCCCCGCCCTCACCGGCGGCCGGTCCGTGATGGTCTACGCCCAGACCGAGATGTGCAAGGACCTCATCGCCCTCCAGCTCCAGGAGGGCGGACCTCTGCTCTTCGAGGCGGAGGCGCTGGCCGTGGAGGGCGCCGACACCGACGCCCCGCGGATCCGCTTCCGGCACGAGGGCCGCGAGGACGTCCTGGAGTGCGCCTACGTCGTCGGCTGCGACGGGTTCTGGGGCGTGGCCCGCAAGGCGATCCCCGCCGGACTCACCCGGGTCTTCGAGCGGACGTACCCCTTCGGCTGGCTCGGCATCCTCGCCGACGTGCCGCCCTCGCACGACGAGCTGGTCTACGCCCGCCACGACCGGGGCTTCGCCCTGCTCTCCATGCGCTCGCCGGCCGTCTCCCGCCTGTACCTCCAGGTGCCCGACGGCACGGACGCCGCGCAGTGGGACGACGAGGCGATCTGGGACGAGCTGGAGCGTCGCTTCGAGACCGCCGACGACTGGCGCCTCGTGCGCGGCCCCATCACGCAGAAGTCGGTCACGCCCATGCGTTCCTGGGTCCACGAGCCGATGCGCCACGGCCGCCTCTTCCTCGCGGGCGACGCCGCCCACATCGTCCCGCCGACCGGCGCGAAGGGCCTGAACCTCGCCGCCGGTGACGTCGTCACCTTCGCCCGGGCCCTGATCCACCAGCAGGACACCGGATCACCCGAGCTGCTCGACGCCTACTCGCAGACCTGCCTGCGCCGCGTCTGGCAGGCCGAGCGGTTCTCCTACGACATGACGACCCTGCTGCACCGGGCTCCCGGGGCGACGCCGTTCGACGACCGCCTCCAGCTCGCCCGGCTGGAGCGGATCGCCTCCTCCCGCGCCGCCGAGACGGACCTCGCGGAGGGGTACACCGGCTTCCCGCTCGGGTGAGAACGGTCGGACCGGATGAATGACCCCCGCCGGTCAGGGGAATCAGGAAGCGGCGTAGCGTGTTGCGCTGCACAGTGAGGGAAAGATCCTCCCCAAGCAGTAGGGTCATTCCTTTGCCTACCTATTACTCTTGAGCCAAGGCCACGACGTTTGGCCATGGAGGAGTGAAATGAGGAGCAGAAACCCGGTCTTCTCGCGACGGGGGTTCAGCCGCGACAACGGCTACGCGGGCTTCAACACCGCGCCGCAGGCCGGGGGTCCCGCTGTCGCCACCCAGGGCAACCCGTACGCGCAGCCGACGGGCGACCAGTACGCGCAGAACCCGTACGCGCAGAACCCTTACGCCCAGCAGGACCTGCAGTACGGCGCGCCGCCGCAGGCCCCGGCCACCACCGGCCGGATGACCATCGACGACGTCGTCCTGCGCACGGCGAGCACGCTCGGCGTGCTCATCCTCACCGCGGCGCTCTCCTGGGCCCTGCTGCCGATCGACGACGCCAACATCAGCCGTAGCTACGGCATCGGCATCGGCGCCGCGCTGATCGGCATGGTCCTGGCGTTCGTACAGTCCTTCAAGCGCAAGGCCTCGCCCGCGCTGATCCTGACGTACGCCGCCTTCGAGGGTGTCTTCCTCGGCGTCGTCTCCAACATCGTCGACAACCGCATCGCCGACGGTGCGGCCATGCAGGCCGTGATCGGCACCATGGCGGTCTTCACCGGTGTGCTGATCGCCTACAAGGCCGGCTGGATCCGCGTCAACCGCCGTTTCTACGGCTTCGTGATGGCGGCCGCGCTCGGCTTCATCCTGCTGATGACCGTGAACCTGCTGTTCGCGGTGTTCGGCGGCGGTGACGGCCTCGGCTTCCGCAGCGGTGCCATGGGTGTCATCTTCGGCATCGTCGGCATCATCCTCGGCGCCTGCTTCCTCGCCCTGGACTTCAAGCAGGTCGAGGACGGCATCGCCTACGGTGCCCCGCGCGAGGAGGCGTGGTTCGCGGCCTTCGGCCTCACGCTGACACTGGTGTGGATCTACATGGAGTTCCTGAGGATCATCTCGATCCTCAACAGCAACGACTAGTCCTCGACGGTCGTAGCGCGAAGGGCCCCGGCTCCGGCCGGGGCCCTTCGTCGTCGAGGGGACGGTGCGCGCGCCTAGCGCAGCTTGCGCGCGGCCCTCCTCAGGTCGTACTCGTGGATGATCGCCTTGGCGTGGCCGTACGCGAGGTTGTGTTCGTGCCGGAGCCAGCTGACCTTTTCCTCGAAGCGGAAGAGTGCCGGGCCTTCTTCGACGGTGCGCAACCAGTCGGAGATCTCACGACCGGTGCAGTGCGGAATGCGGGCGAGCATGTTGCGATGGGTCTCTTCGGAGAAGACTTGGGACATCGGCGCCTCCGGACGCTGGGATGTAAGCCGGTCCTTCAGGTCACCGTGCCTGAGTGTTCGCCCGTTGGCAACAGTCCCGGTGCGACGCGTACGCTCGCGGCGTGGTTGATACGACGCCTCTGACCCGTGCGGTGGATCACTTCGCCGATCGTTTGAGGGCTGCGCCCCAGAGCCGGTTGCAGCGAGGTGCTGCCGCGGAAGCGCTGGCGCTGGCCCGACAGCTCGCCCGGTGGGCCCAGGAACTGGAGGAACCGGGCGTGGAGCCTCGGGAGATGCCGGACGCGGGGATGTTCGCGGCGGCGGATCAGATCACCGTGGCCGGGCATGATCTGGCCGTTGTGCTTCGCAGCGATGCCGACGTCGATGACGCGTTGACGTGGGTGCAGGCGGCGCAGAAGCGGGCGGGGGTCTGAGCGGCGTTTGCGGGTGCGGGCTTCCCGTGGTCGCTCGCGCAGTTCCCCGCGCCCCATCGGGGCGCGTCCCTAAAGGGACGCGATGACCCGGTCCGCCAGGATGTAGACGTTCTCCTCGCCGCACTCGAACGTGAGGGTGTAGGCGCCCGAGATGCCGGAGCCGCCCAGCAGGACCGGGGTCCGGCCGGCGCGCAGCGCCGCGGCGAGGTGCTCCGCCGTCTCGCGGTGGCCCGGGGTCATGCACAGGGTCGTGCCGTCGGCGAAGACGTAGACGTCCAGCGTGCCCAGCGGGCCGGGACGGACGTCCGTCAGCTCGACGCGGGAGGAGGCCAGCTCCTCCAGGGTGGCGACGGTGCGCTCGTGGTCGTTCACGACCGGCGACTGCGTCGGCACGAAGTCCGGGTGGGAGGGGTGGCGGCGGCGGGCCGCGGCCAGCTCCGGCGACTCGCCGGCCGGCTCCTCGGTGTCCGCGCCGGGCTCGGACACCGGCTCCAGACCCGCGAAGTCGGCCTGGCGGGGCAGGAACAGATCGGTCTCGGGCAGGCCCAGCAGAGAGGGTGCGTCGGAGGCGTCACGGGACTCCTGGGCGGCCCAGAAGGCCCGCGCCTCGGCGAGTTCCCGCTCCCGCTCCTCGGCGAGCGCGGCGGCCACGGCGGCACGTATCTCATCGGTGTCGGCAGCGGTACGAGCGGCGGGCAGCAGGGCACGGGTGGTGGCGGCGCGGCTCTCGGCCAGCGCGGTGTGCAGGGCCGCGACCTGTCGGCGCAGCTGCAGGACGGTGCGCAGGACGGCGACGCCCACGGCGCC
Organism: Streptomyces flavovariabilis; assembly: GCF_000725785.1. Taxonomy (NCBI): domain Bacteria; kingdom Bacillati; phylum Actinomycetota; class Actinomycetes; order Kitasatosporales; family Streptomycetaceae; genus Streptomyces; species Streptomyces flavovariabilis. Next base: position 81,337 of record NZ_JNXD01000013.1, on the reverse strand, counting down.
CGTGGCGGCCGTGGTGACCAGCAACGCGATCGGCATGGCGCTCACTGACGTACTCCCGGTTCAAAGTCGACCCCCGACTTCCTACATCAGCTTGAAGGGCGGACTAACCAGCTGTCAGTGCGTAATGTCACGAAACGGACAGGGCTTTGGTGTCGGGGGAGGGGGTGTGCCTGCTGTGACCTGCGGTTCTCCCCTGGTGGAGGGAGATAGGTCACATCCTGGGGGAGATTGGATCACAAAACAGCCCAGAACCCCGGAGTTTCCGGGGTTCTGGGCCAAGGCCTCACAGCGCGTGCTATGGCGGCTACCGTGCGGCGGTCAGCTGAGGCGCTCGATGACCATGGCCATGCCCTGGCCGCCGCCGACGCACATCGTCTCCAGACCGAACTGCTTGTCGTGGAACTGCAGGGAGTTGATGAGCGTGGTGGTGATGCGGGCACCGGTCATGCCGAAGGGGTGGCCGACGGCGATGGCGCCGCCGTTGACGTTCAGCTTTTCCAGCGGGATGCCCAGGTCGCGGTAGGAGGGGATCACCTGGGCGGCGAACGCCTCGTTGATCTCGGCCAGGTCGATGTCGTCGATGGTCAGCCCGGCGCGCCGCAGGGCCTGCTTGCTGGCCTCCACCGGGCCGAGGCCCATGATCTCGGGCGAGAGGCCGGAGACGCCGGTCGACACGATCCGGGCGAGCGGGGTGAGGCCGAGCTCGCGGGCCTTGGTGTCGGACATGATCACGAGGGCCGCGGCACCGTCGTTCAGCGGGCAGCAGTTGGCGGCCGTGACCATGCCGTCGGGGCGGAAGACCGGCTTCAGGCCCTGCACGCCCTCCAGGGTGACGCCGGCGCGGGGGCCGTCGTCCGTGGAGACGACCGTGCCGTCGGGGAGGGTGACCGGGGTGATCTCCCGCTCCCAGAAGCCGTTCTTGATGGCCTCTTCGGCGAGGTTCTGCGAGCGGACGCCGAACTCGTCCATGTCCTGGCGGGTGACGCCCTTGGCGCGGGCCAGGTTCTCGGCGGTCTGGCCCATCGCGATGTACGGGTCGGGCAGCAGGCCGTCCTCGCGCGGGTCGTGCCAGGTCGAGCCCTCGGACTGGGCGGTGGCGACGGTGCGGGCCTCGGCGTCGGCGAAGAGCGGGTTGTGCGTGTCGGGCAGGCCGTCGGAGCTGCCCTTCGCGTAGCGGGAGACCGTCTCCACACCCGCCGAGATGAAGACGTCGCCCTCACCGGCCTTGATGGCGTGCAGGGCCATGCGGGAGGTCTGCAGGGAGGAGGAGCAGTACCGGGTGACGGTGCAGCCCGGCAGGTGGTCCATCCCCATCTGCACGGCGACGATCCGGCCGAGGTTGTGGCCCTGCTCGCCGCCGGGCAGGCCGCAGCCGAGCATCAGGTCGTCGATGTCCTTCGGGTCCAGCTCGGGGACCTTGGCCAGGGCGGCCTGGACGATCGTGGCGGCCAGGTCGTCCGGGCGGAGGTCCTTGAGGGAGCCCTTGACGGCGCGGCCGATGGGGGAGCGGGCGGCTGAGACGATCACGGCTTCGGGCATCACGGCTCCATTGGCGTACCGGGTGGTCTGGCAGGGCTGACTGGGAAGTTACCCGTACGTATGGCCTGGGTCACGGGTGTCGCGGTGTGACCCTGACCGCAGTTTCCAAGCGCTTGCTTTGTGGCCCTCCTCAGTTCGACGGAGCCGCGGGTGCCGGTTCCTGCTCGGGTACCCGCCGGCGCCGCCTGCGCTTCAGCAGGGCCCACGGCCCGCGCGGGCCGCTCGGCATGGCCGCCGCGACCTCCGTGCCCGCCTCCGAGGCGGCCTCCGCGGCCGCCCGCGCCACCGGCAGGAAGCCCTCGCGGCGGGAGGCGTCCGGGCGCTCCTCCTCGGCGGGCCACAGGCCCAGGGAGGCGCAGACGGTCGGCAGGAGCGCCATCGCCGCCGTCGCGTAGCCCTCGGCGGAGGGGTGGTAGCTGTCCGGGCCGAACAGCTCCCTCGGGTTCTCGGCGAACTCGGGGCCCAGCAGATCCCCCAGCGACACGGTGCGGCCGCCCTGCTCGACGACTCCGATCGTCTGGGCGGCGGCCAGCTGGCGTGAGGCCCGCCGGGCCAGCCAGCGCAAGGGCTGCCGGACCGGCTCGATCGTGCCGAGGTCGGGGCAGGTCCCGACGACGACCTCCGCTCCGGCCGTGCGCAGCCGGCGGACCGCCGAGGACAGATGGCGGACCGAGCGCGTCGCGGGCATGCGGTGGGTGACGTCGTTGGCGCCGACCATGATCACGCAGATGTCGGGCACGGGGCCGGGAGCGGCCAGCACCAGGGCCACCTGGCGGTCCAGGTCGTCCGAGCAGGCCCCGGGGGTCGCCACCGTGCGCAGCTCCACCGGGCGTTCCGCCAGCGCGGCGAGCCCCGACGCCAGAAGGGCCCCGGGGGTCTGACCGCCCCGGTGCACGCCCTGGCCCGCGGCCGTGGAGTCACCCAGCATCGTCAGCCTCAGCGGTACCCCGGCCGTACCGGCGTACATACGGCCGCGGCCGTACAGCCCGTCCGCGTGCGGCACGTGCGGTGACGTGCCGTTGCCCACCCGGCGCCGCGCCAGCTGCACCTCCGCCAGCACCAGCCCCACGGTGGCCGCACCGGCCAGACCGATCCCGCCGCCGCCATAAGCCGCGCCGGCCGCGATCCGCCGGGCCACCCTTGCCCTCGACATGCTCGTCATGCGTCGCCGCCACCTCCTCGAACCCGTACACCCAGTGCTTGCCCCGTACAGCACGTCGCCCAATCTCAACAGGGAGTGAACGACCGTCACGGACCACCGCGAGGTCATAGGCTGGCGGCACCACACAGACCACTTCTGCGGCATCCGGAGACAACGGTGCAGTTCCACGACTCGATGATCAGCCTCGTCGGCAACACCCCGCTGGTGAAGCTCAACAGCGTGACCAAAGGCATCAGGGCGACCGTCCTGGCCAAGGTGGAGTACTTCAACCCCGGCGGCTCGGTGAAGGACCGCATCGCCCTGCGCATGATCGAGGCGGCGGAGGAGAGCGGCGCGCTCAAGCCCGGCGGCACGATCGTCGAGCCGACCAGCGGCAACACCGGCGTCGGGCTCGCCATCGTCGCCCAGCAGAAGGGGTACAAGTGCATCTTCGTGTGCCCCGACAAGGTGAGCACCGACAAGATCAACGTACTGCGCGCGTACGGCGCCGAGGTCGTCGTCTGCCCGACGGCCGTCGACCCCGAGCACCCGGACTCGTACTACAACGTCTCCGACCGGCTGGTCCGTGAGACGCCCGGAGCCTGGAAGCCCGACCAGTACTCCAACCCCCACAACCCGCTCTCCCACTACCACTCGACCGGCCCCGAGCTGTGGGAGCAGACGGAGGGGAGGATCACCCACTTCGTGGCGGGCGTGGGCACCGGCGGCACCATCTCCGGGACCGGCCGCTATCTGAAGGAGATCAGCGACGGCTCGGTGAAGGTCGTCGGCGCGGACCCCGAGGGCTCCGTCTACTCCGGCGGCTCCGGCCGGCCGTACCTCGTCGAGGGTGTCGGTGAGGACTTCTGGCCGACCGCCTACGACCGGACCGTCGCGGACGAGATCGTCGCCGTGTCCGACAAGGACTCCTTCCAGATGACCCGCCGCCTCGCCAAGGAGGAGGGCCTGCTCGTCGGCGGCTCCTGTGGCATGGCGGTCGTGGCCGCGCTGGAGGTCGCCGAACGGCTCGGTCCGGACGACGTCGTGGTCGTCCTGCTGCCGGACAGCGGCCGCGGCTACCTCAGCAAGATCTTCAACGACGAGTGGATGGCCGACTACGGCTTTCTGGAGGACGCGGGCCCCAGCGCGCGCGTCGCCGACGTCCTGAACGACAAGGAGGGCGACCGCATGCCCTCCCTCGTCCACATGCACCCGGAGGAGACGGTCGGTCAGGCCATCGAGGTGCTGCGCGAGTACGGCGTCTCGCAGATGCCGGTCGTCAAGCCTGGCGCCGGCCACCCCGACGTGATGGCGGCCGAGGTCGTCGGCTCGGTCGTGGAACGCGAGCTGCTGGACGCGCTGTTCAGCAAGAGCGCCTCCCTCGAGGACCCGCTGGAGAAGCACATGTCCGGCCCGCTGCCCCAGGTCGGCTCCGGCGAACCCGTCGCCGACCTGATGGCCGTCCTCGGCAAGGCGGACGCGGCGATCGTCCTCGTCGAGGGCAAGCCGACCGGTGTGGTCAGCCGGCAGGACCTCCTGTCCTTCCTCGCCCGCACGGGGAAGTGACGGCGAACCCCCGGTGAACTGCCCGTGAACCGGGTGAACTTGCGGCATCCGTGATCTTCGCGGACTTCGCGGAACCGGTACGCGGGTGTCACGTCCGCGCAGCACCCGCTTAACACACGTCCTGCACATTGGTGGGTGTCGGCAAGGGCGGGAGCGGCTCCCCGTCCGGGCCGGCGCCGAACGGCGTCACAGGACCTCCGGAGCGGCTCCCGGACCTCCACGGACGCCACGGACGCGCAAGCCCGGCCTGACCGGGCCCGCGTCCTTCGCGGGGACCGCCGTCGTCCCGCCCCCCGTTCACGGGGGTGCGGCGGTCCCCGCGCAACTTCCTTCCGGGTGCTCGTGGCGCGGGATCGTCAGGGGCGGGTGCCAGGATTCCCGCCCGCCTCGGCCGCTGCCCGACGGCCTGACCACGTTCGTCCTGTGCACCGGCTTCGCCGACGACGCGGCCCGGGAGGCGCTGTGCGCCGCTCTCGACTGGGCCGACGCGTCTGCGTGCGCGACCCGCGTCAGCGATCCCCGTTTCGTCGGCGCCGGCGTTCGGGCACCGCTCGCCGGGTACGCCGACGCCGCGGACCCCTCAGGCACGTTCCGGGGCTTCGGGGGCGGCTGAGGACCAGCTCCCGAGCAGCGCCAGGCGCTCCGCCGTTTCCGAGCCCGGTTCGGGTGTGTAGGCCACGATCGTCTGGTCGGGGGCCGCCGGGATCGTGAGGGTCTCGTACGGGAGGGTCAGCAGGCCCGCGACCGGGTGCCGGAGGAGCTTCACGCCGTGATCGCAGGGCTTGACCAGATGGTCGGCCCACAGACGACGGAACTCGTCGCTGGCCCGGGTGAGTCCGGCGACGAGTTCCCCCGTGGCAGGGTCGCCGGGATGGTGGCCCGCCTGCAGGCGCAGATGCGCGACCGTCTGGGCGGCGACCTCCGCCCAGTCCGGATAGAGCTCGCGCGAGGCGGGGTCGAGGAAGAGACGGCGCGGCAGGCTGACGTCGCCCGGGCCGCTGAAGTCGAGGACGGCGTCGGCGAGCGCGTTCCAGGCGAGGACCTCCATGCGGTGGTCCAGGACGTAGGCGGGGTTGCGGTCCATGCCGTCCAGGAGCAGCCGGACACCCGGGCGCACCCGGGACGCGGCGGGCCCGTGCCCGTCCTGCCGGCGCGGCCGGGCCACCGCCCGCAGGTACGCGTGCTCGGCCTCGTCCAGCCGCAGCACCCGGGCGATCGCGTCCAGCACGGCGTCCGAGACACCCCCGGACTTGGTCCGGCCGGGATCGCCGGGTCCCCTGCCCTGCTCGAGGCGGACGTAGTAGTCGACGCTCACCCCGGCCAGCTGCGCCACCTCCTCGCGGCGCAGACCCGGGACGCGGCGGCGGCCGTACGACGGCAGCCCCACCTCCTCGGGCCGGATCCGGGCGCGGCGCGAGCGCAGGAAGTCTCCCAGTTCACCGTCCATGGATCCGAGCCTAGGCCGCCCGGGCCCGGTGAACCTGGTACTGGCGGACCCAGGAAGAGCGCAGCCCTGGGTAGGGCGGCCGAAGCCGCCGAGGGTGGTGTCCGAGGCCGGGGAGACGCCCCGGCCGGCACCGAGGGGGTATCCCATGTCGTACGACAACCTGGCCGGCCGTACCGCCGTCGTCACCGGAGCCGCGAGCGGGATCGGCGAGGCCGTCGCCGTGCTGCTGGCCGCCCGGGGCGCCCGGGTGGCGCTGCTGGCCCGGCGTGCGGAACGGCTGACGGCGCTCGCGGGGAAGATCCGGGCCGACGGCGGGCAGGCCCTGGCCGTCGTCGCGGACGTCACCGACGAGAGGTCCGTGGCGGACGCCGCCGACCGCGTCCACGCGGAGTTCGGGACCGTCGACCTGGTGGTGAACAGCGCCGGCGTGATGCTGCCCCACCCCGTCGACGCCCGGCGCGCCGACGAGTGGCAGCGGATGCTCGACACCAACGTCACCGGGGTGCTGCGGATGATCGGCGTCTTCACCGGCGACCTGGTGGGCGCCGCCGCGGACGGCCGTACGGCCGACATCGTCAACATCTCGTCCATCGCCGCGCACGTCAGCTTCCCGAACTACGCGGTGTACGGCGCGACCAAGGCGGCCGTCACCTACCTGTCGGAAGCCCTGCGCACGGAGTTCGGGCCCCGGGACGTCCGGGTCACCAACATCGAGCCCGGGATCGTCGAGAGCGAGTTGCGCACCCACATCTCCGACGCGGAACTGGCCCGGCAGGTGGAGGGCATCGTCGAAGCGGTGGGCGCACTGTCCGCCGAGGAACTGGCCGACCTGGTGGCCTACGCGGCGAGCCGGCCGCGCCGGGTCAATCTGCGGCAGATCATCGCGCTGCCGACGCGCCAGGCCTGATCCCCGGACGGGAGCGCTCAGTCCTCCCAGCGACTGTCCTGGGAGGACTTGCGGCGGCGGCCGAAGAGGTTCGGGTCGGTGCGGACCGCCTGGACGACGTTGACGCCGACGATGCCCGCCCAGGCGATGAGGAGGCCGGGCAGGCGCGCCACGCCCCCGCCGATCGCGGACAGCGGCACCGCGAGGACCAGGGAGACGATTCCGAAGCCGAACCGCTCACCCCAGGAATCCGTGACCCTCGGCGCCCGGGAGTCCCGGGCCGTCTGCATCTGCTGCTCGGCGAGCTGCCGGCGCACCCGGCGCTCCACCGCGCCGTCGATCCGCTGGTCGACCTTCTCCAAGAACGAGTCGACCAGCGCCGACTCGTACTCCTCGCCCAGATCCCTGCGCGCGTGCAGGGTGGCGTCGAGTTCCCTCTTCAGGTCGGCGTCCCGCGCGTCCATTCCCGTCATGCCGTCCACGGTAGGAAGCGCCGCCGCCGGCCGCACTGGGGTTAGCCCCCGTGTCGGGCAGGGGGTTTCCGGACGTACGGCCGCCGTCCTGCGGTCCGGCTTGCCGCTCTGCATATGCTCATGCAGAATCCTCAGCTACTGAATAGGCGAGGGGGAGCACGTCATGAGCGTGACCGACAGCCCTGCCGCGCGGCTGCAGGCGCTCTTCGAGGGCCACCGGCTGACGCCGACCCAGCGGCGCATCGCGCACAGCATGGTGCGGCGCGCCGCCGACGTGCCGTTCCTGTCGAGCGTGGAACTCGCCGAGCTGGCCGGGGTCAGCCAGCCGTCCGTGACCCGTTTCGCCGTCGCCCTCGGCTTCGACGGCTACCCCGCCCTGCGCCGCCATCTGCGCGAGGTCGCCCCCGCCGAACCCGCCGCGGAGGCCGGGGCCCACAACGAGTACCAGCAGGCCGTCGAGGCCGAGATCGAGAACCTGCGGCACCTGGCGGAGGCACTGGCCGACCCCGCTCCCGTGCAGCGGGCGGGGGGCATCCTCGCCGGCTCCCGCCCGCTGCTCGTCCTCGGCCTGCGGGCGGCTGCCGCCCAGGCGCACGGCTTCGCCTACTTCGCCGCCAAGGTCCACCCCGACGTACGGCTGCTCGGTGAGGGCGGCACGATGCTCCAGGACCGCATCGACGCCGCCGTCCGGGCCGGCGCGAGCGCACTGCTCTGTTTCGCGCTGCCCCGGCACCCCCGCGAGGTCGTCGGCACCCTCGCCTACGCCAAGGAGGCCGGGCTGACCGTCGTCACGGTCGCCGACTCCGCCTTCGCACCCGTCGCCAAGGTGTCCGACCTGCTGCTCCCCGCCGCCGTCGGCACCGGCCTGGCCTTCGACACGGCCTGTGCGCCGATGCTGCTCGGCCGGGTCCTGCTGGAGGCCATGTGCGACGACCTGCCCCAGGCCCAGTCCCGCCTGGAGGAGTTCGACACGAAAGCGGCGGCGCGGGGCCTGTTCGTCGACTGACGGCACGCGGTGTCTTCTCATATTCGTCTCACGTTGCGTCGCTACCGTGTGCCTCCCAGAGGCTTCGGAAACCGGACGGAGGCTGGACGTGACACGTGGAGGACAGGGACTGGCCCGGGTGGCCGTCGTCGTACGGGCGGGAGCGGCCCCGCTGTGGTGGCTGGGCGTCTTCGCGGCGGGCATCGGCCTGTTCGCACCCGGCCTGACCGGCCGCCGCATCGGCGTTCTGACCGGGGCGGCCCTCTTCGTCCTGGCGACGGCCGCCGTGGCTTACGGCCGCCGCAAGCGCTACGCGGCCCCGGGAGGCGCACGAAGGAAGTCGCCCGCGCTGGTGTGAGCCCTCGGGGCGCGGGGCTGGACCGGCAGGCGGCTCCGGCACGTGTGCGCGAGCAGCCACCGCGCCCGCGGTCCGGGACTACGCGCGCCCGAACGGCGGCCGCGTCAACGCGTCCACCTGCGCCCCGCCGGACTCGGCGACCACCTCCTGCACGGTCTGGGCCTTGCGCACCTCCGCGAAGCGCCCACCCGGCCCGAACCCGTAAACGCCGGGCCGCACCAGCGAGTTGTACCCGTAGTGGTGCGCGAAGTAGTACGCCCCCGTGTCCAGAGCCGCCGCGTAGTCGCCTTGTTCCAGCAACGGCATGGACCGGCCCTGCGCCAGCAGATCCCCCGCGAAACAGGCCGGCCCGGCGACGTCCTGCACCACCACCGGCCCGTCCTTCGGCCGCCCCTTCGCGTCGTACGCGGAGATCCGCAACGGCCAGCTCCCCGGCGCGTAAACGGTCCGCGCGGCCACCTGTACCCCGGCATGCGTCACCGCCACCGCCCGCCGGCCGGAGACCTTCGCGTACTCGACCCGCGCCACCACCGTCCCGTGCTTGGCCAGCAGCGACCGCCCGAACTCGGTGACCAGCCCGTACCGCCCGTCGAGCAGCCCCGGGACCTCCTCGGCGAGCAGCCGCGCGTACTGCGCGAACGTCGGGCTCGTCGCGTCCGACGCGAAGTTCACCGGCAGGCCGCCGCCGATGTCGAGCGTGTCGACCTGGCGCCGCCCGGCCCGCCGGTTGATCTCCTCCGCCAGCGCGTACGTCTCCGCCACGCCCCGTGCCATCAGGGCCAGCGGGATGCCCTGGGAGCCGGTGTGCGCGTGCAGCCGGGTCAGCCACGGCCGGTCGAGATACGCCTGGACGACCCACTCCCGGGCCCCCTCGTCGCGCAGCGCCACCCCGAACTTCGAGGTGGCCGTCGCCGTGGACAACGCCTCGATGGAGCCGCCGCCGACCTGCGGATTCACCCGGATCCCGACGGGGGAGCGGCTCACCGTCGCCTGCATCAGGGCGTCGATGCGGGCCAGCTCCTGCGGGTTGTCCGCGTTGACGGCGATGCCCAGGGACAGCGCCTCGCGCAACTCGGCCGGTGTCTTCGCGGGCGAGTCGAGCACCGTCGTCTCCGCCGGCATGCCCGCCGCCCGCGCCAGGGCCAGCTCACCCGGGCTCGCGACCTCCGCGCCGACGCCCTCCTCCCGCAGCAGCCGCAGGACCGGCACCAGCGGGGTCGCCTTCACCGCGAAGGCGTGCAGCACGGGTGTGCCCGGCGCCACCACCGCCTCGAACGCCGCCCGCAGCTCCGCCGCCGACTCCCGGATGCCGGTGACGTCCAGCAGCCCGACGATGGGGCTGTCGGGCCCGAGCAGCCCTTGCTCCACGGCGGCCCGCACCGCCTCGTCCCGCCGGGCCGCCCGCCCGGCCCCGGTGTCGTCCGTCTCTTCCGCCTCGCTGTGTGCGCCCATGCGTCCAGCCAAACATCCGCGGCACCGCCGCGCCGACACCCCGACGTATTGACTAGCCCTATTCATGAGGCCAGGATGTGAATAGAAGCAGCAACATTCCGCCGGGAGCACCCACCAGGAGGCAGACCATGTCAGGACCCCGTCCCGTCCGAGCGTCGCGCGGCACGGAACCGAGCGCCCTGGGATGGCAGCAGGAAGCCGCCCTGCGGATGCTGCAGAACAACCTCGACCCGGAGGTCGCCGAGCACCCCGACAAGCTCGTCGTCTACGGCGGCACCGGCAAGGCGGCGCGCGACTGGCGCTCCTTCGACGCGATGGTGCGCACGCTCCAGGGGCTGAAACAGGACGAGACCATGCTGGTCCAGTCCGGCCGGCCCGTCGGCGTCATGCAGACCCACGAATGGGCCCCGCGCGTCCTCATCGCCAACTCCAACCTCGTCGGCGACTGGGCCAACTGGGAGGAGTTCCGCCGCCTCGAACAGCTGGGCCTGACCATGTACGGGCAGATGACCGCCGGCTCCTGGATCTACATCGGCACCCAGGGCATCCTCCAGGGCACCTACGAGACCTTCGCCGCCGTCGCCGCGAAGAAGTTCGCCGGCACCCTCGCCGGGACGATCACACTGACCGCCGGCCTCGGCGGGATGGGCGGCGCCCAGCCGCTCGCCGTGACCATGAACGACGGTGTGGCGATCTGCATCGACTGCGACCCGCGCGCCATCGAGCGGCGCATCGAACACCGGTACCTCGACGTGAAGGCCGACTCGGTGGACCACGCCCTCCGGCTGGCCACGGAAGCCCGGGACGCCCGCCGCCCGCTGTCCATCGGCGTCCTCGGCAACGCCGCGGAACTCCTCCCGCAGCTTCTCGCCATGGGCGCACCCATCGACATCGTGACCGACCAGACCTCCGCCCACGACCCGCTGGCCTACCTGCCGCTGGGCACCGCCTTCGAGGACATGGCCGACGCCGCCGCCAAGGACCCGGCCGGCTTCACCACCCGGGCCCGCGAGTCCATGGCCCGGCACGTCGAGGCCATGGTCGGCTTCATGGACGCCGGCGCCGAGGTCTTCGACTACGGCAACTCCATCCGCGGCGAGGCCCGACTCGCCGGATACGACCGGGCCTTCGCCTTCCCCGGCTTCGTCCCGGCCTACATCCGCCCGCTGTTCTGCGAGGGCAAGGGCCCCTTCCGCTGGGCCGCCCTGTCCGGCGAGGCCTCCGACATCGCCAAGACCGACAAGGCGATCCTCGACCTCTTCCCGGAGAACGAGTCCCTCGCCCGCTGGATCAAGATGGCCGGCGAACGCGTCCACTTCCAGGGACTGCCCGCCCGGATCTGCTGGCTCGGTTACGGCGAGCGGGACAAGGCCGGCGAGCGGTTCAACGACATGGTCGCGAGCGGGGAGCTGGCCGCCCCGGTCGTCATCGGCCGCGACCACCTCGACTGCGGTTCCGTCGCGTCCCCCTACCGGGAGACCGAGGCCATGCTCGACGGATCCGACGCGATCGCCGACTGGCCGCTGCTGAACGCCATGGTGAACGTGGCGTCCGGGGCGTCCTGGGTGTCCCTTCACCACGGGGGCGGTGTCGGTATGGGGCGGTCGATCCACGCGGGGCAGGTGACGGTGGCCGACGGTACGAGACTGGCCGGCGAGAAGATCCGGCGGGTGCTGACGAACGACCCCGGCATGGGGGTCATCCGGCATGTCGACGCCGGGTACGACATCGCGGAGTCGGTGGCGCAGGAGAAGGGCGTCCGTGTTCCGATGCGTGAAGGTGACTCGGCGTGACTCGGGACGGCAACCCTCCGGTGGGGGCTGGTGCCTCGTCGCCGTCCGCGGGTTCGGCTGTGCCCGGCCTGCGGAACGACTGCCCACAGCCTGTACCGGCTGCCGGCTCGCAGCCTGACCCTGGCCCCGGTGGCGCCTCCTTCCACCAGATGTGGCGCGACCTGCTCCCCCTCGGGCGTCACCCCGCCTCCGGCGGCTACCGCCGGTTCGCCTGGACCGGTCTCGACGGTGAATGCCGGGCCTGGTTCGAGGAACAAGCCGTTGCCCGTGGGCTGCGCCACGAGGTCGACCGGAACGGCAACCAGTGGGCCTGGCTCGGGGACCCCGCCGAAGGGGACGCCGTCGTCACCGGGTCGCACCTCGACTCCGTGCCGGACGGCGGGGCCTTCGACGGGCCCCTCGGAGTGGTGTCCGCCTTCGCCGCGCTGGACGAACTGCGCGGCAGGCACGCCCGCTTCACCCGGCCCGTCGGCATCGTGAACTTCGGCGACGAGGAGGGCGCCCGGTTCGGGCTCGCCTGCGTGGGGTCCCGGCTCACCGCCGGGCAGCTCACCCGCGAGCAGGCGCACCGGCTCACCGACGGCGAGGGAGTGACCCTGCCGCGCGCCATGGAGGCCGCCGGTCACGACCCCGACGCTATCGGCGCCGACCCCGACCGGCTCGCCCGCATCGGCGCCTTCGTCGAGCTGCACGTCGAGCAGGGCCGGGCCCTCGACCTGTCGGGCGACCCGGTCGGCATCGCCAGCGCGATCTGGCCGCACGGCCGGTGGCGGTTCGACTTCCGCGGCGAGGCCAACCACGCGGGCACCACCCGGCTCGCCGACCGGCGCGACCCCATGCTGTCCTACGCCGAGACCGTCCTCGCCGCCCGGCGCGAGGCCGAACTCGCCGGGGCCGTCGCCACCTTCGGCAAGATCGCCGTGGAGCCCAACGGCGTCAACGCCATCCCCTCCCTCGTGCGCGGCTGGCTCGACTCCCGCGCCGCCGACCAGGACAGCCTGGACGCCGTGGTGGCCGGTGTCGAGAAGGCGGCCGGGGAGTACGCCGCCGCCCACGGCGTCGATCTCGCCGTCGTGCGCGAGTCCTTCACCCCCGTCGTCGAGTTCGACCACGCCCTGCGCGACGAACTCGCCCGCATCCTCGGCACGGACAGCGACCTCACGGTCCCCGTCCTCGGCACCAGCGCCGGACACGACGCCGGGATCCTGTCCGGGAACATCCCGACCGCCATGCTGTTCGTGCGCAACCCCACCGGCGTCTCCCACTCCCCGGCCGAGTCCGCCACCGAGGACGACTGCGTGGCCGGGGTACTCGCACTCGCCGACGTACTGGAAGGACTGGCGTGCAGGTGACCACAGCAGCCACGCGCACGTACTGGCTGGAGCACGCCTGGCTCGGCACTCTCCCCCAAGCTCTCGGCTCCGCCCGAGCAGGGGGGACCCCCATCGAGCCGGGCGTGGCCCTCGACGTGCGGGACGGCCGCATCACCGCCGTCCGCCCCGGCACGGCCGCCCCGCCCCCCGGCGCCGAGATCCTGCGCGGGCTCACCCTCCCCGGCCTGGCCAACGCCCACAGCCACGCCTTCCACCGCGCCCTGCGCGGCACCGTCCAGGTCGGCTCGGGCACCTTCTGGACCTGGCGCGAGGTCATGTACGCCACAGCCGCCCGGCTCACCCCGGACAGCTACCACGCCCTCGCCCGCGCCGTGTACGCCGAGATGGCCCTGGCCGGCATCACGGCCGTCGGCGAGTTCCACTACGTCCACCACGCCCCCGGCGGCGTCCCCTACGCCGACCCCAACGCGATGGGCGAGGCCCTCGTCGCGGCCGCCGCCGAAGCCGGGATCCGCATCACCCTCCTCGACACCGCCTACCTCTCCTCCGGCTTCGGGCAGCCGCCCACCGACCCACAGCTCCGCTTCTCCGACGGCACCGCGGACGCCTGGGCCGAACGCTGTTCCGTTCTCAAGGAACGGGATCACGCACGGATCGGGGCGGCGATCCACTCCGTACGGGCCGTGCCCGCCGACCAGTTGGCGACCGTCGCCCGGTGGGCCGAGGAGCGGCGGGCCCCGCTCCACGTGCACCTGTCGGAGCAGACGGCGGAGAACGACGCCTGCCGGGAGGCCCACGGCCGCACCCCGACGCGGCTGCTCGCCGACCACGGTGTGCTCGGGCCGCGCACCACCGGCGTCCACAACACCCACCTCACCGACGAGGACATCGCCCTCCTCGGCGGCAGCGGCACCGGCACCTGCATGTGCCCGACCACCGAGCGGGACCTCGCCGACGGCATCGGACCCGCCGTCGCCCTCCAGCGGGCCGGCTCGCCGCTCAGCCTCGGCTCCGACAGCCACGCCGTGATCGACCTGCTCGAGGAGGCACGGGCCATGGAGCTCAACGAGCGGCTGCGTACCCGAACCCGAGGTCACTGGACGGCGACGGCCCTCCTGCGGGCGGCCTCCGCCGACGGCCACGCGGCCCTCGGCTGGGACGAGGCGGGCGCCCTGGAGACCGGCGCGCTCGCCGACTTCACCACCCTCGCGCTCGACTCGGTCAGGACGGCAGGGCCGCTTCCGCGACTCGGGGCCGAGACGGCCGTATTCGCCGCGTCGGCAGCAGATGTGTCGCATACGGTCGTGGCAGGGCGGCACGTCGTACGGGACGGGGTGCACTGCTTCGTACCGGATGTGCCGAAAGCCCTCGCGGACGCCGTCGAAGCCCTGCGCGGATGATCCCGGGCCGCCCGCCCGCGCGGCCCGGCTCCGTCCCCGAACCCGACCCCACCGCCGACCAGGCCACCAAGGACGCCATGAGCAACGCGACGACCGTCAGCCCCGCCCACTCCGCGAGCACCGCAAGCACGCTCATCACGAACATCGCCAGCCTGGTCACCAACGACCCCTCCCTCGGTGACGGTTCCCCCCTGGGACTGGTCCAGGACGCGGCCGTCGTCATCGAAGGCGACCGCGTCGTGTGGACCGGTGATCAAAGCAAAGCACCCGCCACTGACAACCGGGTCGACGCGGGCGGCCGGGCGGTCCTCCCCGGCTTCGTCGACTCCCACTCCCACCTCGTCTTCGCGGGCGACCGGACGCAGGAGTTCAACGCCAGGATGTCCGGGCGGCCGTACAGCGCGGGCGGCATCCGCACCACGGTCGCGGCCACGCGGGCGGCGAGCGACGAGGAACTCGAGGCCAACCTCACCCGTTACCTCCGCGAGGCCCTGCGCCAGGGCACCACCACCTTCGAGACCAAGTCCGGCTACGGCCTGACCGTCGAGGACGAGGCCCGCGCCCTGCGCATCGCCGCCGCCCACACCGACGAGGTCACCTTCCTCGGCGCCCACATCGTCTCGCCGGACCACGCGGAGGACCCGGCGTCCTACGTCGCCCTCGTCACCGGCGAGATGCTCGACGCCTGCGCCCCGTACGCCCGCTGGATCGACGTCTTCTGCGAGAAGGGCGCCTTCGACGGCGACCAGGCCCGCGCGATCCTCACCGCCGGCAGGGCCAGGGGCCTGCACCCCCGCATCCACGCCAACCAGCTGTCGTACGGACCCGGCGTGCAGCTCGCGGTCGAGCTCGACGCCGCCAGCGCCGACCACTGCACCCACCTCACGGACGCGGACGTGGACGCCCTGGCCGGCAGCCGTACGGTCGCCACCCTGCTGCCCGGCGCCGAGTTCTCCACGCGGGCCGCGTGGCCGGACGCGCGGCGGCTGCTGGACGCCGGCGTCACGGTCGCGCTGTCCACGGACTGCAACCCCGGGTCGTCCTTCACCTCGTCCGTCCCGTTCTGCGTCGCGCTGGCCGTGCGGGACATGGGGATGACCCCGGACGAGGCCGTGTGGTCGGCCACGGCGGGCGGCGCGGCGGCCCTGCGGCGCACCGACATCGGCCGCCTCGTCCCGGGCGCGTACGCGGACCTGACGCTCCTCGACGCCCCGAGCCACGTCCACCTGGCCTACCGCCCCGGCGTCCCGCTGGTCAGCGGGGTGTGGCGGCGCGGAGAGCGGGTGGTGTGATCACCGGCCCCGCGACAATGGGGTGTCGCGCCGGCGGACGACCGGCATCACCGGAGGGCGGGGGCGGATGGCGAAGCACTGGTCGGTACCACTCGTGGTGAACGTGCTGCTCGGGATACCGGGCGTGGTGCCCTTCTGGCTGCTGTGGTACCTGGTGGCGAACTGGCCGCTCGCCGAGCTCGGCTGGACCGTGCGGGAGCCCACCGAGAACGACGGCATGGCGCTCTGGCTCGTGATCGTCGTCCCCGTCGTCACGCTGTACGGCCTGATCTGGTGGCTCGCCAACATGCCGCTCCGGCGCAGGACGGCACTCGCTCCGCACACCTACTGGCTGCTGAGCCTGACGGCTCCGCTGCTGCCGACGGGCGCGCTGTTCCTCAACTCCTGAAAGACGGCAGGAGACCGCCGGTGGCACGCGCCCGGGGGCGGGCCGTCGGCCCGCCCCCCCGAGGACACGTTCACCCGCGTCGAGGATCACTCCTCGACGGTCAGGCCCTTGCGCAGCCGCACCAGCGTCCGCGACAGCAGACGCGAGACGTGCATCTGCGAGATGCCAAGTTCTTCGCCGATCTCCGACTGGGTCATGCCCGCGACGAAGCGCAGGGACAGGATCTTCCGGTCGCGCGGCGGGAGTTCCGCGATCAGCGGCTTCAGCGACTCGACGTACTCGATGCCTTCGAGCCCGTGGTCCTCGTAGCCGATGCGGTCCGCGAGCGCGCCCTCGGAGTCGTCCTCCTCCGGCTGGGCGTCCAGCGAGGAGGCGGTGTACGCGTTGGACGCGGCCATGCCCTCGACGACCTCGTCGTTGGAGAGGCCGAGGCGCTCGGCCAGCTCGGCCACCGTCGGGGCGCGGTCGAGCTTCTGGGCCAGCTCGTCACCGGCCTTGGCCAGGTCGAGCCGCAGCTCCTGGAGCCGCCGCGGAACGCGCACGGACCACGAGGTGTCGCGGAAGAAGCGCTTGATCTCGCCGACGATGGTTGGCATCGCGAACGTGGGGAACTCCACACCGCGGGACAGCTCGAAGCGGTCGATCGCCTTGATCAGGCCGATGGTGCCGACCTGGATGATGTCCTCCATCGGCTCGCTGCGGGAGCGGAACCGGGAGGCGGCGAACTTGACCAGCGCGAGGTTCAGTTCGACGAGCGTGTTGCGGACGTACGAGTACTGGTGGGTCCCTTCCTCCAGCGTCTCCAGACGCTCGAAGAGGGTCTTGGACAGGGCCCGGGCGTCGACCGCGCCGACTTCCTCGTACGGGGGGATGTCCGGAAGTCCGGCGAGAAGGCCGTCCTGTGTGACGAGCATCTCGACCTGCTCGATGGGATCCAGATGTTCCGGAGGGGGTGTCGACGTCGCTTTCTGGGTACGCGATCCGTCGAGCCGGGGTGACATGATGTCCTCCATCGTTCTCGGCATATGGCTGCCGGAGCCGTTAGGTGCACTGCGGTGTGCGGCGCCTCCAAAGCCGGCCGTGGTCGGGTACGTGTCCTTACTAGGCCTACCCGCTTTCCCGAGCCCACCGCAAGTGCGTTCTGTGGGCATATGTCCGTTTGTGTGTAGTTGTTCGGGTGTCGGACTGTGGGGAGAAGGCGTAGTGTTCGAGGGCATCAGTATCAGCCTCGACGTCGGGAGAGAGAGACGGCATGGACCGCGGGACGGTCGGCAGCGCACAGTCTGGCCGGCTTCTGGTGGAGGTGCGGGAAGAGGGCTCTAGTGCCGTCGTGACCCCGGCGGGTGAGTTGGATCACCACACCGCCGATCTGTTGCGTGAGCCACTCGAAGACTGCCTCGCCAAGGGATTCAAGCGCCTGGTCATCGACTGCGCGCGCCTGGAGTTCTGCGACTCCACGGGGCTCAACGTGCTCCTCGGGGCGCGGCTGAAGGCGGAGGCCGCCGGTGGCGGCGTCTCGCTCGCCGGCATGCAGCCGGTGGTGGCGCGCGTCTTCGAGATCACGGGTGCGGATGCGGTCTTCAGCGTCCATGACTCGCTCGAGGCGGCCCTGGCCGACGAGTCGGGCTGACCGGCGGTGTGTCGGTGCGCGGCGCCTCGGCCATCCCTCTGTGACCGGTGTCCCAGCCCCGTCACGTCTTTCGTGCCGAATACATGGGTGTTCCGTCGGTCCGCCCGGGCAGGAGACATCCTGAACCTGTCGGTCACCAGGGTGGCGGGGGCGCCGCGAAACCGACGTGCCCCGCACTGCGTGACTGACGGTGTAGTGAATTTTTTGAATTGTGAACTGGTGAATCGGTGAGGTGAAGCGCTGATGAGCACCACCCGGCCTTACCCGCCGGGCGACCGCGGGCCGGAGCCCAGCGGCGCTTCCGGGGCGTCCGAGGGTGGCGTAGCGGCGGCCGGTGAGGCCGGCGAGGGTGTGGGCGTGGGTGCGCCGTCCGAAGCGGCGGCACCTGCGGGGGGCCCGCAGGTGCGCCGGCTGAGCTTCGACGACGAGAGCGGCGTGGTTCCGCTGGCCCGCGATTTCACCCGCCAGGCGCTGTTCGCGTGGGGCTGGCTGCCCGCCGCCTCCGCCGACCAGCGGGCCGCCGCCGAGGATGTGCTGCTGGTCGTCTCCGAACTGGTCACCAACGCCTGCCTGCACGCCGAGGGGCCCGACCAGCTGAGGATCACCTGCGACAACAAGGTGATCCGCGTCGAGGTCGCGGACCGGGGCACCGGCCAGCCGGCTCCCCGCACCCCGCACCGCGCGGGACGCCCGGGCGGCCACGGCATGTTCATCGTCCAGCGCCTGTGCCTGGACTGGGGCGTCGTCCGCACGCCGGGGGTCTCCGGCAAGACGGTCTGGGCGGAACTGGGCGCACCCGCCTGACGCCCGGGCGTATCCGCCCGAGTCCTGGGGGTAACCGTCCCGGCCCCCGGGCGCACTCGCCTGACCTCCGGGCGCACCTGCCTGCTTTCGGACACCCGACCGACTCGGGCATGCAGACCCGATATCGGCATCCATGAGTGACTCTGGGTGTATCTGTCCGGCCCTGGGGGTAGCTGTCGGGTTCCCGGTCCTGCGGGAGCCCGTGGTGCGTCCGAACGGGTGACGGTCCCGGCGCGGATCCGGCGCGCACTGTGTCTTCCTTCCTCGAGGTCCCGGGCGTACCTTGACGGCCCTATCTGATACGCCGTCAGGAACAGGAAGGGGAGCGGCACCGTGTCGTACCGGAAACGAACCGCCGCGCTCGCGTCCGCCGCGGCCCTGGCCGGCTCGGCGGTGTGGATGGCCGCCCCCGTCGCCCGGGCCGAGGTCGTCGACGTCAACTACCAGTGCAAGACGCCGATCGGCGACAAAAGTGCCGTCTCGCCCATCGACATCAAGGGCGTCAGGAGCGGCAGCGGCTACCGCATCACCATGTCCTGGCAGAAGGGTGTCTCCTCCAGCCCGGTCGAACTGGGCAAGGGCGCGATGACGCCGAGCGCCACCATCGCCCTGGGCGGCGCCGGCAGCGGCACCCTGTCGGTGAGCGGCCCCGCCAACGATGCCGCGATCCCGGCCAACACCCCCATCAAGATCAGTGACCTGAGCGGCACGTACACGCCGAAGAAGAGCGGCGAGGTCACCTTCACCGCCGGTGTGCTCACCATCAAGGCGCTCGGTACGACCACCACGTGCACCCCGACGGACGACCCGGGCCCCTCCCTCACTCTCGACGTCACGGCCGCGAGCGGCGGCGGCACCACCGGCTCCGCCCAGGGCTCCGGTTCCGGTTCCGACACCGGAGCCGGGCTTCCGCAGACCGGGCCCGAGGACTCGGCCGTCGCCCTCGGCACCCTCGGCGGCACGGTCCTGCTCGCCGGAGCCGCAGGCGCCTTGTGGCTGACCCGGCGTCACCAGGGGGCGCGGGCGGGCCGCTGACCGTCCGTCCCTCCTGGCAGGTGCACCGCTGAGCGCACGACCGCTGGAGCCGCCGATGCCGCCCGCCGTCCGTCTTCCGTACGTGTCACTGCCGGTGCTGCTCGCGCTGCTGCTGGCCCTGGCGGGCGCCGGGCCCGCCGGGGCGGTGGACCGGCCCGTGATCGAGTTGTCCGAGTCCCAGGCGGGCACGGGCGGTTCGGTCACCGTCAGCGGCAGCGGCTGGCGGCCCCGTGCCCTGCTGACGCTGCTCGTGTGCGGGCAGGCCGAGCCGAAGCGGGGCGTGACCGGCGGCACCAACTCCTGCGCCAACGCCGACGGCCGGGCCGTCACCACCGACGCCGACGGGCGCTTCCGCCGTGCACTGCCCGTCGTGGAACCGCCGGTGCCGTGCCCCTGCGTGGTGCACGTGGCGACCGTGACGGGAGCCGGCGCCGAGGCCGACGCGGCCCTCAAGGTCGCCGGGCACGCCGTCGAGCCGCTGCCCGCGGAAGCGGCCGGCGGACGGCTGTCCCTGCTCGCGGACACCCGGCTGCGGGGCTCCGGCGGTCTGCTCACCTGGTTCGGCTCCCCGCCGTCCCGGACCCTGGTGGTCACCGTCGGCAACGTCGGCACGTCCCCCGTGCGGAACCCCGTCTTCCAGGTCGGCACCTCGCACGGCGTGTTCGCCCCCGAGTGGCAGGACCAGCGGTGGCGAGGCACGATCCGGCCCGGCGGCAAGGCCCGCATCGAGCTGCCCGTGGAGCTCGGGTCCGGGGCGCACGGCGACTACACCGTGTCGCTGAAGTACGGCGGCAAGGTGCTCGCCGAACACCCCTGGGGCGTGGGCCGCCCCTGGGGTGTGACCCTGTTCTGGGTCCTCGTCCTGCTCGTCGTCCCGGCGGCCCTGTTCCGCGCGGGACTGGCGGTGATCGACCACGTGCGGCCCCGCCGCCCCGGCCACGCGGCCCGCCCGGCCCGCCGTCTGCGGATGCCCGCCCCCCGCCGGGCCTCGGCGTCGCCCTGGTTCGCTCCGGACGCCGACCCTCCGAGTTCCACCAGGACATGAGGAAGGGCCGCCGCACCCCGGGGATGCGACGGCCCTTCGCTCAGCGTCCGGCCGCAGTGATCAGCGGACGTCGCCCATCATGGCCTTGACCTTCCTGCGGTACATGTACACGGCGAAGCCGGCGACCACGGCCAGCGCGGCCTCCAGTGCCACGAAGCCCGTCCGGTCGAGGTTGACCCCGCCGACGGCCGGGTTGGACAGCAGCGCGGTGACGGAGTCGCCCGCGGTGACCGCGAGGAACCAGACGCCCATCATCTGCGAGGCGTACTTCGCCGGCGCCATCTTCGTCGTCACGGACAGACCCACCGGCGACAGCGTCAGCTCACCGACGGTCTGCACGAAGTAGATCGCGACCAGCCACATCGCCGCGGCCTTGTGACCGCCCTCGGCGATCGACAGCGGGGCGAGGAAGAGGAAGAAGGATGCGCCCACCAGCACCAGGCCGGAGGCGAACTTCACGATGGTGCTCGGCTCCTGGCCGCGCCGGTTCAGCCACAGCCACAGCCAGGCGAAGACGGGCGCAAGCGCCATGATCAGGACCGGGTTGACCGACTGGTACCAGGAGACCGGGAACTCCCAGCCGAAGACGGTGTTGTCGGCGCTCTTCTCGGCGAACAGCGACAGGGTCGAGCCGCCCTGGTCGTAGATCATCCAGAACACGGCGGCGGCGACGAAGAACCAGACGTAGGCCGACACCTTCGAGCGCTCACCGGAATCCAGGTCCTTGTCGCGCAGGATGCGGGTGATGACCAGGATCGGCACGATCAGGCCGAGCAGCGTGAGCGGGATCAGCGCCCAGTTCAGGGTGAAGTGGCCGGTGCCGCCGACGAGACCGTAGAAGACCACGGCGACGGCCAGCCAGATCAGGCCCTTGCGCAGGGTGGACGCCTTCTCGGCGGGCGACAGCGGGGTCGGGACCTCGCTGCTCCTGGCGTTCAGGTGGCGGCTGCCGAGCAGGAACTGCACGAGGCCCAGCGCCATGCCGAGCGCGGCCAGCGCGAAGCCCAGGTGCCAGTTGACGTTCTCACCGACGGTGCCGATGACCAGCGGCGCGATGAAGGCGCCGAGGTTGATGCCGATGTAGAAGACCGTGAAACCGCCGTCGCGGCGCGGGTCCTCCGGGCCGTCGTAGAGGTGGCCGACCATCGTGGAGATGTTGGCCTTCAGCAGTCCGGAACCGATGGCGACGAGGGCCAGGCCGACGTAGAAGCTCGCGGCGGCGGGCAGGGCCAGGCACAGGTGGCCGAGCATGATGACGACACCGGCGACGGCGACCGTCTTGCGGGGGCCGAGCACACGGTCGGCGAACCAGCCGCCGGGCAGGGTGAGCAGGTACACGAGCGACAGGTACACGGAGTAGATCGCCGTCGCCGCGCCCGCGCTCAGGTGCAGGCCACCCGGGGCCACCAGGTACAGCGGGAGCAGGGCCCTCATGCCGTAGTAGGAGAAACGCTCCCACATCTCGGTCATGAACAGAGTGGCCAGTCCGCGGGGGTGGCCGAAGAAGGTCTTCTCGGAACCGGGGGTGCCCGGTCGGGCCGAGTCCTTCGTCAGGCTGGACGCCATGGTCGTTCCTTGCTGCTCGGGACGCGCCCCGCGGCAGCGGTGGCGCGCCCGGTGGGGGCTGCCGGCACCGGTGGGTACGGCCGTCCGCCCGACGCCTACGGGAGTCCGCTCCGGGTCACGGAGCGGTGGGCGGTCGCCACCGGGATCCACGCCTCTACGCGCGTCGCCGCACTACGAGGCCCGGCCACAGGTCGTTTCTCTCGGGGGGCCGGCGGGAACCGGCCCGCACACAAAAGAGACCTTCAGGGCAAACGGCCTCCGAAGGTCGCCGTGGTGCTACAGGCGTTGAATCACCATACGGCAGGACACCGCCGCATATGGAAGAGCTTGAGACACGGATCACAGGTGTCGGGGGAACCGCACGCCCCGTTTCCAAGGTCCTTACCAGGATCGCACCCCACAGGCAGAGGTTCGTACACCTACCCCCGGCGGGTAAGAACCGGGTGTGACGACGGTAAGAATCAAGGCTTCCGGTCACACCCCGGGTCAGGGCGTCGCAGGTCTACCATCACCTCATGACCCGTGTACTGCTCGCCGAGGACGATGCGTCCATCTCGGAGCCGCTGGCCCGCGCTCTGCGCCGGGAGGGCTACG
The DNA here is from genome assembly GCF_000725785.1 of Streptomyces flavovariabilis. NCBI lineage: Bacteria > Bacillati > Actinomycetota > Actinomycetes > Kitasatosporales > Streptomycetaceae > Streptomyces > Streptomyces flavovariabilis. The sequence continues at coordinate 58,609 of NZ_JNXD01000013.1, read as the reverse complement.
AGGTCGAGGTCCGCGAGGACGGACCCACCGCTCTCGACGCCGGACTGCAGGGGGGCGTCGACCTGGTCGTGCTCGACCTCGGCCTGCCCGGCATGGACGGTCTGGAGGTGGCCCGCCGCCTGCGTGGCGAAGGCCACGCCATCCCGATCCTCATCCTCACCGCGCGCGCCGACGAGGTGGACACCGTCGTCGGGCTCGACGCGGGCGCCGACGACTACGTCACCAAGCCGTTCCGGCTCGCCGAGCTGCTCGCGCGAGTGCGGGCCCTGCTCCGGCGCGGCGCCACCGAGCCGCAGCAGCCGCCCGCCACGCACGGCGTGCGCATCGACGTCGAGTCCCACCGCGCCTGGATGGGCGAGGAGGAGCTCCAGCTCACCGCCAAGGAGTTCGACCTGCTGCGGGTGCTGGTGCGCGACGCGGGCCGGGTCGTCACCCGCGACCAGCTGATGCGCGAGGTCTGGGACACGACCTGGTGGTCGTCGACCAAGACCCTCGACATGCACATCTCCTGGCTGCGCAAGAAGCTCGGTGACGACGCGGCCAACCCCCGCTACATCGCCACCGTGCGCGGTGTGGGTTTCCGTTTCGAGAAGAGCTGAGCCGCGAGGCAGGCACGGGCGATCGGGTAACAGGACATGCGCCGCCGACTGATCCAGTCCACGCTCGCCGTGGTGCTGGTCGTGATCGCCGTCTTCGGCGTCTCCCTCGTCATCGTCGAGACGCGGACGATCAGCAGCAGCGCCCAGGAGCGGGTGGAGTCCGAGGCGGTGCGGCTGGCCAGCATCGTCGACAGCCGGCTCTTCGGGGCGCAGCAGGTCGACGCGGAGGTGCTGCGCGACCAGGTCACGCAGGACCGCTACTACGCGGTGATCCGCCTCCCCGGGGAGGCGCCCATCGAGGTCGGCACGAAGCCCGCCGGGGACGTCATCAGTGCGACGGCGTCCGGCGAGGAGGGCGAGACGGTCACCGTCCAGGAGCCGCGCTCCTCGGTGACCCGTGAGGTCGGCCGGACACTGCTGATCATCGCGCTGGTCGCGCTGCTGGCGGTGGTGGCCGCGGTGCTGCTGGCCGTCCGCCAGGCGAACCGGCTGGCGTCACCGCTGACCGACCTGGCGGAGACGGCCGAGCGGCTCGGCTCGGGCGATCCGCGGCCCCGGCACAAGCGCTACGGGGTGCCCGAGCTGGACCGGGTGGCGGACGTGCTGGACGGCTCCGCCGAGCGCATCGCCCGCATGCTGACCGCCGAACGCCGGCTGGCCGCGGACGCCTCCCACCAGCTGCGCACCCCGCTGACGGCGCTGTCGATGCGGCTGGAGGAGATCACCCTCACCGACGACCCGGACACGGTGAAGGAGGAGGCGACGATCGCGCTGACGCAGGTCGAGCGGCTGACGGACGTCGTGGAGCGACTGCTGACGAACTCCCGCGATCCGCGTACCGGCTCCGCCGTCTCCTTCGACCTCGACGAGGTCATCCAGCAGCAGCTCGCCGAGTGGCGGCCGGCGTACCGCAGCGCGGGGCGGGCGATCGTCAGCTCCGGCAAACGGCATCTGCGCGCGGTGGGCACGCCCGGCGCGGTCGCGCAGGTCCTGGCCGCGCTGATCGAGAACTCCCTCATGCACGGCGGCGGCACGGTGGCCCTGCGCACCCGGGTCATCGGCAACCAGGCGGTCATCGAGATCACGGACGAGGGCTCCGGCGTCCCCGCCGACCTGGGCGCCCGCATCTTCGAACGGGCGATCAGCGGCCGCAACTCCACAGGCATCGGCCTGGCGGTGGCCCGCGACCTGGCGGAGGCCGACGGCGGCCGTCTGGAGATGCTCCAGACCAAGCCCCCGGTCTTCGGCCTGTTCCTGTCCCGCACCCCCCTGCCCGAGCCCCAGGACGAGGAGCCGATGGTCCGCTAGGGGTGTGCGTTCCGTGCAGGGCTACGGCACCTGCTGCTTGGTCTTCGGAGGGCCGGCCGGCCCGTTCCGCGGGCCCGAGGCCGCCGGCGTTTCCCGGGCGGGGAGCGCGCGGAAGACCCACGAGCGGTAGGACCAGAAGCGGAACAGGGTCGCGATGCCGATGCCGACGAACTTGAAGACGTTGTTCTGGAGCGGGGTGTCCCAGCCGAAGCCGTACGTGGCCGCGTACAGGACGCCGTTCTCGATGACCAGGCCGATCGCGCTGAAGAACAGGAACAGGGTCATCTCACGGGTGCGGCGGCTCTTGTCGCGGTCGCGGTACGTGAAGTAGCGGAAGCCGACGTAGTTGAAGACGATCGCGACGACGGTCGCGATGACGCTCGCGCGCACCACCTGGAGGTCGGTGGTGTGCCGTACCAGGTTGAAGACGACGAGGTTGACCAGCACCCCGGCACCGCCCACCGCGCCGAATTTGGCGACTTCGCGGACGAGCCGCCGGAACCGAGAGGCACCATGTCCCATGGTCGTGCAGGCCCCCGTCCGGGTATCGGCGTCAATCCAGCCATGCTAACCACCCTCCCACGCGATCTTCCTGCCGATACCGGTGGACGGCCGGAGAAGGTCCGGGCGGGCCAGGGGTGGGGCAGGAAACCGGCCACTGTGGCGCGGCCGATACCCTGGGGGAGTGACGTTCCCCGTAGTCGGCATGGTCGGCGGTGGCCAGCTCGCTCGTATGACACACGAGGCGGGCATCCCGCTGGGCATCAGGTTCAAGCTCCTCAGTGACACCCCGCAGGACTCCGCTGCGCAGGTCGTGAGCGATGTCGTCGTCGGCGACTATCGCGACCTCGACACGCTGCGCGAGTTCGCCCGCGGGTGCGATGTGATCACCTTCGATCACGAACACGTACCCACCGAGCACCTCAGAGCCCTGGAGGCGGACGGCATCCCCGTGCGCCCCGGCCCTGACGCGCTCGTGCACGCCCAGGACAAGGGCGTGATGCGCGCGAAGCTCGACGCGATCGGCGTGCCCTGCCCCCGGCACAGGATCGTCTCCGATCCGCAGGACGTGGCGGCCTTCGCCGCCGAGGGCGAGGGATTCCCCGTCGTCCTCAAGACCGTCCGCGGCGGTTACGACGGCAAGGGCGTGTGGGTCGTCGACTCCGTCGAGGAGGCCGCCGACCCGTTCAAGGCCGGTGTCCCCGTGCTCGCCGAGGAGAAGGTCGACTTCCTCCGCGAGCTCGCCGCCAACGTCGTACGCTCCCCGCACGGCCAGGCCGTCGCCTACCCGGTCGTGGAGTCCCGGCAGGTCGGCGGTGTCTGCGACACGGTCATCGCCCCGGCCCCCGGCCTCGACGAGGGCCTCGCGGTGCGCGCCTCGGAGATGGCCCTGAACATCGCCAAGGAGCTCGGCGTCGTCGGGCACCTCGCCGTGGAGCTGTTCCAGACCCGCGACGGCCGCATCCTCGTCAACGAACTCGCCATGCGCCCGCACAACTCCGGCCACTGGTCGATGGACGGCGCCGTCACCAGCCAGTTCGCCAACCACGTCCGCGCGGTCCTGGACCTGCCCCTCGGCGACCCGCGCCCGCGGGCCGAGTGGACGGTCATGGTCAACGTCCTCGGCGGCGACTACCCGGACATGTACTCCGCGTACCTGCACTGCATGGCCCGCGACCCCCAGCTCAAGATCCACATGTACGGCAAGGACGTGAAGCCCGGCCGCAAGGTCGGTCACGTCAACACCTACGGCGACGACCTGGACGACGTGCTGGAGCGCGCCCGTCACGCAGCCGGCTACCTGAGAGGCACCATCACCGAATGAGCCCTGTTGTTGGCATCGTCATGGGGTCGGACTCCGACTGGCCCGTCATGGAGGCCGCGGCCAAGGCCCTCGACGAGTTCGAGATCGCCTACGAGGTCGACGTCGTCTCCGCGCACCGCATGCCGCGCGAGATGGTCGCCTACGGCGAGCAGGCCGACGGCCGAGGGCTCAAGGTGATCATCGCCGGGGCGGGCGGGGCGGCCCACCTGCCCGGCATGCTCGCCTCCGTGACCCCGCTGCCGGTCATCGGCGTGCCCGTGCCGCTGAAGTACCTCGACGGCATGGACAGCCTCCTGTCCATCGTGCAGATGCCCGCCGGTGTCCCCGTCGCCACGGTCTCCGTCGCCGGTGCCCGCAACGCCGGTCTGCTCGCGGCCCGCATCCTCGCCGCGCACGACGAGGAACTGCGCGGCCGGATGCGCGAGTTCCAGCAGGAGCTCAACGACCAGGCCACCGAGAAGGGCAAGCGCCTGCGCTCCAAGGTCGAGGGCTCGGGCGGCTTCGGCTTCGGCGCCGGGAAGTGACGACGATGACCTCCCTGGAGGCGGCCCGGGAACTCCTGCGCGAGTTCCCGCTCGTCGACGGCCACAACGACCTGCCCTGGGCCCTGCGCGAACAGGTCCGCTACGACCTCGACGCGCGGGACATCGCCGCCGACCAGAGCGCCCATCTGCACACCGACATCCCCCGGCTGCGCGCGGGCGGGGTCGGCGCGCAGTACTGGTCGGTGTACGTCCGCACGGACTCGCCCGACCCGGTCGCCGCCACGCTCGAACAGATCGACTGCGTACGGCAGTTGCTGGCCCGTCACCCCGAGGACCTGCGCCCCGCGCTCACCGCCGCCGACATGGAGGCCGCACGCGGTGAGGGCCGTATCGCCTCCCTCATGGGCGCGGAGGGCGGCCATTCCATCGCCAACTCCCTGGGCACCCTGCGCGGCCTGTACGGGCTGGGCGTGCGCTACCTCACGCTCACCCACAACGACAACGTCGACTGGGCGGACTCCGCGACCGACGAGCCGAAGGCCGGTGGCCTCACCGCGTTCGGCCGTGAGGTCGTCCGGGAGATGAACCGGCTCGGCATGCTCGTCGACCTCTCGCACGTGGCGGCGACGACCATGCGGGACGCGCTCGACGCGAGCTCGGCCCCGGTGATCTTCTCCCACTCCTCCGCACGGGCCGTGTGCGACCACCCGCGCAACATCCCGGACGACGTCCTGGAACGGCTGCCCGCCAACGGCGGAGTCGCGATGGTGACGTTCGTGCCGAAGTTCGTGCTCCAGGCGGCCGTGGACTGGACGGCCGCGGCCGACGAGAACATGCGCGCCCACGGCTTCCACCCTCTCGACACCACCGCGCCGGCCATGAAGGTCCACCGCGCCTTCGAGGAGCGCCGGCCGCGCCCCGTCGCCACGGCGTCGACGGTCGCCGACCACCTGGACCACATGCGTGGGGCGGCCGGCATCGACCACCTCGGCATCGGCGGCGACTACGACGGCACGGCCTTCACCCCGGACGGCCTCGCCGACGTCTCCGGCTACCCGAACCTCCTCGCGGAGCTGCTGGAGCGCGGCTGGTCGAAGGCCGACCTGGCCAAGCTGACCTGGAAGAACGCGGTCCGGGTCCTGGACGCGGCGGAGGACGTCGCCCGCGGGCTTCAGGCGACGCGGCCGCCGTCCAACGCCACGATCGAGTCGCTGGACGCGTCCGCCGGCTGAGCGCCGAGGGCGGGGTAGTCGGTGTAGCCGGTCGCCCCGCCCACGTACATGAAGTACCGGTCGCGCATCTCGTTCAGGGGCGCCCCGAGCCGCAGCCGTGTCACCAGGTCGGGATTGGCGAGGAAGGGCCGGCCGAGCGCGATCAGATCGGCCCCGGCCGCCAGCAGAGCCTCGGAGGCCCGGTGCACGCCTTCGGTGGAGATCTCCCGCAGCACGGGGTTGGCGACGATCACCCCGGGCCACGCGGCGCGCACCCTTCGGAACACCGGGGTTTCCGGGTCGGCGTAGCCCAGGTGCAGATAGGCGAGGCCCAGACCGCCGAGCCGCTCGGCGAGCGCCGGGTAGAGCTCCTGCGTCTCGCCCTCCGCGATGCCGTTGACGGTGTTCCCGGGGGAGATCCTGAGGCCGACGCGCCCGGCGCCGATCCTGGCGGCCACGGCCTCGGTCACCTCGGCCGTGAACCGGATCCGGGCGGCGATCGATCCGCCGTAACCGTCGGTGCGGAGATTCGTGTTCGCGGCCAGGAACTGGTGCAGGAGGTGGCCGTTGGCGGAGTGCACCTCCACCCCCTCGAATCCGGCGTCGATCGCGTTCCGGGCGGCCTTCGCGAAGTCGGCGAGGGTGGCGCGGATGTCCTCGGCGGTCATCTCCCTCGGCACCACGGCCGGCCGGTGACCCTCCGGTGTGAAGATCGTCTCGGGAAGCGGGACGGGCGAGGGCGCGACCGGTGTCAGCCCGCTGGTCGCCGGGTGGCCGACCCGGCCGCCGTGCTGGAGCTGGAGGAACATCCGGCCGCCCGCGCCCCGCACCGCGTCCGTGACCTGCCGCCAGCCGGCCACGTGCGCCGGGCTGTGGACGGCGGTGATGTTCGGATACGTCTGCCCGACCGCGTTCGGCGTCGCCGCCTCGGCGATGATCAGCCCGGCCGAGGCGCGCTGGGCGTAGTAGGTGGCCATGAGGGGAGTCGGCGTGCCGTCGGCCTCGGCCCTGTTGCGGGTCAGGGGCGCCATCACCAGACGGTTGGGCAGCTCCAGCCCGGGGAGACGAGCCGGTGCGAAGAGTGCTGTCGTGTGCTGCGTCATGCCCTTAAGCTAGAACCTGACACTCATGTCAGATTCAAGTCCGGGGGTGGCACGTGCGGATCGGTGAACTGGCCCGGCGTACCAACGTGAGCGAGCGGTCGCTGCGCTACTACGAGAAGCAGGGGATGCTCTTGGCCGAGCGGACCCCGGGCGGGCACCGGGAGTACCCGGAGGCCGCCGTGGACCGGGTCATCCGGATCCAGGAGCTGTTCGCGGCGGGGCTGTGCAGTGAGAAGATCGTCCAGCTGCTGCCCTGCATGCGGGACACCGACGGCGGCCCCTCCGTCGTGGCGACGCCGAAGCTGGTCGCCGACCTGTCCGCCGAGCGCGCCCGCATCGACCGGATGATCGCCGACCTGGTCCGCTCCCGGGACACCCTGGACGAGGTGATCGAGGCGGCCCGGCTGCCCTGAGGGCACCCGCGAGGGCGCCGTACTCCGAACGCCCCGCCCATCAGGAACCGCTCCCCTCTCCGTGCGACGGTGACCGTACCTCACGAACGACCGTACGGAGCCGCCATGGCAGACCTCCAGGACGACCTGCGCCCCAACGTCGTGGCCTCCGGCGAGATCGACGAGCTGGCCGAGCCGTACCCCGACGAGGGCGTCGTCACGGCGGAGCCCTACGAGCCCGTCTCCGACCCGGACGACGCGCCCATGACCAGGGCCCACGCCATCCTCGCCGCTCACCCCGTCGCCGACGGCTACAACGGGCTGCCCTGGGCGCTCAAGCGGCTGTCCTGGTACGACCTGGAGGACGGAGAGAGCACCGTCGACACGGATGTGCCCCGGCTGCGCAGCGGCCATGTGGGCGCCCTGTTCTGGTCGTTGCACCTGCCCGAGGGCCTCGACGGCGACCGGGCCGTCGGTGCCACCCTGGAGCAACTGGACCTGGCGAAGACCGTCGTCCGGACCTGCGACCAGGGCCTGCGGCCGGCCTGCACGGCCGGGCAGGTCGCGGACGCCCGCAACTGCGGCCGCGTCGCCGTGCTCCTCGGCCCCGCCGGCGCACCGGCCCTGGGCGACTCGCTGGGCATCCTGCGCCAGCTGCACCTGCTCGGTCTGCGCGTCCTCACACTGACCGGGGTGTCCTGGGCCAGCGACGCGGGGCTGACCCGGTTCGGCGAGGAGGTCGTACGCGAGATGAATCGCCTCGGTGTGATCGCCGACCTCTCCGGTGCCTCCGCCCAGACCGTCCGCCGTGTCCTGAGCCTGTCCCGGGCACCCGTGCTGTGCAGCCGTTCCGCTGCACGGGCACTGCGCCCCCACCCGGTCAACCTCCCGGACGACCTGCTGGCGGAGCTGGGCGCGGCCAAGGGGCTGTGCCTGGTGCCGCTGACCGCCGAGCAGACCGGCCCGACCGTCCGCGATGTCGCCGACCATCTCGACCACATCCGTGCCGTGGCCGGAGCGCACTGCGTCGGACTGTCCGGTACGTACGACTCCGGAGCCGCCCACCCGCAGGAGCTCGGCGACACCTCCTGCTATCCGCGGCTGATCGCCGAGCTGCTGCGGCGCGGCTGGGCGGAGGCCGATGTGGCCCTGCTGACCTGGGGCAACGTCCAGCGCGTCCTGCGCGGCGCCGACTTCACGGCCCGCGCCGCACAGCAACGCCGCGAACCGTCGACGGCGACGATCTCGGAACTGGACGCCTAGCCTGCCGGCCGGGCCGGATCAGCCGGACTCGATCCGGCACAGGCAGAACGGATGCCCCGCCGGGTCGGCGTAGACGCGGAAGTCCTTCTTCACGTCGTCCTCCTTGTCCAGCACCCGCGCGCCCAGTGCCAGCACCCGCTCCTCCGCCGCGTCGATCTCCTCCCAGGTCGACCCGGCGTCGAAGTCCAGGTGGAACTGCTGGGCGTTGCGGTCGGCCCGCGGCCACTCCGGCGGGGTGTGGCCGGGGGAGCGCTGGAAGGCGAGCCGGGGCCCGCCGGGGACGCGCAGCACCACCCAGTCGGGGTCGTCGTCCTCCGGTGTTCCGCCGCCGACCCGCGCATAGAAGCGGGCCAGCTCGCGGGGGTCGGGGCAGTCGACGACCACGGAACGAAAACGTGCCACTGCGGACATGAGGCCTCCGGGGGTCAGCAGGCGCAGAGGCAGAACGGGTGCCCGGCCGGGTCGGCGTAAACCCGGAAGGTCCGCTCCCGGTCCTCCGCGTCCAGCGGCTTCGCCCCGAGCGCCAGTACGCCCTTCTCGGCCGCGTCCAGGTCGTCCACCACGAGGTCGAGGTGGAACTGCTGCGAGCCGTCGGGCGAGGGCCACTTCGGCGGTACGTACCCGGGGGATGCCTGGAAGGCGAGCGGTGTGCCGTCCGGCACCTTCAGGTCGACCCACTCGTCCTCCCCGTCGGTCTCCACCGTCGGCGTGCCGCCCAGCACCTCGGCGTAGAAACCGGCCAGGGCGCGCGGGTCGGGACAGTCCAGGACGACGACACCCAGCTTGGCGAGAGCCATGACTTCCTCCTCGAAGTCGGCGTTACCTGCAGAGGCGGGTAACCAGTAACCGTTACTGCATGCTCCCGCATGGGCGGTAACCTCGCAAGGGGAATCGCGAGAGGTACGGTCCAGCCATGACGGAGAGATCGCCCGCGCCCGGCGGCCTGGCCCTGGTCGAGGCCCTGGTGAACACGCTGGACATCGAGTCCGGCGCCGACGCGCTGGACACGCCCGAGGGCCGAGAGCGCCTCGGCATCGCCGCGGACGAGACGGACCGGGCCCGCACCCTGCGCGAGTCCCTGCGTGCGACCCTCCTCGCCCACGCGGGCCACCCGCCGCACCGCGAGGTCGCCCCCCTCGGCGCACTCCTGGCCGAAGCCCCGCTGCTCGTCACGGTCGACGCGGCGGACGGCTCGGCCGCCCTCGCCCCCGCGGACGGCCGCTCCCTGCACGCACGCGTGGCGGCCGCAGTCGCCGAGGCCCTGGTCGCCGGCACCTGGATCCGGCTCAAGGCCTGCGAGGCCGCCGACTGCCACTGGGCCTACTACGACCGCAGCCCGGCCGGCCGCGGCCGCTGGTGCTCCATGCAGGTCTGCGGGGCCCGCGCGAAGATGCGCCGCTACCGCGCCAAGGAGGTGTAGGGGACCCGCCACTGGGCCGGCTGGTGCAGAATGCACGAAGACGCCGGTTCGGCCGACTGAGCCTCGGCCGAACCGGCGTCACCTGTCTCGTGCGCCGCGCGCTCAGGCCTTCGGGCGGCCCATCGCCCGGTACGTCCAGCCGGCCTTGCGCCAGCGCTCCGGGTCGAGCGCGTTGCGGCCGTCCAGGATGACCCGGGCCGCGGCGACCTCGCCGAGAGCCCCCTCGTCCAGCTCGCGGAACTCCCGCCACTCCGTCAGATGCAGCACGATGTCGGCGCCGCGTACGGCGTCCAGTGCCGAGTCGGCGTAGCCGAGCGTCGGGAACACACGGCGGGCGTTGTCCATGCCCTTGGGGTCGTAGACCGTGACCTGCCCGCCCTGGAGGTGGATCTGCCCGGCGACGTTCAGCGCGGGGGAGTCCCGTACGTCGTCGGAGTCGGGCTTGAAGGTCGCGCCCAGCACCGCCACCCGCTTGCCCAGGAACGGCCCGCCGCCCAGCGCCTGCCGGGCCAGCTCCACCATCTGCCCGCGCTGGCGCATGTTGATCGAGTCGATCTCCCGCAGGAACGTCAGCGCCTGGTCCGCGCCCAGTTCACCGGCGCGCGCCATGAACGCCCGGATGTCCTTCGGCAGACACCCGCCGCCGAAGCCGATCCCGGCCCGCAGGAACTTCTTCCCGATCCGGTCGTCGTACCCGATGGCCTCCGCCAGCTTGGCGACGTCCCCGCCCGCGGCCTCGCACACCTCCGCCATCGCGTTGATGAACGAGATCTTCGTGGCGAGGAAGGAGTTCGCGGAGGTCTTCACCAGCTCCGAGGTCGGGAAGTCGGTGACCACGAACGGCGAACCCTCGGCGATCGGTGTCGCGTACACCTCCCGCAGCAGCTTCTCGGCCCGCTCGCTGCGCACACCCACCACGAGACGGTCGGGATGCAGCGTGTCGTCCACGGCGAAGCCCTCGCGCAGGAACTCCGGATTCCACGCCAGCTCGGCATCCTCCCCGGCGGGCGCGTGCGCGGCCAGGTAGGCGGCGAGACGGTCCGCGGACCCCACCGGCACGGTCGACTTGCCGACCACCAGTGCCGGACCGTGCAGATGCGGGGCCAGCGAGGCGATCGCGGAGTCGACGTAGCTCATGTCGCAGGCGTACTCGCCGTGCCGCTGCGGGGTGTTCACACAGACGAAGTGCACATCGCCGAAGGCACCGATCTCGGCCCAGTCCTGTGTGAAGCGCAGTCGGCCGCTGGAGCCTTCGATGCCGGCGACGTGCCTGCGCAGCAGCTCCTCCAGCCCCGGCTCGTACATCGGGGCCTCGGCGCGCTCCAGCTTCTCGATCTTCTCGGGCACGACGTCGAGGGCGAGCACCTCGAAGCCCAGCTCGGCCATGGCCGCCGCGTGTGTCGCGCCGAGATAACCGGTGCCGATCACGGTGATCTTCAGGGCCATGGGTGCTCCAGAGGTCTACGGCATGTGGTGCGCGCCCGAGCATAGCCGGGGCGTGGCGGCGCGCTTCACTGGGCAACTTCTTCGCTGTCGCCTAGCTCACGTATCACTCCCGTGGGCGACCCCATAAACTTTTGATTACTTAACGGTAGTTAGCGTCAGCATCGCAGCGTTTTGGAGCGTGAGAGACCTTGGCCGGATCGGCTGACTTCGACCTGTACCGCCCGTCCGAGGAGCACGACATGCTCCGTGACGCCGTCCGCTCCCTGGCCGAGGCGAAGATCGCGCCGCACGCCGCCGCGGTGGACGAGGAGGCCCGCTTCCCGCAGGAGGCGCTCGAGGCGCTGGTCGGCAACGACCTCCACGCCGTGCACGTACCCGAGGAGTACGGCGGGTCGGGCGCGGACGCGCTGGCGACCGTCATAGTGATCGAGGAGGTCGCGCGCGTCTGCGCCTCGTCCTCCCTCATCCCCGCGGTGAACAAGCTGGGCTCGCTCCCGGTGATCCTCTCCGGCTCCGAGGACCTGAAGAAGCGGTACATGACCCCGCTCGCCAAGGGCGACGGCATGTTCTCGTACTGCCTCTCCGAGCCGGACGCCGGCTCCGACGCCGCCGGCATGAAGACCAAGGCCGTCCGCGACGGCGACCACTACGTCCTCAACGGCGTGAAGCGCTGGATCACCAACGCCGGCGAGTCCGAGTACTACACGGTGATGGCCGTCACCGACCCGGCCAAGCGCTCCAAGGGCATCTCCGCGTTCGTCGTCGAGAAGTCGGACGAGGGCGTCTCCTTCGGCGCCCCCGAGAAGAAGCTCGGCATCAAGGGCTCCCCGACCCGCGAGGTCTACCTCGACAACGTCCGCATCCCCGCCGACCGCATGATCGGCGAGGAGGGCACCGGCTTCGCCACGGCGATGAAGACCCTCGACCACACCCGCATCACCATCGCCGCCCAGGCCCTCGGCATCGCCCAGGGTGCCCTCGACTACGCCAAGGGCTACGTCCAGGAGCGCAAGCAGTTCGGCAAGGCGATCGCCGACTTCCAGGGCATCCAGTTCATGCTCGCCGACATGTCCATGAAGATCTCGGCCGCCCGCGCCCTGACCTACCAGGCCGCCGCCGCCTCCCAGCGCGTCGACGCCGACCTCACCTACCTCGGCGCCGCCGCCAAGTGCTTCGCCTCGGACGTGGCGATGGAGGTCACGACGGACGCGGTCCAGCTTCTCGGCGGGTACGGCTACACGCGCGACTACCCGGTGGAGCGCATGATGCGCGACGCCAAGATCACCCAGATCTACGAAGGCACGAACCAGGTCCAGCGCATCGTCATGGCGCGCAACCTGCCGTAGCCCTGCCTCGCGGACACACCTCGGCCTCCGGCTCGTGCCGGGGGCCGACGTGTCTCACAGGAAGCGCCGGATCGGGGTCACCGCTGCCTCGGCGAGGCGCAGGGGGAGGGGCCGCCGCTTCCAGCGGGAGGGGTCGATCGGCTCGCTCCGCTCGCGGTCGACGTCGAAGTCGGCGTCGAGCTCCGCGGTGAAGTCCTCGTCCAGGACGGCCAGGACGACCTCCTCGTCGTGCTCCATGGAGCGGCGGTTGAAGTTGGTGGAGCCGATGAGGGAGCAGACCCCGTCCACCGTGATGATCTTGGTGTGGAGCATGGTCGGCTGGTACTCCCGCACGTCCACGCCGGCGTCGACGAGCGACTGGTAGTGCTGCCGCCCGGCCAGCAGGCACGCCCGCTGGTCGGTGTACGGGCCGGGCAGCAGGATCTCGACCAGGACCCCGCGGCGCGCCGCCGCGGCCAGTAGGTCGATGAAGTAGCTGTCGGGGGCGAAGTAGGCCGTGGCCAGCCGCAGGCGCTCCTGCGCCGAGGTGATCAGGACCCGCAGGACCGTCTGCATGTCCTGCCAGCCGAAGGCGGCCGAACCCCGCACGACCTGGACCGTGGCCCGGCCCGGCTGCTCCTGGGCGGAGAAACGGTCGTGGTCGTCGTACAGGTCGTCGTGACACTCGGCCCAGTTCTGGGCGAACGCCGCGGCGATGCCGTCCACGGCGGGGCCGCGGACCTGTACATGGGTGTCGCGCCACTCGTCCGGGTTCCGGGCGGCGCCGCACCACTCCTGCGCGATGCCCACGCCTCCCGTGAAGGCCGTGTGCTCGTCGGTGACCAGCACCTTGCGGTGGCAGCGGTGGTTCTGCCGCATCGGCGACAGGCGTGTGGGCCTGCGGAACCAGGCCACCTGGACGCCGGCCTCGTCCATGGCGTCCAGCAGGCCCCGCTCTATCTCCTTGGCCCCGAAGCCGTCCAGCAGCAGCCGCACCCGGACACCCGCACGGGCCCGCTCGGCCAGGGCGGCGGCGAACTCGTGGGCGATCTCGCCGCGCCAGTACACGAACGTCATCATGTCGACGGTGTGCTCCGCGGCACGGATGGCGGCCAGCATCGCGGGGAAGATCTCGTCGCCGTTGCGCAGCGGCACGAGCTCGTTGCCCTCGGTCGCGGCGATGCCGATCAGCCGCTCCAGCCGCCTGCGCAGCCGCTGCTTCTGGGCCTCGGGCCCTCTCGGCTCCGCGGCCCGCCGTTCGTCATAGGTCTGCTGTGTCATGTGTGGGTCTCCCCCCTGCACGGGTTGCTCGCCGCCCCAGCCGGTGCGACACCGGCCCCCCGGGCGCCTGCAACCCCTCCTTGCCGCTGCCGGGGGTTTCACGCAGAGCCCGGCGAGTCGTGCCTCACAAACGGAGAGGACCGCACACGGGCGGGTCAGCCCTGTGGTGCTCATGGGGCCGAAGGCGTAGGACGAGAGGAGCGGGCGCCGATCCGCGGCTCCCGCCGCTCCCCGGGAGGACGTCATGACCCAGCAGCCCGCCACCACCACCCCGCTGAGCAAGGAGATGCAGGACTGCGTCCAGGCCTGCATGACCTGCCACAGCGTGTGCGAGGAGACCATGAGCTCGTGCCTGCAGATGGGCGGCCCCGCCCAGATGCAGATCATGCGCGCGGTCATGGACTGCGCCGAGATGACGCGCATGTGCGCCGACATGATGATGCGCCGCTCGCCCCTCATGGCCGAGATGTGCGCGATGTGCGCCCGGGCCTGTGACATGTGCGCCGAGGCGTGTATGTCCATGCCGGAGGACGCGCAGATGATGCGCTGTGCCGAGGCCTGCCGCCGCTGCGCCGAGATGTGCCGCTCGATGTCGGCCGCCTCGATGTGAGCACCGCCTCATGACGAAGGGGGCACCCGCCCGGGTGCCCCCTTCGCGCTGCCTGCCCGCTCAGTTGCCCGAGACGGTGACCGGGTCGTCGTTCTTCAGCTCGTTCACCAGGGTCTTCACCTTCGCGGTGTTCCACTGGAGGTTGCCGTTGGGGCTGTTGCCCGCGATCGGCATGTTCATCGACTTGCCCTCGCCGCCGCTGACGCCCTTCATCGCCCAGAACATGGATGCCAGGTCGAACAGGCTCATGTCCTTGTCGACCACGAGGGTGTCCAGGCCGGCGCTCATGGTCGGGTACAGCTTGAAGGGGTTGAGGACCGTGCCCGGAGTGGCGACCTGGTTGGCCAGGGCCGACAGGAACTTCTGCTGGTTCTTCGTGCGGTCCAGGTCGGAGCCCCTGAGGGCGTAGCGGGTACGGACGAAGGCGAGGGCCTGCTCGCCGTTGAGGGTCTGCGTGCCCTTCTTCAGGTCCGCGCCGGACTTGGTGTCCTTGATGTCCTGCGGGATGTTCATCTCGACGCCGCCGACCGCGTCCACGATGTTCGCGAAGCCGGCGAAGCCGATCTCCACGTAGTGGTCGATGTGCAGGCCCGTGTTGGCCTCCACGGTGCGCACCAGCAGCTCCGGGCCGTCCTCGGCGTAGGCCGCGTTCAGCTTCGTCTGGCGGCCCGTGGCCGGGTAGAGCTTGCCGGAGTCGGAGCCCTTGAAGGACGGGATCGTGACGTTCGAGTCACGCGGCAGCGAGATCAGTGTCGGGGCGCCGCCGCCGGTGTGCAGGATCATCATCGAGTCCGTGCGCTTGCCCTCGGCGGACCCGGTGTGCAGCTTCTTCTTCTCCTCGGCCGACATGCCCTTGCGGCTGTCGGAGCCGACGATCAGGTAGTTCGTGCCCTCGCCCGCCTCCGGACGGTCGATGACCTTCGACAGGTCGACGTCGCGGTTGAGCTTGGAGTCGGCCCAGAAGTACGTGCCGACGCTCGTCACGACCAACAGCGTCACCACGGTGATGGCGGTCACCTTGATGCGGCGGCGCCAGTTCGGCGCGGGGCGCGGCTCGTAGAAGCCGTCCCCCGGACCGCCGGGGCCTCCGCCGCCGGGGGAGCCGTAGACCTGGCCGGTGTTGTAGCCGCTGTCGTAACTGTCGCCGGGGCCGCGGCCACCACCGTCGACGTAGGACGGCTGCTGCGGCACTCCGCCGCTGTACGGCGGGGCGCCGCCGTATCCCGCCTGCCCGGGCGATGCCGCCGGACCGCGGCGGACCTGCCGCATGACACGGGCGCTCTCGGGCTGTGAGCTCGAGCTGCCGCGTCCGTAGCGGTTGCCGCGGTTGTCGGCGGAGAATCCCTCGGGCCAATCATTCATGCGCCCCAGTGTGCAGGTCCGGGTAGTGCGCCATACAAGAGTCGTCGGAAAATCAGAGCACGGCTGTGGCGAAGCTGACACAAAACCCCCTCATGCGCCCTCGGCATAAGGTAGGGGCCATGACAGACCAGGCCCCAGCTGCGGATTCCGGCGGTCCGGATATCCCGGGCAAGCCGACTTCGGCGTCCCGCACCACCCTCAGCCACATCATGACCCACAACGACACGAACCTTCTGGGGACCGTGCACGGCGGGGTGATCATGAAGCTGGTCGACGACGCGGCGGGGGCCGTGGCCGGGCGGCATTCCGGCGGACCGGCGGTCACCGCGTCCATGGACGAGATGGCGTTCCTGGAGCCGGTCCGCGTCGGTGACCTGGTGCACGTCAAGGCCCAGGTGAACTGGACCGGCCGGACGTCCATGGAGGTCGGCGTCCGGGTCCTGGCCGAACGCTGGAACGAGTCCGCCCCGCCCACGCAGGTCGGCTCCGCCTACCTCGTCTTCGCCGCGGTCGACGCCGACGGCAAGCCCCGCCGGGTCCCCCCGGTCCTCCCGGAGAGCGAACGCGACAAGCGCCGCTACCAGGAGGCCCAGATCCGCCGCACCCACCGCCTGGCCCGCCGCCGGGCGATCATGGACCTGCGGGAGAAGCGGGCGGCCGAGGGGTTCGAGGACTGACCCGGGCCGCCCGGACTCCTACGTGCACGCCGCCTCGTCCCCCCGCACCACCCCGAACTCGCCCTGACCGGGGTCCTCGGCCCGCACCTTGCGGACGCGTTCGAAGTCCGGGCCCGCGATCACCTTCAGCGTCGGGCCCAGGCCCTGGACCGCCCGGAGTTCGCTGCCCGGCAGGGCCGCCGCGAGGGACTTGGCGGAGCGGTCCCAGCGGGGGTCGTGAGCGACGATCGTGCGCTTGACGTCACGGGCGGCGGCGTTCACCGGCGCCTTGGTCGTGCGGAAGCCCGTCGACGCCAGGGCCGCGTCCACGCGGCGGCCGAGGCCGGGCGTGCGGGTGCCGTTCTCCACCTGGACGCGGATCTGCTGCGGGGCGACCGGGACGATCCGGGCCGCGCCGCCCGGCCGGTGCGCCGACAGCGGCTGGTCCTGGCGCAGGGCGTGGAACAGGCGCTCCGCCTTCACGGGGTCCCACTTCAGCGTGGAGCCGACGCCCTTCACGGCGTACGCCATCCGCCCGATCGGGACGGTCGTGAACTCGGAGGAGGAGGGCGAGAAGTTCCGCATGGCGCGGCCCAGGTCCAGCATCTGGTCCGTGCCGAAGCCCTTGTCGGCCCGTACCGAGCCGAGCACCGCCCGCGTCACGTCCCGGAACTTCATGGGGTTGAGGAGGACCCCGGACGAGGTGAGCCGTTCCACGAGCGCCGCCATGAAGCGCTGCTGCCGCTTCATACGGCCCAGGTCGGAGGCCCCGTCGACGTGGCGGGCGCGGACGAACTGCAGCGCCTGCCCGCCTCCGAGCGTGTGCCGCCCGGCCGGGAGGTCGAGGCCGGTGTAGTTGTCCTTGAGGGGGTCGGCAGTGCAGATCTGCACGCCCCCGACCACGTCCACCGTCTTCATGAAGCTGGTGAAGTCGACCTCCAGGTAGTGGTCGATCTTCACTTTCGTCATGTTCTCGACGGTGCGCACGGTCAGCTGTGGCCCGCCCTCGGCGTACGCCGCGTTCAGCTTGACGGGGTGCCCCTGGTGCCGCTTGCCCGACACCCGGTCGACGTGCGACGGAGTCACCGCGTACGAATCGCGCGGCAGGCTCACCACGCTGGCCCGGTCCCGGTCCTCGGAGATGTGCACGATCATGATCGTGTCGGTGCAGTGGCAGGGGGCGCCGCCCAGCCGGTACTTGCGGCGCTCCTCCTCGCTGATCTTGTCGCGGCCGTCGGTGCCGACCAGCAGGACGTTCATGCCGTGGCCCGCCTGCGGGCGGTTCTTCATGTCCTTGAAGGGGTCGACCCGGGCGATGTCCGCGTCCAGGCTGGTCATCACCGCATGCCCGATGCCGGCGGAGGCGAGGACCACCACGGACAGCGTGGTGATCGCCCGCAGGCCCCAGCGCGGCTTGCGCGCGGGCGGTGCGGGCCTGCGCTGAGCGCGGCGGGGGGAGGGGGGCTGCGGGCGGTGCCGGGGGGCGGCGGTGGACCGAGGGGACCGCGGCGGCGTGGGCATGGGGACACCTCCGGACGACGGCCGTACGTGGGATCTGTGAAACCGTAGGCCGATACGATCTGCGGCCTGCGGTACCGCCCCGGCGGCGCGCACCGGTGTCCCTCGTTCGCGGTAACGTGAGCCCCCTATGAACGCCAATCCCGACGTGCGGCTCCCCGCCGTTTCCGTGATCATGCCCGTCCTCAACGAGGAGCGGCATCTGCGGGGAGCAGTCCAAGCGATCCTCGCGCAGGAGTACGCCGGCGAGATGGAGGTCGTGATCGCCCTCGGTCCGTCCACGGACCGCACGGACGAGATCGCCGCCGAGCTCGTGGCAGAAGACGCGCGTGTTCACACCGTCCCGAACCCCACCGGCCGTACGCCCGCGGCGCTGAACGCGGCGATCAACGCCTCCCGGCATCCGATCGTCGTCCGCGTCGACGGGCACGGCATGCTCTCGCCGAACTACATCGCCACCGCCGTACGGCTCCTGGAGGAGACCGGCGCGCAGAACGTCGGCGGCCTCATGCACGCCGAGGGCGAGAACGACTGGGAGCACGCGGTCGCCGCCGCGATGACCTCGAAGATCGGGGTCGGCAACGCCGCGTTCCACACCGGCGGTCAGGCGGGCCCGGCCGAGACCGTCTATCTGGGGGTGTTCCGGCGCGAGGCGCTGGAGCAGCAGGGCGGCTACAACGTGGAGTTCATCCGCGCCCAGGACTGGGAGCTGAACTTCCGCATCCGTGAGGCCGGCGGGCTGATCTGGTTCTCACCCGAGCTGAAGGTGTCGTACCGGCCGCGGCCGAGCGTGAGGGCGCTCGCCAAGCAGTACAAGGACTACGGCCGCTGGCGGCATGTGGTCGCCCGCTACCACGAGGGCTCCATCAACCTGCGCTACCTCGCCCCGCCGACCGCCGTGTGCGCGATCGCGGCAGGTGCCGTGGTGGGCGCGCTGCTGACGCCCTGGGGCTTCGTGGTGCCCGGCGGCTACCTCGCGGCGATCCTGCTCGGCTCGGTGCCGGCGGGCAAGGGGCTGCCGCTGAAGGCGCGGCTGCAGATCCCCGTGGCGCTGGCCACGATGCACATGTCGTGGGGCTGGGGCTTCCTGACCAGCCCGCGGGCGCTGGCGAAGAAGGTCATCGCCTCCCGGCGCCCCGCGGTGCGCGCGGACGCCGCCGCGAGCTGACCTGACCTGATGTGACCAGGGGCCCCCTTCCCGTCCGGGGAGGGGGCCCCTGGTGTGCGCGGGCGCCGGTCTGCGGTGGTCAGCGGCCCGGGCCGCTGCGGCCGCCGGAGCCGCAGGACTCGCGGGGTACCGTCGGGTCAGCGGGCGCCGGCGGCGGCCGCGGCCTTCAGGATGGAGCTCTTGCGTTCCTTGAGCGTGTTCAGCAACTGCTCGTTCTTCTCGATGGCCCGCTCCTGGTACGCGACCTCGACGGCGTACCAGACGCCGATCACGTTGTTCTCGCGTTTGCAGGCGACATCGGCCTCGGCGACGCGGATCTCCTCGGCCGAGGCGGTGGCCGACCTGGTGAACCGCTTGTCCTCCACGGCGGCCATGGGGGAGGAGTAGGAGTAGCCCCGCTCCTTCATACAGGCGGACCAGGCGGTGAACGCCTTCTTCACCCGGGAGTCCTTCTGGGACTCCTGGTAGGTGAAGCCGGCGAGCTGGTCGGCGAACTCCTCCTGGTCCGGGTGGACCTCGGGCCCCTTGGACGCGAGGTCGCGCAGGGATCTGCCCCAGCAACCTCCCTTGGGGACGGCCTTGCCGTTCTGCTTCGCCCGGGCGGACTGCCCCTCCCGCGGACCGAACAGCACGAGCGACTCGGCGCTGGAGTAGTTCTCCTTCGGCGGCTTGGGCCCGCGCGCGCCGGGGTCCAGGTGGTAGCCGAAGCGGGAGGCCTTGTCCGGGTCGGACGCCCCGTACCGGTTGGCGTCACGCAGGGCCTTGTCGCCCCGGTACGGCGGCCGGGGTTCCAGGGCGAAGCCGTAGTTGCGCATGCACGCGGCGGCGAGCAGGTCCTCGCCCTGCCGTCTGGTGCGCAACTCGGCGTCGGTCCAGGCGTACGCCTCCAGCGGCAGTTCGAGGTTGACCGAGGCGGCCATGCTCGGCGTGGCGCTGACCTCCGGAGGGTTCTTGAAGTCGACCGGCGGGGCCGCGCTGGAGCGGGAGCCCGGCGTGCCGTCGTCCCCGGAGCCCGAGGAGCAGGCGGTCAGCCCGAGGGCGGCGCACACCAGCGCCGCCCCGAGCCGTCGTGCGGTGGTACTGCGCGGCATGGGATCGTCCGCGTCCTAGAAGGGCTCGTAGCTGGAGGCGTTGTTGTTCTGCAGCCAGCCCGGCGTGTTGCGGCGCACACCGTCGCAGGTGTGGTTGTGCCGCTGCCCGTTGAAGTTGGAGTTGAAGAAGATCGCGTAGTTGTAGCGGGTGCCCTCGCACTTCGCGGACGACGCGTTGTTGCCCACGACCTGACCCTTGCCGGCGCCGCTGGAGCGGAACACGTCGTCGTGGTGGCTCGGCTCCTCGTCGTAGTAGTCGACGGAGGACGACGCGCCGTACTGGGTCGAGTGGTAGTACATGCACAGCTCGCCGCTGTCGCAGCGGCCGTCGTTGTAGCCGGCCTGGGCCGGGGCCGTGCTCAGCGCGAGCGTGCCGAGTGCGAGCGCGGCCGCGGCGAAGCAGGAACGACCTCTCATCAGTTTCTCCCCGTTTCCTGTGAGGGTTGTGTGCCCAACGGCGCAGGATCTTTGCATGAGTTGTGCACCTAGGTGAAAGGCAGGTGTCGCTTGTGGCCTGAAAATGATCATCACGGCCGTAAATATTCGGTCGGCAGGTGACTTTTGAAATAAGTAACTTGACTTCTGTCGAGCGAAAATGGTCATCTCGCGTGACCATGACGATGTGAAGGTGCTGGTCGGGCCGTGTGAAGGCATCAACCCGGCCCATGTCGTTCGCTGTTGGGGGAGTGTCAGTTGTCCAAGCAGGGGGAGAGCTCCGGCCTGACCCGGCGCAGGTGGTCGCTGACCGCGCTGGCCGTGGGATCGGTCGTGCTCGTCGGTGCCGCACTGTGGACGTCGGCCTACGTGAAGTCGCCCGCGCAGGCCGCGGCCGAGGCCCGGCCGCCCGCCCCCGACGTCCTCACCGCACCCGTCGAGCACCGCGTCCTCGCCGATACCGTCGTCACCCGGGGCACGGTCTCCGCCTCCCAGACGGTGGACATCGCCCCCGCCGGCACCGCCGCCGAGGACGTCGCCCGGCCCGTCGTCACCAAGGTCATGGTGCGCTCCGGCCAGACCTTCCGCGGCGGCCGCGTCCTCGTCGAGGTCTCCGGCCGCCCGGTCTTCGCCCTGCGCGGCGAACTCCCCGTGTACCGCGACCTCAAGCCCGGCTCCCGGGGCGACGACGTCCGGCAACTGCAGAAGGCCCTGCGCGATCGCGGCCACGGCACCGGCGCCGACACCCCCGGCACCTACGGCCCCGGCACCAAGCAGGCCGTCGCCGCGCTGTACGCCGCCATCGGCTACGAACCCGTCACGGCGGGCGGCGGCAAGGACGGCGCCGACCCGCTGGAAAGCGCCCGCGACGAGGTGAAGAGCGCCCAGCGCGTCCTCGACGGACTGCTCGGCGACAAGGCCGACGCCGACGAGATCCGCTACGCCCGCGAGGACCTCACCGAGGCGAAGGCCGCACTGGCCGAGGCCGAAGCCGTGTCGGGCCCGATGGTGCCCGCCTCCGAGGTCGTCTTCCTCTCCGGCTTCCCGGCCCGGGTCGACAGCATGACGGCCAAGGTCGGCACGGTCGCGGGCGAGAAACTCGCCACCGTCTCCGCCGGCCGGCTCGTCGTCACCGGCTTCCTCGGCGCCCAGGAGAAGGACCTCGTCCGCCCCGGCCAGAAGGTCAAGGTGCTCTCCGAGGTCTACGGCCAGGAACTCACCGGCACCGTCGGCACGGTCGCCGACACACCCACCGTCCCCGAGGCGGACGCCGACGACACCGCGGCCGCCGCGGCACCCGCGGGGCAGGGCTACGCGATCACCGTCAAGCCCGACTCGGCCCTCCCGGCCCGCCTGGCCGGCCAGGACGTACGGCTCACCGTCGAGGCCGGCTCCTCCGACGGCAAGGTGCTCGTCGTCCCGGTCTCCGCACTGTCCGCAGGCGCCGACGCGCGCACCACCGTCACCGTGCTGGACGCCACGGGCGAGCGGCGGCGCGTGGAGGTACGGCCCGGCACCTCCGGCGACGGCTACACCGCGGTGACCCCGGTGGGCGGCGCCCGGCTCGCGGCCGGCGACAAGGTCGTCGTGGGTGTCCGGCCCGCCGCGGGCGACGGGACCGCCAGGTGAGCGCGGCCGGCACGCCGCCGGTCATCGAGTTCCGCGGGGTGGGGCTGACCTATCCCGGGCCACCGCCCGTACCGGCCCTCAAACCCTGCGACCTGACGGTGCGGCAGGGCGACTACGTCACGGTCGTGGGCCCGTCCGGATCGGGCAAGTCGACGTTCCTCAACATCGCCGGGCTGCTCGACGCGCCCACCGAGGGCCGCTACCTCCTCGACGGCATCGACACCGGCCCCCTCGCCGACGCCGAGCGCACCGGACTGCGCGGGCGGCGCATCGGGTTCGTGTTCCAGAGTTTCCATCTGCTGCCGCACCGCTCCGCGCTGGAGAACGTCGAGCTGGCCATGGTCTACAACGGCGGCGCCCGCCGCGGCCGCGGGGAACGCGCCCGCGAGGCCCTGCGCCGGGTGGGCCTCGGCCACCGCACCGAGGCGCTGCCCACCCGGCTGTCCGGCGGTGAGCGCCAGCGCGTCGCCATCGCCCGGGCCCTGGTCGCCCGGCCGTCCCTGCTGCTGTGCGACGAACCGACCGGCAACCTCGACACGCAGACGGCCGAGTCGGTCCTCGCCCTCCTCGACGAACTGCACGCGGACGGCATCACCCTCGTCGTGATCACGCACGCCCCGGACGTCGCGGCCCGCGGCAGGCGGACCGTCGCCATCCGGGACGGGGTGCTGACGGAGCAGGTGAGTGTCTGATGCCGGGCCTCAGAAACCTCCGGGTGCCGGGCCTCGGCAAGGCCGCGCGGCGCTCACCCGCGGGCGAGCGCTCCCGGTTCAGCCCCCAGGACCTGCTGGCGGAGTCCGTCGCCGGCATCCTCCAGCGGCCCGCCCGGTCCGCGCTGACGGCGCTCGGCACGGTGCTCGGCGTCGGCACGTTCGTCGCGGTCCTCGGACTGACCGCGACCACGTCCTCGCAGATCGACTCCCGCTTCAACGAACTGACCGCCACCGAGGTGACCGTCGAGGACACCGGCGGTGACCAGCCCGAGTTCCTCGCCAACGCCTTCCCGGCGGACGCCGACCGCCGCATCGAGGCGCTGGGCGGCGTCCGCGAGGCCGGGGTGTACTGGCCCGTACAGCTGGAGCCGGGCACCACCGTCGGCGCCGCGCCCCCGACCGCCGGCGCGACGGGGGAGGAGGCGCAGGTCGTCGCCGCCTCGCCCGGAGTCCTCGCGGCGGCCGAGCCGAGGCTGGCACAGGGCCGGACCTTCGACACCTACCACGACCGGCACGGGGAGAACGTCGCCCTGATCGGCTCGGGGCTCGCGTCCCGGCTGGGCATCTCCACCCTGGAGACCGCCCCGGCGGTGTTCGTCGGCGACCGGGCCTTCACCGTCATCGGCATCGTCGAGGACGTGGAGCGCAAGGCCGACCTGCTGCTCTCGGTCGTGGTGCCGCGCACCACCGCCGAGGAGATCTGGGGCGGACCGCAGAGCGGCGAGCGGGCCAGGATGCTCATCTCCACGGAGCTCGGCGCCGCCCGGCAGATCGCCTCCGAGGCGGCACTCGCCCTCGACCCGGCCCACCCCGAGCACTTCAAGGTCGTACCGCCGCCCGAGCCGAAGACCCTGCGCGGCAGCGTCACGTCCGACCTGAACCAGCTCTTCATGCTGCTGGCCGGGATCTGCCTGGTCATCGGAGCGGTCGGCATCGCCAACACCACGCTCGTCGCCGTGCTGGAACGCACCGGGGAGATCGGCCTGCGCCGCGCGCTCGGCGCCCGGGGCCGGCACATCACGGTCCAGTTCCTGGCCGAGTCGGGCGCGCTCGGCGCCCTCGGCGGTCTGGTCGGCACGAGCCTCGGCACGGTCACCGTCGTCGCCATGGCCGTCCACCGTGAGTGGACGCCCGTCATCCACCCGGCGACGGTCGTGACCGCCCCGCTGGCCGGTCTGGCCACCGGCGTGCTCGCGGGTCTCTACCCGGCCTGGCGTGCCAGCCGCATCCAGCCGGCGGAGGCCCTGCGCCGCTGAGCGTTCCACGAATCGGTGAGAGCGGCGGGGCCCGCCGTCCTCCCGGCGGCGGGCCCCGCTTTCTCATGCCGCGGACGTGTTCACCACTGATAGGGCTTGTACACGTCCATGCACTCCTTCTTGTCCGCGGTCAGCGCGTCCGCGGAGTCGGGCAGATCGCCCGCCTGGGGAGCCTTCTGCTTCGGGTAGGCCGTGCCCTCCCGCCAGTCGCTGCCGATGGTCAGCGTGGTGGTGACGTCATCCGTGGCCCGTACCTGGCCGGCCGGGATGCCGACCGCCTTCGCCACCGACAGCGCGTTGGCCCGGCCCTGCTCCCCCGTGCTCTTCGGGTACGTCACCTGGGTCCGGGCGTGCGGATCCTGCCGGCCCGAGGCGACGGCCCGGGTGAAGCCCTCCTGCTGCAGCGCCGCCACGATCGCGGCGGCCCGCCGGGGAACGGCGGCCAGCTCCTCGCTCGCCGTCCCGTTGACGACGGAGACCGACAGCCCCGCGGCCGGCGCGGCGGCGGGCCCCGTGGCCTTCACCGACGCCGGGGACGGCCCCGAGGACGTGGCCGCCCGCGCTTTCCCGGACTTGTCGAAGGAGACGTCGTCGCGGAGCATCGCCCACATCTTGTCGGCGTCCTCGGGCTTGGGCACGAGGTGGTTGCGGTCCAGTGGGTCCTCGATCCACGGCATCGTCGTCATCGTGATGCGGTTCGTCGGGACCGACTTGAGCTGCATGCCCACGTCGTACAGCTCCTTGACGGTGCCGATCTCCTCGGACACCTTCAGCGCCTTCGTGCCCGACTCGGCCAGGCCCATCAGGCGGCCGGTGTCGGTGAAGACGTTCTGCTGCTTCAGCGTCCGGATCATCGCGTTCATGTACATGTGCTGCGCCTTGGCGCGCAGCGGGTCACTGCCCCAGGCATGGCGGGTGCGCAGCCACTGCAGCGCCTGCTTGCCCTGCACCTTGTGCGTGCCGGCCTTCAGCTTCAGTCCGGAGCCGCCGCGCTGGCCGGACAGCGGCCGGTCCCACACGTTCTGGTTGACGCAGACCGGGACGCCGCCGACGGCGTCCGCCATGTCCACCACTCCGGCGAAGTCGACCATCATCCAGTGGTCGATGTACACGCCGGTCAGGTTCTGCCAGGTGGCGAGGGTGCAGCCGGGACCGCCGCGCTGGAGCGTCTCGTTGATGATCGTGTTCTTGGCCGGGTAGGTCTCCCCGGTGTCGGGGTCGACGCACTTCGGGATGTCCACCCGGGTGTCCCGCGGGATGCTCACCACGGACGCGCTCTCGCGGTCCGCCGAGACGTGCAGGAGCATCTGCACATCCGCCAGGGGTTTGCTGCCGACGTTGTCCCTGCTGCCGCCGAGCTTGACGTTCTCCGCGGAGTTCCGGCTGTCGGAACCGATCAGCAGGATGTTGAGCGGGGTCTGGCCCGCCGCGTTGGGCCCGGTCTTCTTGACGTCGGACTCGCCGCTGTTGCGTTTGCCCTTGTCGATGTTGCCGTTGAGATGGCGGTAGTAGAGGTATCCGGCGCCGGCCGTCCCGAGTATCAGCAGCGACAGCACGATCGCGGACCAGCGCAATATCCGGCGGCTGCCGCCGCGCCGCCGGCCGCGCCGCCGCCCGTGGCCGCCTCTGCCCCCCTCGCCCCCGCCCGTGGCGGGCGCCGCCGTCCCCGGACGCTCGTCCTGGGCCAGGCCGCCCGAATCGTGCCGTGTGCCGCCTCCGCGCACGTCACTCTGCGCCATACCCCTGCCTCCCCACCCCTACGGCCGACCCACGGGTCCGCCCCGCGTCGTGTTCGGATCGCGGGCGACCCGTGTCCGTCCGGACCACGGGTTCCCCCGCTGCTCCACCGGAGCACGGTCGTCCCCGCTTCTGGTTGGACCACTGACACACCCGGTCGGATGTACGCCCGGCCGATTCGTCCGGGCATGCTCCGTCCGCCTGTTAGACGCAGGAAGGGACGGTCAGGTCACTTCGCGCACTCGACCTTGTCGGCCGTGGCCTTCTGCACGTCGTCCGGCACCTTCTCCGGAGTGGTGAGGGGCACCCCCGCCCGCTCGAAGTCCTTGCCGAGGGTCAGCGTCATAGCGGGCACCCCCTGGGAGTTGGTCACGCTCTCGCCCGGCTTCATCGCGGCCCCCGACAGGCCCATGATGCCGGCGAGCCGGCGCGCCTGGGCCGCCTGATCGGGCGCGTACTCCAGCGTGGTCTTCGCCAGCGGCTGCTCGGCGTTGCCCGCGTTCTCGGACTTGGTCACACCCTCCTGGACCTGCAGCCAGCTGAGGGTCTCCTGGGCGCTGCCGGTGACGGCACCGCCGTTGAGGATCCGCACCCGGACCTCGGAGGCCGGCGCCTTGGTGCCCTTCAGCCGGGCGGCCTCGGCGGCCTTCTCCTTCTTCTTCTGCTGCTTCACGTCGCTCAGCGACACGTCCTCCCGGACCATCGCGAACAGCTGCTGGGCCTGCGGCTCCTTCAGGACCACCGTGGCCTTGACCTTCTCCGCCGGGTTGTCGACGACGGGCACGGTGGCGAACGTGAGGTTCTTGGTGTCGAACTTGCCCAGCTCGGCCCCGAGATCGGCCAGCTTCTTGATCGTGCTGATCTGGGAGTCGACGGTCAGCGCCTTGGTGCCCGCCTCCGCCAGCTTGATCATCTTCGACGGGCTGGTGAGGGTGTCGTTGGACTTCAGCTTGCGCATCATCGAGCCCAGGAACTGCTGTTGCAGCTCGATCCGGCTGAGGTCACCGCCGAAGCCCACGGAGTGCCGTGTGCGGACGAAGGCCAGAGCCTCCTCGCCCTCGATGGTGTGCTCGCCCTTGGGCAGGTCGAGCTTGGAGTCGGGGTCCTTGATGTCCTTGGCCAGACAGACGTCGACCCCGCCCACCGCGCTGGTCAGCGTCTTGACCGCGTTGAAGTCGGCCACCATGAAGTGGTCCATCTTCAGCCCGGTGAGCTCGGTGATCGTGCGCATGGTGCAGCTCGGCGTCCGGTCCTCCTGCCCGAGGCTGTTGTTGAAGCGGGTGCGCTGCTTGCCCGGGATGACCTTCTCCGAGCCGTCCTCCTGTGTCGTCGGACAGTCCGGGATGTCGGTGATCAGGTCGCGCGGGATGCTCAGCACCGTCGCGTTCGTACGGTCCTTGGAGACGTGCAGCACCAGCGTGGTGTCCGCGTGCCCGGAGCTGCCGCTGTCGCCGTAGCCCTCGTTGCCCTTGCCGGTGCGCTTGTCGGTGCCGACCAGCAGGATGTTGATCGCGCGGTCCTTGCTGAACCCGCCGGTGCCGGCGCCGTCGTCGGAGACGGACGTGATGTTGCTGTTGAGGTGCTCGTAGTAGAGGTACGCGGCACCGCTCGCGCCGACCAGCACGAAGGCCAGCGAGGCGCCGGTCCACACCAGGACCTTCTTGCCCTTCGCCTTCTTCTGCACCGGACGGCGCCCGCGCCGTCCCGCGGCCGCCTCGGCCGGGACACCGGTGCGTCTGCGCGGGGAGGGAGCCTCGCCGCCGGGTGCGGCCGCCCCCGAACGACGGGCGGGGGCGGTCTTGCGGGCACGTGCCGCACCGCCTGTTCCGGTCGTGCCACGGCTACCGGAACCGCGCTGCCCGGGAACGGACGACTGCGCTGCGGAAGGGGCCAGTCGCAGTTCGTATTCGCCGGTGTCCGGGTTGAGTACCCACTGGTCTGCGGGATCGATGTCGTCCGCCCGCCCACGGCCTTGCGCGTCCACGGTTGCCTGATTCCTCCGTCGGGCCACGCGGCGCCCTCCCCCGGAAGGCGCACGGTGCTGGTCAAGCAGTGCACGCCCCCAGGACGGACCTCATGGGTGAGAGCACTGGATCGCACACACTATCCGCACACTTCGGCGTCAAGCGACGTGGGTGACAAATTCCACGCTCTCACAACTGGGCAATCCCGCCCATTTGTTTGAAGGAAGTTCGGCGAACGCGAAGGAAATTCGCGTCACTTGGCGCACTCCACCTTGTCGGCGGTGGACTTCTGTACCCCCTCCGGTGCCTTTGAGGGCGCGGTGAGGGAGACCCCCGCCCCCTCGAAGTCCTTGCCGAGGGTCAGCGTCATGGCGGGCACCCCCTGGGAGTTGGTCACGCTCTCGCCCGGCTTCATCGCGGCCCCCGGCAGGCCCATGATGCCGGCGAGGCGGCGCGCCTGGGCCGCCTGATCGGGGGCGTACTCGAGGGTGGTCTTCGCCAGCGGGGCGGGCGCGTTGCCGGCGTTCTCCGACTTGGTCACGCCCTCCTCGTTCTGCAGCCAGCTCAGCGTCTCCTGCGCGCTGCCGGCGACGGCACCGCCGTTGAGGATCCGCACCCGCACCTCGGAGGCCGGGGCCTTGCTGCCCTTCAGCCGGGCGGCGACCGCGGCCGCCTCCTTTTTCTTCTGCTCCTTGACGGCGGTGAAGGAGACATCGTTCTTGATCATCTCGAAGACCTGCGGGGCCGTCGACTCGTTCAGTACGACCGTTGCCTTGACCTTCTCGGCCGGGTTGTCGATGACCGGTATGGTGGTGAACGTCAGGTTCTTGGTGTTGAGCTTGCCCAGCTCCAGACCCAGGTCCTTCAGCTTGCCGATGCTGTCCAGCTGCGAGTCGACGGTCAGCGCCTTGGTGCCCGCCTCGGCCAGGTCGAGCATCTTCGACGGGCTGGTGAGGGTGTCGTTGGACTTCAGCTTGCGCATCAACGCGCTCAGGAACTGCTGTTGCAGCCCGATCCGGCTCAGGTCCCCGCCGAAGCCGACGGCATGCCGGGTGCGCACGAACGCCAGCGCCTGCTCGCCCTCGATGGTGTGCGTGCCCTTGGACAGCTTGAGGTGCGAGTCCGGGTCGTCGAGGTCCTTGCCCACGCAGACCTCGACCCCGCCGACCGCGCTGGTCAGCGTCTTCACGGCGTTGAAGTCCGCGACCATGAAGTTGTCCGGCTTGACCCCGGTCAGCTCGGTCACGGTCCGCATCGTGCAGCTGGGCGTACGGCCGTCCTGGCCGAGGCTCGTGTTGAAACGGGCCTGCTGCGTGCCGGGGATGATCTTCTGGGTGCCGTCCTCCTGGGTCGTCGGGCAGTCCGGCACGTCGACGATCAGGTCACGCGGGATGCTGAGAGCGGTCGCGTTCGTACGGTCCTTGGAGACGTGCAGCAGGATCGTGGTGTCGGCGTGCCCGACACTGCCCGCGTCGCCGTAGTCCTCGTTGCCCTTGCCGGTGCGCTTGTCGGTGCCGATCAGCAGGATGTTGATCGCCTTGTCCTTCTGGAAGCCACCGGTGCTCGCGCCGTCGTCGGAGACGGACGCGATGTTGTTGTTCAGGTGCTCGATGTAGAAGTACGCGGCACCCGCGCCGGCGACCAGCACGAACGCCATCGTGCCGCCGGTCCACAGCAGGATCTTCCGGCTCTTGGAGGCCTTCTTGGCGGGGCGCCGTCCGCGCCGTCCGGGCAGCGGCTCCTCCGGCGCCCCGCGGCGCCTGCGCGGCGGCACCGCACGCCCGGGCGTCTCGGGCCGCGACCGGCCGTGCGCCTCCGTACGGCCGCGCGGCGGCGGGGCCGCCTCCGAGGACCGGGGCCTGCGAGGACCGGGGACGCCCGACTGTGGGGCGGAAGCCCCCAGGCGCAGTTCGTATTCGCCGGTGTCCGGGTTGAGCACCCACTGATCTGCGGGATCGATGTCGTCCGCCCGCCCACGGCCTTGCGCGTCCACGGTTGCCTGATTCCTCCGTCGGGGCACGCGGCGCCTTCCCCTCCAAGGCGCTCGGGTCTCGGTCACACAGTGCGCGACCTCAGGACCGTCCCTCAGAGCCGGGCGCACCGGATCGCTCACACTAACCGCCCCTTTCGGCGCCGGGCGACGACGGTGACCCATTCCACGTCCCTACACCTGGGCAATTCGCCCATTTCCTGGGTGAAGAGTTCATTGCCTTGGAGTGGCCTTGGTGCCCGCTTTACACGCAGGTGTCCTCGGCTGCCGTGTTCCCCCGAAACGTCGGTGGAGGAGAAACGGTGACGGCGGGATCCCGATAAGGTCCCGGATACGAATCCCCGTACGACCCCTGAAGTGGGCCGTTCCCCTCCACGACCACCGGTGTGTCCGTACGCAGCCGCTCGAACAGCCGCTCCGCCGCGGGCTCCACGAGTTGGTCGCGATTGGCGTCGTACACATACGACTCCCGGGGCACGGTCAGGAATTGCACTTGTTCCATGGGGATGTCGCGCAGGCCGCGAACGAGCTCGTACAAACCACGCAAGCTCGCCAGTTCCGGGTCGGTGGTGAGGGACGACGTGGCGGCGTCCAGCACGGGATACAACTTCGCCGGGTTCAGCAGGACGTCATTGCTGCGCACCTCGTTGACCAGTGCCCCGAGAAAACGCTGCTGCCGCTCCATCCGCTCGGTGTCGCTGCCGTCGCCGAGGGTCTTGCGGGCGCGCACGTAACCGAGGGCCTCCTCGCCGTCGAGCGTCACGCGCCCGGCGGGCAGCCGCAGCTTGGCGGCCCGGTCGTCGATCGGCTCCCGCAGGCACACCTCGACGCCGTCGACCGCGTCGACCATTGCCTTGAAGCCGTGGAAGTCGACGACGACGTGATGGTCGACGCGGATGTCGGTCAGCTTTTCCACGGTCCGGATGGTGCAGGCCGAACCGCCGAGCTGGAAGGCCTGGTTGAACATGGCGAACCGGGGGGAGCTGCGGGACCCGTCCGGACGCCGGCAGCCCGGCAGGTCCACCATCAGGTCCCGGGGGAGGGAGACGGCGGTGGCGCTGTCCCGGCCGGCGGACAGGTGCAGCAGGATCGTGGTGTCGGATCGCTCGGTGCCGGAGTCCCGCCCGTAGCGCGCGTTGTCGCTCCCCTCACGCGAGTCCGACCCGATCAGCAGGATGTTCCGCGCGTCCTTGACCAGGGACGTGGGCCGCTCCTTTTCGTACCGCGCGAGTTCGGCGGCGGCCGCCTCGTCGGGTGTGATGTTCCCGCTGAGCTTCGCGTACACGGCCCAGCCGATTCCGCCGGCCGCGACGAGGAGAGCCGTGACCCCGAACGCCGTGATCCGCGCCCACCGCCGCCGGTGCCGCCGCACGAGCCCCCGCCCGCTGGCGGACGCCCCCGCGCCCGGACCGACCCTGTAGCCCACGGCAGCAACCACCCCTCCTGACGTAGGAACGCCCCGCGCGCACTGCTCCTACGACCATGGCGCGGATGAAGGGTGGGGGGTGGGTGGGGATGGGCCGAACGGGGGAGGGGCTCGGCTACCGGCCCGCGGTGCCGTGGGCGATCGTCGTGACCCGCTCGCTCTCCACCCGCTTGTCCAGCACCCCGTCCCCGGCCTGCTCCGGATGCCGGCACAGCACCACGGAACCCCCGGTGGCCAGCGGCCCGTACAACCCCGCGTTCAGCCCTTCCCACGTGTCGTACGGCAGCCCCGACAGGATCCGCGACCCCGGCCCGGTCAGACCCAGCGCCGTCGCCTCGGCCCGGGCCCGCTCGACCACCTCGGCCCCGCTGAACTCCCGCCCGGCCACGATCAGCGCGGGCCCCTCCGGATCCACGGGTGCGTACGGCACGAACCGGTCACCCTGGCCCGGGACTTCCACCGCGTAGTCGGTGAACCCCTCGGGGACCTGCGGAAACCGTCCGCCGAGCGGCCGCAGCGCCATCGCGATCCGAGCGCCGGAGCAGGCCCGTGCCTCCTCCAGCCGGTCCGGTCCGCTCACCACGACGTCCGCCGTCCGGGCATCCCCGGACACGTCCGCGACGACTCCCACCGACGCACACGCCAGCAGCCACACCGCCGTCTGCCAGTGCGCGGGCAGCAGCAGCGCCACCCGGTCCCCGGGCTCGACGGACAGCTCGTCCTGGAGGAGGTTCGCGGTCTTGGCCACCCAATTGGCGAAGGTGGCCACGGACAGTTCGACACGTTCACCCGTGGCGTCGTCGTAGAAGGTCACCAGGGGGCGTCCCGGATCCGCGGCGAGCGCGGAACCCAGCAGGTCGGCGGGGGTGCGATCGGTGGCGTTCA
The DNA here is from genome assembly GCF_000725785.1 of Streptomyces flavovariabilis. Classification (NCBI taxonomy): domain Bacteria; kingdom Bacillati; phylum Actinomycetota; class Actinomycetes; order Kitasatosporales; family Streptomycetaceae; genus Streptomyces; species Streptomyces flavovariabilis. The sequence goes on along the minus strand of NZ_JNXD01000013.1, from coordinate 26,511 downwards.
CCCGCGCAAGCGTACGCGGCGCACGACCCTCCGCCCAACGGCCCGGCCACCGCCCCGCCGCTGATCCGCCACCGGTTCGGCCGAACCCGGCCGACGGCCCGTCAAATCCCAAATGGACAGACTTGTATGACTATGTCAAAGATCAGGAGCATGCGTGGATTCCTTGCCTCCTCAATCGGTGTCACCTGTGCGGCCGCTCTGGCCCTTCCCCTCACCCCACCCGCCCTCGCGGCGACGGCGGGACCGGTGCCGGCCACCGAAGCCGTCTCGCCGGCGAGACCCGCGCTCCGCGCGGGGACCCCGGCCACGACCACGGCCGACCGGCGCGCGGCCGAACCGTACGCCGCCGGCAGCACCCAGTCCCTCTCCCTCGAACCCCTCACCCGCGACCGCGTCACCCCCTCAGGCCCCTCCACCGAGCTGGGCCTGCCCCGCCGGGCCGTACGCCACTTCTCCCTCCTCGGCGTCATCTGGGACGACCCCGACGCCGAACTGCACGGTCGCGTCCGGGTCCGTACCCGCGCCGCCGCCACCGGTACCTGGTCGGGTTGGCAGGACGTGGACACCCACAACGGCGAACACGCCGCCGACCCGGACACCCCCGAGAGAGCCTCGGGCCGCGTCCGCGGTGCCACGGCCGCGCTGTGGGTGGGCGACTCCGACGGCGTGGAACTGAGGGTCCGCTCCGAGTCCGGCGGTGCGGCGGCCCACTCCGCCGAGAACGCCTCGGGCGCCCGCAAACTGGCCGCCGTGCCCCCGCTGCCGTCCGGCCTCCGCCTCGAACTCATCGACCCCGGCGAGGACGAGGCCCCGCCCTCCGGCGCTGCCGTTGACGTCCCCCGCACCGGTGGCTCGAACTCCGAGACCTCCGCTCTCACGGACGCCTCCGCCGCCAACGCCGACCTCGCCCCCCTCGGCGCCACCGAGATCACGGCACTGAGCCGCGCGGAGACCGAGCGGGAGTCCCTCGCCCTCTACGCCGGCGAGCTGACGGAGCAGCAGCGGCAGGCGAAGCCGCACGTCGGCCCGCGCCCGGCTATCGTCACGCGGCGCGGCTGGGGCGCGAACGAGGGGTTGCGGGAGAGCGGCTTCCGGTACACCAAGAAGGTCCGGGCGGCTTTCGTGCACCACACGGCCAGCGGCAACAGGTACCGCTGCTCACAGGTTCCCTCACTCATCCGCAGTATCTACCGCTACCACGTCAAGAGCATGGGCTGGCGGGACATCGGCTACAACTTCCTCATCGACAAGTGCGGAAAGATCTACGAGGGCCGCGCCGGGGGCGTGGCGAAGCCGGTCCTCGGCGCGCACACGCTTGGTTTCAACAGCAACAGCATGGGGATCGCCGTCCTCGGGTCGTACGGCGCCACGAAGCCGTCGAAAGCCTCGGTCAAGGCCATCGCCCGGCTGAGCGCGTGGAAGCTGGGGCTGTACCGGATGAATCCGAAGGGAAAGACCTACCTGAAGTCGGCCGGAGGCAATCTCTACCGAAAAGGCAAGAAGGTACGACTGAACGTGATCTCGGGGCACCGGGACGGCTTCAAGACCGCGTGCCCGGGACGCAAGCTCTACGGCAAGCTCGGCTCGGCCCGCTCCAAGGCGGCCCGCTACCAGGGCCGCTGAGCACACGTTCACCGCCATCGGGGGGCAGGGGCGGAATGCCGCACGGCCAACGAAGGCGCCACGGAACGGTCTGCATACACTGACCGGCCGAAAGACAGTTCGGCCGGTCCCGGCAGGAAGCAGAGACGACACGTGACAGAAGCCATCCTCCTGGTCGGCGGCAAGGGCACCCGACTGCGCCCGCTCACGGTGCACACGCCCAAGCCCATGGTCCCGGCGGCCGGGGTGCCCTTCCTCACGCACCAGCTGGCGAGAGCGAGAGCGGCGGGTGTCGAGCACATCGTCCTGGCCACGTCCTATCTGGCGGAGGTCTTCGAGCCGTACTTCGGTGACGGCTCCGCGCTGGGACTCCACCTGGAGTACGTCACCGAGGAGGAGCCGCTCGGTACGGGCGGCGCCATCCGCAACGTGGCCTCCCGGCTGCACTCCGGTCCCGACGACCCGGTCCTGATCTTCAACGGCGACATCCTGACGGGCCTGGACATCCGGGCCCTGGTCGACACCCACGAGACGACGGGCGCGGACGTCTCCCTGCACCTCACCAAGGTCACGGATCCGCGCGCCTACGGCCTGGTCCCCACCGACGCCACGGGCAGGGTCCTGGCGTTCCTGGAGAAGCCGCAGACCCCCGAGGAGATCGTCACCGACCAGATCAACGCGGGGGCGTACGTCTTCCGCCGCTCGGTCATCGACTCGATCCCGCTGGACAGGCCGGTGTCGGTGGAACGGGAGACCTTCCCCGGTCTCCTCTCGGCCGGCGCGCACCTCCAGGGCATGGTCGACTCGACGTACTGGCTCGACCTGGGCACACCGGCCGCCTTCGTCCGGGGCTCCGCCGACCTGGTCCTCGGCAGGGCCCCGTCGCCCGCCGTCCCCGGCCGCTGCGGCGACCGCCTGGTCCTGCCCACGGCTCGGGTCGCGTCCGACGCGAAGCTGTCGGGGGGCACGGTGGTGGGCGAGGGCGCCTTCGTCGCGGAGGGCGCGCGGATCTTCGGCAGCACGATCCTGCCGGGCGCGGTCATCGAGCCGGGTGCGGTCATCACCGACTCCCTGATCGGCACCCGGGCCCGCGTGGGCCGGCGCTCGGTCCTCACCGGCACGGTCATAGGCGACGGCGCGGTGATCGGCCCCGACAACGAACTCCTGGAGGGCGCCCGCATATGGTGCGACGCCCGCATCCCGGCAGGAGCGGTCCGCTTCTCGTCGGACCAGTAACGCGCGCGGTGGCGGGGGTGGCCCCGACTGCGGGCATGCGTGCCGCTGACGGCGACGGGGGTCCCCCCTGCTGGAGCGGAGCCGAGAGCTCGGGGGAGGGTGGGCGCAGCCGCACCCCGTTACACCGGGCTGCGCGACATCCCGCCCCCGGCACCAACGCCGAGCGCCTCACACCCGACAGTTCACAACTGCCCGATATCCCAGCGAGGCATCTTCGGCGCCCGCCGCGCCGGCACCCTCCCGCTCAGCAGAATCAGCCGAGCCGCCCGATGCCGCTGCCCCGCATACGGCTCCAGCAGCTCCAGCATCACGGCATCATCCGCGTCCCGGTCCCCGGCCAGCGCCCACCCCACGATCCCGGGCAGATGCAGGTCCCCCACCGTCACCTCGTCCGCCGCCCCATGACTGCGCTGCACCGTCTCCGCGGAAGTCCAGGGCCCGACCCCGGGCACGAGCTCGAGCCGAGCCCGAGCAGCCGCCGGCTCCATCCCCACCGCCTGCTCCAGCCGCGCAGCGACCCGCACGGCACGCAGAATCGTCGACGCCCGCTTGTTGTCGACCCCGGCCCGATGCCACTCCCACGACGGAATCAGCGCCCACGTCCGCGGCGTCGGCATCACGTACATCCGCGCGGGCGCGGGGCCCGGCGCCGGCTCCCCGAACTTCCGCACCAGCAGCCGCCACGCCCGGTACGCCTCGTCGGTCGTGACCTTCTGCTCCAGGATCGACGGGATCAGCGACTCCAGCACGAGCCCGCTCCGCGTCAGCCGCAACCCCGGCCGCCGATGCCGGGCCGACGCCAGCAGCCGGTGCCGCGGCACGAACGCCGACGGATCGTCCGCCGCCCCGAGCAACTCCGGCAACCGCTCCAGCAGCCACTGGGCCCCGGGCCCCCAGGCCTCCCCGCGCACCTCACCGCCGTACGCGCACACCCGTAGCGTCCCGGGCCCGGCCGGCGTGAGACTGGTCCGCCACACGGACCCGTCCGGCGTCACCCGGAACGTCGGATCGCCGGGCCCGCGCCGCAGCGGCCCGAGCACCAGGCCGAGATCCAGCGGCCCGTCCGGCACCCAGGCGCGCACCCGCCCCGGCCCCGTCGCCTGCCGAGGCACACCCGAGGGCACGGCGGCCTGCCCATCGCGCACCGGCATGGGGGTACCTCCCACGCCTTTCGGGCTGTGGGGGAGCGTGGGTCGCGGAGCGAACCGTCCTGCCATGAATGACGTCCCTGGGATCCGTAAGGAGCAGCCCTACGAGCGTAGGCGCCGCCCGGCACCTGTCACCGCACCTCGATGAACGCCCCCGCGTCCCGCTCGGGCCGCGCCCGCGGTTCCTCCGCCGGATGCCCGACCGCCACCGCCCCCATCGGGTCCCAGTCCGCGGGCAGGTCCAGCACCTCGCGGACCACGTCCCGGCAGAACATCGTCGACGACACCCATGCCGAGCCCAGCCGTTCCCCGGCCAGCGCGACCAGGAAGTTCTGCACGCCGGCACCGGCGGCGACCACGAACATCTCCCGCTCGGCACCGTCCCGCCGTATGTCGCCGTAGGTGTGCGAGCCGTCCATGACCAGGCAGGGGACGACGAGGTAGGGCGCGTTGCGCAGGACGTCCCCGCGCCGCACCCGCTTGGCGATGGACTCCTCCGTCTTGCCGTCCCGCCGCAGGTCGGCGATCCACGCGTCCCGCATGGCGTCGAGCAGCCGCGTCCGCGACTCCTCCGACTCCAGCAGCACGAACCGCCAGGGCGTCGTGTGGTGCGGCGCCGGCGCCGTCACGGCCGCGGCGACGGCGCGCCGTACGGCACCCGCGTCGACGGGCTCGTCCGTGAAGGACCGGACCGTACGCCGCTGGGTCACGGCCAGCCGCACCGCCTCCGAGGTGCCGAGGCGGAACATGTCGTCACGCGCGCCGCGGACCATGGCCCGCGCTCCCTCGCCGTCCTCGCCCTCCGCCACCAGGTGCGGGAGCCCGCGCACCACGGCGACGGGCAGCCCCTCGGCCTTGCCCTTGACCAGGTCGCCCGCGGCGGCCAGCTCGTCGGCCGTGGCGACGACGGTGGCGCTGAGCGGATTGCCGTGGGCATCGGTGCCCCCGCGCAGATCGTCGAGCACGCGCACTCCGGCGGCGCCGATGGCGACGTCCGTGAGCCCGGCCCGCCAGGGCCGCCCGAACGTGTCGGTGACCACGACCCCGACGTCGACGCCGAGGGCGTCGCGCAGTCCGTCGCGGATGGCGCGGGCGGACGCGTCCGGGTCCTCGGGCAGCAACAGCACCGTCCCGGACGGTGTGTTGGACGCGTCGACCCCGGCCGCGGCCATGACGAGGCCCTGCCGGTTCTCGACGATGCGCAGGGCACCGCGCCGGGCCACCACCCGGACCGTCTCCGCGTCGATCGCGGCCTCCCGGTCGGCGGCGCGGACGAGCCGGCCCTCCGCCTTGGACACGATCTTCGAGGTGACGAGCAGCACGTCCCCGTCGGCCAGGCCGGGCTCGGCGGCCGCGATCAGCTTGGCCAGGTCGTCCCCGGCCGTGACCTCGGGCAGCCCGCCCGGGGCCCACACCCGGTACCCGGCGGCACCCTGCCGCGCGCCGCTCACGCCCCCCGCACCTCCTCGGCCAGCGCCAGTGCCTCCTGGGCCATCCGCGCGGTCGCGTCCGTGTCGCTCATCATCAGCGGCACGGCCCGGCAGCGGATCCCGGCCGCCTCGACCTGCTCCACCGCGCCGGCGTCCACCGAGTCCACGAGCCAGCCGTCCAGCAGGCCCGAGCCGTAGTGCTCGGCCACCGCCGTCGCGGTCGACTCGACGCCCACCGCTGCGAGCACCTTGTCGGCCATGCCCCGCACGGGCGCGTCACCGACGATGGGGGAGAGGCCGACGACCGGCACCCCGGCGTCGGCGATCGCCTCCCGGATGCCGGGCACGGCGAGGATCGTGCCGATCGACACGACCGGGTTGGACGGCGGGAAGAGGATCACGTCAGCCTCGGCGATGGCCTCCAGGACGCCCGGCGCGGGCTTCGCCTGGTCGGCGCCCACCGGCACGATCGCCCGGGCGGGCACCGAGGCGCGCAGCCGCACCCAGTACTCCTGGAAGTGGATCGCCTTGGTCTCGCCGTCGATCTCGACGGCCACATGCGTCTCGATGCGGTCGTCGGACATGGGGATCAGCCGCACACCCGGCTTCCAGCGGTCGCACAGTGCCTCCGTCACCGCGCTCAGCGGGTACCCGGCGCCGATCATCTGCGTCCGCACGATGTGTGTGGCGAAGTCCCGGTCGCCGAGGCCGAACCATTCGGGCCCGACGCCGTACGCCGCGAGCTCCTCCTTGAGGTGGAAGGTCTCGTCGGCGCGACCCCAGCCCTGCTCCTCGTTGATGCCGCCGCCGAGCGTGTACATCACCGTGTCGAGGTCGGGGCAGACCTTCAGCCCGAAGAGGTGGATGTCGTCCCCGGTGTTGCCGATGACCGTGACGTCCGCGTCCGGCGCGGCCCGCTTCAGACCACGCAGGAACCGGGCACCGCCGATGCCGCCTGCCAGAACCACAATGCGCATGGGGGCCAGTCTTGCAGGCGCCTCGGACAACCGTTCAACGGCTACGGCAACCGGTCAGGCGGTCACGGCACCGGGAACGCCCCGGGCCTCGCAGTGCGGGGCCGTGTGCATCGGCATCTCGGTGAGGCCCGGGTAGTACACGTGCAGGCTCACCGCCGGCTCCAGCGCGTCGTTGACGACTTCGTGCACGTACCCCGGCGCGAACACGCGCTGCGCGCCCGCCCGCAAGGCGCGTGTGCCCCGCTCCGTGCGCTCGGTCAGTGTGCCGTCCAGCACGGTCAGCACACCGGAGGAGCGGCCGTGGTCGTGCAGCCCGCTGCCCTGCCCGGGCACCCAGGACAGCAGCCACACCTCGTAGCCCGGGCCGCTGCGCAGCCGGTGGTACCAGCGGCTGGCGGTGTCGTAGCGCACGAGGTGCTCCCACTGGGAGCGGTCCTCGGCGAGGGAGCGGGCCAGCCCGACGAACTCGGCGACGGTGGCCGGGTGCTCGCGCGGGGTCTGGAGGAGGTGCGTGACTTCGAGGATGTCGCCGGCGATCTGAAGGTCGCTGTCGCTGTTCATGGGGTGTGGTTCCTCAGTGAAAGAAGGTCAGAGGGAACGGGAGCCGAGACTCGGGTGGCTCGGCCTTCAGCTGGAGCGGGTGTGGCTCAACAGCTGGGACAGCAACAGCTACAGCGAGCGCGGGCAGCACCGTGGGACCCGGCGGTGCGGGTCGAGGTGGATGCCAAGTTCGCGAGCATGCCCACAAGGACACCGGTTCACACCTTCACTGTCAACTCGGCACCCGGCATGTGGGATGTGGTTCACCTCATCCGGTCGATCGCTCAGATGAAAGGTTTGTTCTTGGCCCGCCCGGGACACATGGCGTCCAACCGGGTGCACAAAACCCCGTTGCGTAGTCGTGATCCGACTGTGATCCGTTTCGCTTCGACGTGCGTGCCGGAACGAGATCGAACTCCTGGGCGTCCTCCTCCTCAGAGGTCTGCGAGGGGTCCGGCGGAAGGTGTGAGCCCTCGCGGGCTCCGCCCGTGTGTCAGGTTTTAAGGTGATTTGAACACTTTCCGCTTGGGCTTGGTTCCGCAGAGTGAATAAGGGGCTCAATAGCAGATCTCGGCTTGACTCGCCCGGAGCAGCACACTTGTAATTTCACTCGTGTCGTTCAGCCGGAATCGGTAACGGCTAGATCACGGGGACGCGAAGACAGACGAGGGGCGCACATGACCGAGACGGTGCAGCAACTGCTGGTCGACGACGCGGACGAAGAACTCGGCTGGCAGGAGCGCGCGCTGTGCGCCCAGACCGACCCCGAGTCCTTCTTCCCCGAGAAGGGCGGCTCGACCAGGGAGGCCAAGAAGGTCTGCCTCGCCTGCGAGGTCCGCTCCGAGTGCCTCGAGTACGCCCTCGCCAACGACGAGCGATTCGGCATCTGGGGCGGCCTGTCCGAGCGGGAGCGCCGCCGGCTGAAGAAGGCGGCCGTCTGACCCACCCCTCTTCGTGAACGGCCCGTCGCCCGTGGGTCATCCACAGGCGGCGGGCCGCCTTGCTGCGCAGCCGATAGTGTGGTCGCTCGTCCGAGACGCCCCGCCGCCCCCACCGGGCGCAGGCGTCCACCGCAGTCCACCGAACCGGGGCCCGTACCTCGATGTCCGTGCACAGCCACCCGGCAGCCCATCACGACACCGCTGCCGCACCTGAGTTCCCGCGTCATGTGGTGACCGCGGTCCTCGTCTCCCACGACGGCGCCCGCTGGCTGCCCGACGCGCTCGCCGGGCTGCTCGGCCAGGAGCGGCCCGTCCAGTACGCGATGGGTGCCGACACCGGCAGCGCGGACGCCTCCGCCCAGCTGGTCACCGACGCCCTCGGCGCCGACCGTGTGCTGCACCTCGCCCGCCGCACCGGCTTCGGCCAGGCAGTCGAGGAGTGCGGCCGCACCGCCCCGGTCCTCACCCCGGACGAGCTGCCGTACCTGAAGCGCCCCAGCGGCTGGGACCCGGTCACGCGCTCGTGGCGCGACGACGCCTACGACCTGCCCGAGCTCCCGCACGGCGAGCCGGTGCAGTGGCTGTGGCTGCTGCACGACGACTGTGCCCCGGATCCGGACGCCCTGGCCCAGCTGCTGCGGGTCGTGGACAACGAGTACGAGCTGGGCCGCGAGGACGTGGCCGTCGTGGGCCCCAAGCTCCGCGGCTGGTACGACCGGCGGCAGCTGCTGGAGGTCGGCGTCTCCATCGCCAACTCCGGCCGCCGCTGGACCGGCCTGGACCGCCGCGAGCAGGACCAGGGCCAGCACGACCACGTCCGGACCGTGCTGTCGGTGTCCACCGCCGGCATGCTCGTCCGCCGCGACGTCTTCGAGCAGCTCGGCGGCTTCGACCGCCACCTGCCCCTCATGCGCGACGACGTCGACCTGTGCTGGCGCGCGCACGCGGCCGGCTACCGCGTCCTGGTCGCCCCCGAGGCGGTCGTCCGCCACGCCGAGGCGTCCAGCCGCGAGCGCCGCACCGTCGACTGCATGGGCCGTACGGCGGCCTCCCCGCACAAGGTCGACAAGGCCGGCGCCGTCTACACCCTGCTCGTCAACTCGCGTACGGCCGTACTCCCCTGGGTGATGCTGCGGATCGTGCTCGGCACCCTGGTGCGGACCGTCGCCTACCTCGTGGGCAAGGTCCCCGGACAGGCCGTCGACGAGATCCGCGGCCTGATGGGCACGTTGCTCAGGCCGGAGCGGATCCTCGCCGGGCGGCGCGGCAGAGGCGCGCCCCGGATCGACAAGACCGAGCTGCGGGCGCTGTTCCCGCCGCCCGGCGCGACCGTCCGCGTCACCGTCGAGCAGGTCGCGAGCAGCCTCGTCGGCCGCTCCGACCCGGAAGTCGCCGCCGGCGCGGGCAGGCACGGCAGCGCCGTCGAGTCGGGCCCCGGCGGCGACGACGCCGACTTCCTGGAGATCGAGCAGTTCGCCCGGCTCAAGCGCATCGCGCGCAAGCCCGGCCCGGTGCTCTTCCTGGTGCTGCTGCTCGTCTCCCTGGCAGCCTGCCGCCAGCTCCTCGGCGGCGGCGCGCTCGCGGGCGGCGCCCTGCTGCCCGCCCCGGCCGACTCCGCCGAGCTGTGGTCGCGCTACCTCGACGCCTGGCACCCGGTCGGCGCCGGAGGCACCTCGTCCGCGCCGCCGTACGTCGCGCTCGTGGCGATGCTGGCCTCCCTGCTGTTCGGCTCGACCGGCCTCGCCGTCACATTCCTGCTGGTCGGCTCGGTGCCCTTGGCCGGCGTCACCGCCTACTTCGCCTCCCGGCCGCTCGTCGAGTCCCGGCTGCTGCGCGCCTGGGCGGCCGTCGTCTACGCCTTCCTGCCCGCCGCCACCGGCGCCCTCGCCGGCGGGCGCATCGGCACCGCCGTCCTGGCCGCGCTGCTGCCGCTCATCGCGCGCGCGGGCATCGCGGCCGGCGGCCTGACGAAGGCCGCCGGAGCCCGCGGCAGCTGGCGCGCCACCTGGGCGTACGCGCTGCTGCTGACCATCACCACCGCCTTCACGCCGATCGTGTGGCCCATCGCGCTGCTCCTCGGCGTCGGACTGCTGGTGCTGCGCCGGACCGACATCACGGCCTACGGGCTGCGGTTCCTCGCCCAGCTCGGCACGCCCCTGCTGCTGCTCGCGCCCTGGTCGCTGACGCTGCTGCCGTTCGGCTTCTTCCGGGAAGCAGGCCTCGAGTACGGCCCCTCGGCCGCCTCCGCCCTCGACCTGCTCGGCGCCAGCCCGGGCGGCCCCGGCACCGTCAGCGGCCTCATGCTCATCGGTATCGTGCTGGCCGCACTCGCCGCCCTGGTGCGCTCGGAGCGCCAGTCGGGCATCTGGACGGCCTGGGCGGTCGCCCTGGTCGGCTTCGTCTTCGCGGTCCTGTCCAACAGCTCCACCTGGGCCGGCCCGGCGACCCTCGTCTACGGCATCGCCCTCCTGGCGGCCGCCGCGCTCGGCGCCGACGGGGCACGCGCGCGCGTGGCCGAGCAGAGCTTCGGCTGGCGCCAGCCGGTCGCCGTGCTGATCGCCTTCGCCTCGGCCGCGGGCCCGCTGCTCATCGCCGCCGGCTGGATGATCCGCGGCGCCGACGGCCCCCTGGAGCGGCGCGATGCCACCCAGGTCCCCGCGTTCGTCGCCGAGGAGAGCGGCACCCGCGACCAGGCCCGCACCCTCGTCCTCGACAGCGACTCCGGCGCCCGCGTCGGCTACATGCTGGTCCGTGGCTCGGGCGCCCGCCTCGGTGACGGCGAGATCGCCGCGGCCGACGGCGAGAACGGCAGGCTCGACAAGGTCGTCGCCAACCTGGTCGCGGGCTCCGGCGCCGACCAGGCCGACCAGCTCGGCGGCTTCGCCGTGCGCTACGTCCTCGTCCACCAGGGCGCGCCCCGCGAGGTCACCCGCGTCCTGGACGCCACGCCCGGTCTGACCCGGCTGAGCCAGCAGGACGGCGGCGCGCTGTGGCGCGTCAACCGGGAGGTCGCGCGCGCCACCATCGTCCCCGCCTCCGGATCCGGCACTCCGCAGCCCGTCGCCGCCGGGCCGGTCGACATCCACACCACGGTCCCGGCCGGCGCCGGCGGACGCGTGCTGCGCCTCGCCGACTCCGCCTCCGACGGCTGGTCCGCCACGCTCGACGGCGAGCCGCTGACCCGTACCACGGTCGACGGCTGGGCCCAGGGCTTCGAACTCCCCGCCGCCGGCGGCAGGCTGGACGTCACCTACGACGACCCGATCGGCCACACGGCCTGGCTGTGGGCCCAGGGCCTCCTCGCCGTCGTCCTCGTGGTGCTGGCCCTGCCCGGCCGGCGCCGCGACGTCGACGACGACCTCCCCGACGAGCCGGCCGTAGTGGCCGAGCCCGTCGCCGGCGAGGGCCGCCGCGCCCGCCGCCTGCGCGCCCAGGCCGAGGCCGGGACGGAAGAGGCCGCCGCCCCCGAGGAGTTCCCGCCCCTACAGCCCGAGCAGCCGCCGGCTCCCGTGCCGCAGCAGCAGAACTACGGTCAGTGGGACAACGCCGGCTACCAGGGCGGCGAGTACGCCGGCTACGGCGACCAGTACCAGAACGCCCCGTACCCGGCGGACGCCTACGGGCAGCAGTACCCGGCGGACCCCTACCAGGGCGGCCAGTACGACCCGTACGCCTACGGCGGCCAGGGTGAGCCCCAGACCCCGTCCTACGACCAGACGGGCTACGACCAGACCTACCAGCAGGGCTACGGCACGCCGTACGACCCGGCGCAGCAGCACCACCCCCACGGCACGGGCAGTGAGCGTCCCGACGGGAGCCAGCAGTGAACCGCACCACCCTGTCCCTGATCGCCGGCACGACCGCGCTCGCCGCCGTCTCCGGCTTCGCCGCACTGTCCCAGCCGGACACCCCGTCCACGGACACCGCCGCGAAGGCGGCCGCCCAACTGCCCGTGGAGCGCACGAGCCTGCTGTGCCCGGCGCCCAGCACGTCCGACCTCGCCGAGACGTCCTACACCTCCTTCACGCCGGTCACGAAGGGCACCGGGAGCGGCGGCAAGGCCGAACTCCGGGCGGCCACCGGGGAGTCGGCGGACCCCTCGGCCGACGGCAAGGACGAGGGCACCGGCAAGGACGGCGGGAAGTCCGGCAAGGACAAGCCCGCCAAGCCCGTGCTGACTCCGGAGGAGCCCGGCAAGCCGGTCACCGGCGACAGCTCCGGCGGCGACGCGCCCGCCTTCGTCGGGACGGCCGACGGCAGGTTCGCGCCCGGCTGGACCGTCCAGGAGACGACCGAGGTCGCCGCGGGGACCGGACGCGGCCTCCAGGGCGTCAACTGCACCGCCCCGGACACCGACTTCTGGTTCCCCGGAGTCAGCACGGACGCCGACCGCACCGACTACGTCCACCTGACCAACCCCGACGACTCGGCCGCCGTGGTCGACATCGAGCTCTACGGCAAGGACGGCGCCCTGAAGTCCGCGGTGGGGGAGGGCATCACGGTCCAGCCGCACTCCAGCGAGCCGGTCCTGCTGTCCACCCTCACCGACGAGCGGCAGACCGACCTCACCGTGCACGTCAACGTCCGCAGCGGACGCGTCGGCGCCGCCGTGCAGGCCCTGGACGACAAGCTCGGCGGCGACTGGCTGGCCGCGTCCACGGACCCGTCCGGCAGCCTCGTCCTGCCCGGCATCCCCAAGGACGCCACCTCCGTGCGCCTGGTCGCCTTCACCCCCGGCGACGCCGACGCGGACCTGAAGGTGCGCCTCGCCTCCCCCTCCGGTCTGATCACCCCGGCCGGTCACGAGACGGTGCACGTCAAGGGCGGCATGACGACCGCCGTCGACCTGGGCGACGTCACCCGCGGCGAGGCGGGCTCCCTGGTGCTGTCCCCGACGGACCGGTCAGTGCCGGTCGTGGCTGCCCTGCGGGTCGTCCGCGGCAAGGGCGGCAAGCAGGAGACGGCGTTCATCCCGGCCGCCCGCCCCGTCGGCACGCGCGCGACGTCCGCGGACAACAGCGGCAAGGGCAGCACCCTGTCCCTGACGGCCCCCGGCGCCGCCGCCACGGTCAAGGTCACCGCCTCGGCCGGCAGCGAGGGCGGCACACCAATGTCGAAGACGTACACGATCAAGGCCGGCACGACCCAGGACATCGAGCCCCCGGTCCCCGGCGGCCTGAAGGGCACGTACGCGCTCACGGTCGAGCCGGTCTCCGGCGGCCCGGTCTACGGGGCCCGCACCCTGACGGCGAGTGAAGGCGGGGTCCCCGCCTTCACCGTGCAGACACTGCCGGACGACCGGGGGACGGTGGCCGTGCCGGACGCGGACGAGGACCTGTCGGTGCTCCAGAAGTAGGTCTGCCGGACGGCGTCCGGCTCAGCCCTGGTCCTCGCCGTACCGCGGATCAACCGTCTCCGGCGTCAGCCCGAGAAGCTCGGCGACCTGCTCGACGACGACCTCGTGCACCAGCGCCGCCCGCTCGTCGCGCCCCTTGGTGCGGATCTCGACCGGCCGCCGGTAGACGACCACACGCGCGGGGCCGTCCTCGCGCGCGCTGATCGTGCCGCCGAGCGGAACCGCCTCGTCGTTCCAGGCCTGGCCGGGGCCGTCGAGCCGCGGCACCTCCAGGACGAGGAAGTCGATGTCGGCGAGCTGCGGCCACCGCCGCTCCAGGCGCTCCACGGAGTCCTGCACCAGATCCGCGAACGCCTCCGCGCGGCTCGCGGCGAGCGGCACCTGCGGCGGTGCGATCGGGCCGCGCATGCCCCGTCCGTGGCGATCACGACGGCGGGGCCCGGGGGCGGCGGCACGGGGCGTTACGGGCTTGTCCATCACTGGTGAAGGGTAGTCCCCGCCGCGCCCCTGTGCCCGGCACCGCACGGCGGCACGGGCGGCTTCCGGCCGCACCGCACGGCATGTCGTTACATGACCATTCAAGCCAAGGTTGGGCTCGAATCCGTATCTCGCCGAGACCGGCGACCTCACGGCAATTGAGGGTTTTGTGATGACTCTCGACCGCTTGCGGGACCGTCCGGCCCTCCGGACGGCGCTGTCCCGGCAGGTCAGCAAGGTGTGCCCCAAGGGGTGTGTGGGGCGTTTCACAGCACGACACGGTGGGGTGACCCGGTGGAGAGTCGTCGCGGCCCGCTCAAGAGTGCGGTACCGTCCAACGTCGTGAGCCCTGTACGTCGCTGTTCGCGCACCGCCTGCGGCCGTCCCGCCGTCGCGACGCTGACGTACGTCTACGCCGACTCGACCGCGGTCCTCGGCCCGCTCGCCACCTACGCCGAACCCCACTGCTACGACCTGTGCGCCGAGCACTCCGAGCGCCTCACCGCCCCGCGCGGCTGGGAGGTCGTCCGGCTCCTCGACGCTTCGGCCCCGGCCCGCCCCAGCGGCGATGACCTGGAAGCGCTTGCGAACGCCGTGCGTGAGGCGGCCCGCCCCCAGGAGCGGGCGGCCGGGGCCGGCGGCGGAGGTCGTGGGGCCGACCCGAGAGAGGTCGCGCGCCGCGGCCACCTGCGGGTCCTGCGCTCGCCCGACAACTGACCCCACCCCCGGTTTCTCCACACGCGCACCATTGACGCGCGCTTGGCGCGGACATGACCATTCCGCTGTGAGGCTGCGAGAAATCGCTTTCGCATGACGGAAACCGGGGAGGCGCCCGTGTACGTCCAGGAACTGGAACCCGTCGCCGGCTCACTCGGCCTGTCCGCCCTGGTGGCGGCCCTGCCCCTGGTGATCGTCCTGGTCCTGCTCGGCGGCGTCCGCATGAAGGCGCACCTGGCGGGCCTGACCGGCCTCCTCGCCGCCGTCCTGGTCGCCAGGCTCGCCTACGGCATGCCGCTCGGCCAGACGCTCTCCAGCGGTGTCCAGGGCGCCGTCTTCGGCCTCTTCCCCATCCTGTGGATCGTCGTCAACGCCCTGTGGGTGTACCGGATGACCGTCCGCACCCGGCACTTCGGCATCCTGCGCCGCTCCTTCGGGAGGCTCTCCGACGACCCGCGCATCCAGGCCCTCGTCATCGCCTTCTGCTTCGGGGCGCTGCTGGAGGCACTCGCCGGCTTCGGGGCGCCCGTCGCGATCAGCGCGGTCATGCTGGTCGCCCTCGGCTTCGAACCGGTGCGCGCCGCCGTCGTCGCCCTGGTCGCGAACACCGCGCCCGTGGCCTTCGGCGCGATGGGCACACCGGTCGTCACACTCGCCCAGGTGACCGGGCTGCCGCTGGACTCCGTGGCGTCCGTGGTGGGCCGTCAGACACCGCTGCTGGCCCTCGTGGTGCCCCTGGTGCTGGTCTGGCTCGTGGACGGCCGGCGCGGCCTGCGCGAGACCTGGGTGCCCGCCCTGGCGTGCGGAGTCGCCTTCGCCGTCGCCCAGTTCGCCGCCTCCAACTATGTGTCAGCCCAACTCGCCGACATCGGCGCCGCCCTGGCGGGTGCGGGCGCCCTGGCCGCCGTACCACGCGCGCGCGTGCCCGCCGCGGAGTCCGTACGCGCCTCCGTGCTGACCGGCGCCCGCAGCGAGGAACTGGACGAGCAGGACCCGCCCCGCGAGATCCTGCGCGCGTACGCCCCCTACGCGCTGATCGTCCTGATCTTCTCCGTCGCGCAGATCCCGGCCGTCAAGGACCGGCTCGCCAAGACCACCCAGACCTACGACTGGCCCTTCCTGAACGTCGCGGGGCCCGACGGCGAACCGGTCGGCGGCAACGTCTTCAGCTGGCCCGTCGTCTCGACCGGCGGCACTCTCGTCCTGCTCGCCGGGATCTGCACGGCCGTCATCATCGGGGTGCACGCGCGCGTGGCGGCCGAGGAATGGCTCGCGACCGTCCGTGAGCTGCGCTTCGCGATCCTGACCGTGACCTCCGTCCTCGCACTCGCGTACGTCATGAACCTCTCCGGGCAGGCGGCGACCATCGGCCACTTCGTGGCGGCGGCCGGAGCCGGACTCGCCTTCCTGTCACCCGTCCTCGGCTGGTTCGGCGTCGCCGTGACCGGCTCGGACACCTCCGCCAACGCCCTCTTCGGCGCTCTCCAGGTGACCGCCGCCCGCGAGTCCGGACTCTCACCCGACCTCCTGGCCGCCGCCAACAGCTCCGGCGGCGTCCTCGGCAAGATGATCTCCCCGCAGAACCTCACCATCGCCTGCGCGGCCGTCGGACTCGCGGGCCGCGAGGGCGACTTGCTGCGCAAGGTGCTGCCGTGGAGCCTGGGCCTGCTGCTGGTGATGTGCCTCATCGTGGTCGGCCAGAGCACCCCGGTCCTGGGCTGGATGCTGCCCTGACCTGAGGTTACGGCTGGGGGTCCTCTTGGCATCCGCCCGGCGCGCCGTCGGTGGGCGAGGGTAGTTTGGGCGGACCGACAGTACTTTTTCAGGAAGGTTGGCCGTGGCTGCTGATCTGTCGCAGGTCGTGAAGGCGTACGACGTACGCGGGGTCGTCCCCGACCAGTGGGACGAGTCCCTGGCCGAGCTCTTCGGAGCGGCCTTCGTACGGGTCACCGGCGCGAGCGCCATCACCACCGGGCACGACATGCGGCCCTCCTCACCGGGCCTGTCGCGTGCCTTCGCGCGCGGGGCGGCCGCACTGGGCGCGGACGTGACGGAGATCGGCCTCTGCTCGACGGACCAGCTGTACTACGCCTCGGGCGCGCTGAACCTGCCGGGCGCCATGTTCACCGCCTCCCACAACCCCGCGCAGTACAACGGCATCAAGATGTGCCGCTCGGGCGCCGCCCCGGTCGGGCAGGACACCGGCCTCGCTCAGATCCGCGAACTGGTCGAGGAGTGGAGTGAGTCGGGCGCCCCGGAGCCGACCGCGAAGGCGGGCACGATCACCGGCCGCGACACGTTGTCGGACTACGCGGCCCATCTGCGCTCCCTGGTCGACCTGACCTCCATCCGCCCCCTGAAGGTCGTCGTCGACGCGGGCAACGGCATGGGCGGGCACACGGTCCCCGAGGTCTTCGCCGGCCTGCCCCTGACGCTGGTCCCGATGTACTTCGAGCTCGACGGCACCTTCCCCAACCACGAGGCCAACCCCCTCGACCCGGCCAACCTCGTCGACCTGCAGAAGCGGGTCCGCGAGGAGGGCGCCGACCTGGGCCTCGCCTTCGACGGCGACGCCGACCGCTGCTTCGTCGTCGACGAGCGCGGCGAGCCGGTCTCCCCGTCGGCGATCACCGCCCTGGTCGCCTCCCGCGAACTGGCCCGGCACGGCGGCAAGGGCATGATCATCCACAACCTGATCACGTCCTGGTCGGTCCCCGAGGTCGTCGAGGAGAACGGCGGCAGCCCGGTCCGCACCCGCGTGGGCCACTCCTTCATCAAGGCCGAGATGGCCCGCACGGGCGCGATCTTCGGCGGCGAGCACTCCGCGCACTACTACTTCCGCGACTTCTGGAACGCCGACACGGGCATGCTGGCCGCCCTCCACGTCCTGGCGGCCCTCGGCGGCCAGGACGGCCCGCTGTCCTCGCTCGTCGCCCAGTACGACCGCTACGCCGGCTCCGGCGAGATCAACTCCACGGTCGCCGACCAGCAGGCCAGCCTCGCCGCGATCCGCTCCGCGTACGGGACCCGCGAGGGCATCACCCTCGACGAGCTCGACGGCCTCACGGTCTCCGCCGCCGACTGGTGGTTCAACGTCCGCCCGTCCAACACGGAGCCGCTGCTGCGCCTGAACGCCGAGGCGAGGGACGCCGAGACGATGGCCAGGGTGCGGGACGAGGTGCTGGGGATCATCAGAGGCTGAGGCCCCACGCCCACCGGCGGTAACCTGACCAGGCACGACCCAAGCGCCCGCACCTCGAAGGAAACCCCTATGCCCCTCGAATCCGGCCTCCTCGAGATCCTCGCCTGCCCGGCCTGCCACGCCCCCCTCACCGAGCAGGACACCGAACTGATCTGCACCGACACCGGCTGCGGCCTGGCCTACCCCGTCCGCGACGGCATCCCCGTCCTGCTCGTCGACGAGGCCCGCCGCCCCGCGTGACCGACGGGGGCACACGCACCCGCGCGTCACTGAAGGTGCACATAGCCCCCGGCACAGCGGGCACGATCAGGACACCCTCATAACGGACCCCGGCGATGGGAAGCTGCCGCCCATGCTCGACGAATCGCTGCTCGACTCACCGGAGGGCCTCGCCGAGGCCGACCACCGCGGACTGCTCCGCGGCGCCGCAGAAGCAGGCGCCCGCGTCCGCACGGCCGCCCGCCATGCCGCCGAGGCGGGCGTGGGCGACCTCAAACCGGACGGCCGCCCCCGCGCGGTCCTCATCGCCGGCCCGGGTGCCGCCGCCACCCACGCCGCCGACCTGATCGGCACCCTCGCCGGCGCCGGCAGCCCGGTCACCCGCCTCGCCCCCACCGGCGTCGCTCCCGCCGCGGGCGCCCTGCGCTGGGAACTGCCCGGCTGGGTCGGCTCCGTCGACCTCCTGCTGATCACCACCCCGGACGGCACCGAACCCGGCCTGTCCCTCCTCGCCGAACAGGCCTACCGCCGGGGCTGCACCGTCGTGGCCGTAGCCCCCGCCGGCACCCCGCTCGCCGACGCCGTCCAGGGCTCGCACGGCATGTTCGTGCCCATGGCGACCGCCCCGTACGACCAGGACGAGCCCCTGGCCGCGTCCGCCCCCGGCGTCCTGTGGGCCCTGCTCACCCCGCTGCTGGCGCTCCTGGACCGCACCGGCGTACTCGCCGCCCCGCCGGACACCCTCGGCAAGGTCGCCGACCGCCTCGACCGCGTCGCCGAACGCTGCGGCCCGGCCATCGCCACGTACAGCAACGCCGCCAAGACCCTGGCCGCCGAACTCGCCGACGCGCTCCCGGTCGTCTGGACCGAGGGCACCTCGGCCGGCCCGGCCGGCCGCCGCTTCGCCGCCGCCCTCGCCGAACTGTCCGGCACCCCCGCGGTCGTCGCCGAACTCCCCGAGGCCCTCGCCGCCCACGGCGCCCTGCTCGCCGGCCCGCTGGCCGCCAGCGCCGACCCCGAGGACTTCTTCCGCGACCGCGTCGAGGAACCACCCGCGCTGCACGCGCGCGTGGTGCTGCTGCGCGACCGTCCCATCGGCGGCCTCACCGCCGCCCCCGGCGCCCGCGACCTCGCCCTCAGCCACGACACACCGATCAGTGAGCTGGAACCGGAAGCCGGCGGCGAACTGGAGACCCTCGCTGAGCTGATCGCCGTCACGGATTTCGCCGCGGTTTACCTGGCGCTCGCTTCGAGGGCCTGAGCTTGCCCGGGACACCCTGACGCGCCCGCACCCCGCACCCCCAGAGAGAACCCCATGGACCGCCTCGACAACACCATCCGCCCCTACGCCTGGGGTTCCCCGACCGCCATCCCGCAGCTGCTCGGCACCGAACCGACCGGCGAGCCGCAGGCGGAGATGTGGATGGGCGCCCACCCCGGCGCACCCTCGCGCACCGGCCGGGGCACGCTCGTCGAGGTCGTCGACGCCGACCCCGAGAAGGAACTCGGAACCGCCGCCGTCGCCAAGTTCGGCCCCCGGCTGCCCTTCCTCCTCAAGATCCTCGCCGCGGGCGCCCCGCTCTCCCTCCAGGTCCACCCCGACCTCGCGCAGGCGAAGGAGGGCTACGCGGACGAGGAACGCCGCGGCATCCCGGTGGACGCCCCGCACCGCAACTACAAGGACGCCAACCACAAGCCCGAACTGATCTGCGCGCTCACCGAATTCGACGGCCTGTGCGGCTTCCGCGCCCCGCTGGAGGCGGCGGCCCTGCTCGACGACCTCGGAGTCGACTCCCTCAAGCCCTACGTCGACCTGCTGCACGCCCACCCCGAGGACGCCGCCCTGCGCGAGGTCCTCACGGCGATCCTCACCGCCGACCCCGACGAGATGTCCCGCACGGTCGCCGAGACGGCGGCCGCCTGCACCCGCCTCGGCGCCGCCTACGCCCCCTACGCCGACATCGCCCACCACTACCCGGGCGACCCCGGCGTCATCGCCGCGATGCTGCTCAACCACGTCAGGCTCCAGCCCGGCGAGGCCCTCTACCTCGGCGCCGGCGTCCCGCACGCCTACCTCGACGGCCTCGGCGTGGAGATCATGGCCAACTCCGACAACGTCCTGCGCTGCGGTCTGACCCCCAAGCACGTCGACGTCCCCGAACTCCTGCGCATCGTCCGCTTCCTGCCCAGCGACCCCGGCGTCCTGCGCCCCGAGGCCTCCCCGGACGGCGAGGAGGTCTACGAGACCCCCATCGACGAGTTCCGCCTCTCCCGTTACGTCCTCCCCGAAGCCGGCGCCGCCCACGACCTCACCCGCCCGACCCCGCAGATCCTGCTCTGCACGGCCGGTTCCGTCCGGGCCGGCGAGCACGGCCTGACCCCCGGAGAGTCCGTCTTCGTCCCGGCCGGCGAAAAGGCCGAAGTGTCCGGAACGGGAACGCTCTTCCGGGCCACCGTCGTCGCCTGACCGTTTCGAACCCCCCGTGCCGGTGACCTGAAGCACCGCAGCCGCAGCGGGCTGCAACAATGGCCCACCGTCAAGCACGGGCAAAGTCACGGGCGCCGCGCCAACGCGGCGCCCCGGGCCCTGGAACGGCGTACGAAGGGACAACGCGGACATATGAGCGCGTCAGGCGGCACCAAGGCGATCGTGGCGGCACTGGTCGCGAACCTCGCGATCGCGGTAGCGAAGTTCGTGGCGTTCATCTTCAGTAACTCGTCGTCGATGCTCGCCGAGTCCGTGCACTCGCTCGCCGACTCCGGCAACCAGGCGCTGCTCTTGCTGGGCGGCAAGAAGGCGAAGCGCGAAGCCACCCCGGAGCACCCCTTCGGCTACGGCCGCGAGCGCTACATCTACGCCTTCCTCGTCTCCATCGTCCTCTTCTCGGTCGGCGGCATGTTCGCCCTCTACGAGGGCTACGAGAAGATCAAGCACCCGCACGAGCTGACGAACTGGTACTGGCCGGTCGGCGTCCTCGTCTTCGCGATCATCGCCGAGGCCTTCTCCTTCCGCACGGCCATCAAGGAGTCCAACGTCCTGCGGGGCAAGCGCTCCTGGAAGGAGTTCGTCCGCCACGCCAAGGCCCCCGAGCTCCCGGTCGTCCTCCTGGAGGACCTCGGCGCCCTCGTCGGCCTGATCCTCGCCCTCGGCGGCGTCGGCCTCGCCGTGCTCACCGGCGACAGCGTCTGGGACGGCATCGGCACCCTCTGCATCGGCGTCCTGCTCATCCTGATCGCCCTGGTCCTCGCCGCGGAGACCAAGTCGCTGCTGCTCGGTGAGTCCGCCGGCACCGAGGAGACCCGAAAGATCGAGGCCGCCGTCGTCGACGGCGACACGGTCACCCGCATCATCCACATGCGCACGCTCCACCTCGGCCCCGAGGAGCTCCTCGTCGCCGCCAAGATCGCCGTCCGGCACGACGACACGGCGACCGAGATCGCCGCCGCCATCGACGCCGCCGAGGCCCGCATCCGCGACGCCGTCCCGATCGCCCGCGTGATCTACCTCGAGCCGGACATCTACAGCGAGACCGAGGCGGCCAAGGGCCCCGACCCCGAGGCCTCCCCCGGCGGCCCGGCCCCCGCGGCCCACTGACCTCTCCTTGCGCCCACGGGGCCCGCCGGACCACCCGGCGGGCCCCGTCGCCGTCCCGGGGTGCGCCGCACGACCCCTCGAGGGATTCACGGGCGGGCTGGGGTTCGCCCCCGCCCCCGGTGTAGCTTGGGACGAAGCCAGACGTCGCTGCTGATGGCGGTCGGGCGGTCCCCATGCGGACCGGCCGAGGGAGAGAGGGCCTCCGACGGACTGCGCTGCGTGTACGCGGGCATGCCTGTGTCCTCTTTCGGGCACCCTGTGTCCGCCGCCGCGCAGACCAGCCGTACCCACCTCGCCCCAACTCCGAGGAGCAGCTCGCAATGACGACTGTCGACAACCGACAGGACTTCAAGGTCGCCGACCTCTCCCTGGCCGAGTTCGGCCGCAAGGAGATCACCCTCGCCGAGCACGAGATGCCGGGCCTGATGGCGATCCGCAAGGAGTACGCCGAGGCGCAGCCCCTGGCCGGCGCCCGTGTCACCGGCTCCCTGCACATGACCGTGCAGACCGCCGTGCTCATCGAGACCCTGGTCGCCCTCGGCGCGCAGGTCCGCTGGGCCTCCTGCAACATCTTCTCCACCCAGGACCACGCGGCCGCCGCCATCGCCGTCGGCCCGAACGGCACCGTGGACAACCCCCAGGGCGTCCCGGTCTTCGCCTGGAAGGGCGAGACCCTGGACGAGTACTGGTGGTGCACCGAGCAGGCGCTGACCTGGCCGGACAGCCCCACCGGCGGCCCCAACATGATCCTGGACGACGGCGGCGACGCCACCCTCCTCGTCCACAAGGGCGTCGAGTACGAGAAGGACGGCAAGGTCCCCTCGCCCGACACCGCCGAGTCCGACGAGCACCGCGTCATTCTCGAACTGCTGAACCGCACCATCACGGACGGCTCGCAGAAGTGGACCCAGCTGGCCTCCGAGATCCGCGGCGTCACCGAGGAGACCACGACCGGCGTCCACCGCCTGTACGAGATGCAGCGCGACGGCAACCTCCTGTTCCCGGCGATCAACGTCAACGACGCCGTCACCAAGTCGAAGTTCGACAACAAGTACGGCTGCCGCCACTCGCTCATCGACGGCATCAACCGCGCCACCGACGTCCTCATCGGCGGCAAGACCGCGGTCGTCTTCGGCTACGGCGACGTGGGCAAGGGCTGCGCGGAGTCCCTGCGCGGACAGGGCGCTCGAGTGATCGTCACCGAGATCGACCCGATCTGCGCCCTCCAGGCCGCGATGGACGGCTACCAGGTCGCGACTCTCGACGACGTCGTCGAGACGGCCGACATCTTTATCACCACGACCGGCAACAAGGACATCATCATGGCCTCGGACATGGCCAAGATGAAGCACCAGGCCATCGTCGGCAACATCGGCCACTTCGACAACGAGATCGACATGGCCGGCCTCGCCAAGATCCCCGGCATCGTCAAGGACGAGGTCAAGCCGCAGGTCCACACCTGGACCTTCCCCGACGGCAAGGTGATCATCGTCCTGTCCGAGGGCCGCCTGCTGAACCTGGGCAACGCCACCGGCCACCCGTCGTTCGTGATGTCCAACTCCTTCGCGGACCAGACCCTGGCCCAGATCGAGCTGTTCACCAAGCCCGACGAGTACCCGACCGGCGTCTACGTGCTGCCCAAGCACCTCGACGAGAAGGTCGCCCGCCTCCACCTCGACGCGCTCGGCGTGAAGCTGACGACGCTGCGCCCCGAGCAGGCCGAGTACATCGGCGTGCAGGTCGAGGGCCCGTTCAAGCCGGACCACTACCGCTACTGAGCCCGAGCAGCACCGCTGCCGGCCAGTTCGCTGCCGGTTCGGATCTCCGAGGCAGGCCCCCGCACCCCCGTGCCGGGGGCCTGCCCCGTTTGACGGACCGGCGACCGGCTCAGCCCGTCAAGACCCAGGACCCCCATGCCCCGCGGCCGCTATTCGCTCCACGATCCGCACGATCACACCCCCCTCGCAGAAGAACACTTCCAGTGCGCCCCCGGCCCCTCGGGCTGGCGCTACGTCTCCCAGCTGACCTCCCCCGCAGGCAATCACCACGGCTCCGTCGACCTCACCCTCGACGAACTGGGCCGCCCCCTCCGCCTCGAACTCCACGCCGCCGCCTGGCAGGTCCGCGGCGCCGCCCTCGACGGTGTGACCTGGGTCCGCACCGACCCCACCGGGACCGAGGCCACCGAAGGCAATGTGCGCGCCCACGCCTTCACCGGCACCTCCCCGGCATTCCTCGTCGCCACCGCCCGCCTCCTGCGCCTCACCCCCTCCGCAGCCGCTACCCGCGTACGCCTCGTCGCCTTCACGGACCCGGTCCTCGCCCCGCGCACCGTGGACCAGTCCTGGGCCTTGCTGAAAAGCGAAGCACACGCCACTGACAACGGCCCCCTGACCGTGGACGAATACCAGGTCACAGCCCTCGACACGGGCGAGCAGCACACCGTGCACCTCGCCGGAGACGTGGTGCTCGCGGCCCCCGGCATCGAGCTCGAAGACCTGGAATCACCGCCGTCGGCGTTCACCTGAGCAGGTAGCCACGCCCGGCCGGCCTCGCCCTCCCCTACGCCGGCGGCACGAACCCGGTGCCGGGCCGCTCGCCCGCCGGAACCCCCGGTGATCCAGCGGGACGCTCCCCGCCGGACGGCTCGGACACCGCCTCCTGCGGGCGGGACTCCGACTGCCCGTGCGCCGCCGGCCGGGGCGCGGCCGGTGCAGCGCCCGTAGCCACCGGACCGTGCGTCACCGGGACTGCGGCGGACGGGGCCCCTTGGCCCGCATCGCTTCCGAAGGCCCGCCGGGCCTCCCGCGCCTGCCGTTCCTGCACGACCGCCGCCAGATACGCCGCCGGCGGCACCCCCTGCGGCACCGGAGCG
This sequence comes from Streptomyces flavovariabilis, assembly GCF_000725785.1. Classification (NCBI taxonomy): domain Bacteria; kingdom Bacillati; phylum Actinomycetota; class Actinomycetes; order Kitasatosporales; family Streptomycetaceae; genus Streptomyces; species Streptomyces flavovariabilis. Next base: position 2,196 of record NZ_JNXD01000013.1, on the reverse strand, counting down.
CCCGTACGCTCCGACAGATCCGACGCCAGCCGCGCCGCCATCGACCAGCCCACCTGCGGATCCAGCTGCCGCATGCGCGTCAGGTACTGCCGGACGGCGAGCCACAGCCCGTCGGGCACCGCGGACAGATCGAGCTCCGAGAACCGCCCCGCCAGCCACGGCGGAGGAGGCGGCACAAAACCGGTCCGCGCGACCGGTATCCGCTCCCGGACGACGAGCGTCCCCGCGAACACGTCCCCCAGCCGCCGCCCACGCGCCGACACGAACGAGGCGATGCAGGCGACGATCCCGAAGGTCATGAGGATCTCGATCACACCGATCAAGCCCCTCACCAGCGCATGCCGGAAACGGATCGGGCCCCCGTCGTCCCGCACCACACGCAGCCCGCACGCCATCTTCCCGAGCGACCGCCCGCGACTGAGCGTCTCCACCGCGATCGGCCCGCCCACCAGCACCAGAACGAACGTGGCGATCGACAGCGCCGTCTGCGCCGCCTCGTCGAGCGAGGCAGTGGAAACCACTACTGCGATGGTCACGGCGACGTAGACCGCCAGGGCCACCACCAGATCCAGCAGCACGGCCAGCGCCCTGCTGGGCAGCCTCGCTGGGCGCAGCTCCAACGCCACAGCCTCGCCCGTCACCAGCTCACTCACGCCCGCCGCCCTTCCCTGCCCTGCCCCCGACAGGGCCAGTCTGCCAAGCTGAGGGCGCATCGCACCGTAGTACGACAAGCTGATCCACGACGAGCCTCTGACGACCAGCCGAGGAGCAGGCACCCCGATGGACCTCGACGTCTTCGTCTCCGCCCACCGAGCGGAGTGGGACCGCCTCGAAGCCCTGCTCCGCCGCCAGCGCCGCCTCAACGGTGCCGAAGCCGACGAACTCGTCACCCTCTACCAGCGCACCGCCACGCACCTCTCCCTGATCCAGTCCAGCGCCCCCGACCCGCAGCTGACCGGCCGGCTCAGCCAACTCGTGGCACGCGCGCGTGGCGCCGTGACAGGCACCCGACGCGCCTCCTGGCGCGATGTCACGCGATTCCTGGCCCACGGTTTCCCGGCCGCCGTCTACAAGTCGCGCCACTGGTGGGTACCCACCGCGCTCCTGTCGACGGCCGTCGCGGCCCTCCTGGGCTGGTGGATCGGCACCCATCCCGAAGTCCAGGCCTCCATCGCGGCCCCCGGCGAACTCCGCGAGCTCACCCGCCCCGGCGGCCAGTACGAGACGTACTACTCCAGCCACCCGGCAGCGAGCTTCGCCGCCCAGGTCTGGACGAACAACGCCTGGGCCGCCGCCCTGTGCCTCATCCTGGGGGTCTTCCTGGGACTCCCCGTCCTCTGGATCCTCTTCCAGAACATGCTGAACCTCGGCGTCGGCGTAGGCCTGATGTCCTCGGCCGGACGCCTCGACACGTTCCTCGGCCTGGTCCTCCCGCACGGCCTCCTCGAACTGACCGCCGTCTTCGTCGCAGCCGGCACCGGCCTGCGTCTGGGCTGGACCCTCATCGACCCCGGCCCCCGGACGCGGCGTACGGCTCTCGCGGAGGAAGGCCGAGCCGCCATCGGCATGGCCATCGGCCTCGCCCTCGTCCTCTTCGTCTCCGGCGCCATCGAAGGCTTCGTCACCCCGTCCGGCCTGCCCACCTGGGCCCGCATCACCATCGGGGTGGCCGCCGAAGCCGCCTTCCTGGCCTACGTCTACGTCCTGGGCGGCCGTGCCGCCCGTGCGGGAGAGACCGGCGACGTCGAGGCGGCGGAACGCAGCGCGACCGTCCCCACGGCCGCCTGATCGTCCCGCCGAACGCCGGATGTGCGACCACCTCCGTTCAGCTGCTAGTCTCCTCTTCGCCCCACAGGAGCTGTTGACACGGCAAGTGTGGGGAGGTAGATTTGCACAGTTGCCTGGACGTGGGTTCTAGCCCCGGATCAGCCACAGTGAACATCTAGCTGCTTCTTGAAACGCTGATTTCAATGAAGCCTCCCCCGATGAATCGGAAACGAGCGGCCGGTTAATCCGCCCCGAAACTTCTGATAAAGTCGGAACCGCCGGAAAGGGAAACGCGCAAGCGGGAACCTGGAAAGCACCGAGGAAATCGGATCGGAAAGATCTGATAGAGTCGGAAACGCAAGACCGAAGGGAAGCGCCCGGAGGAAAGCCCGAGAGGGTGAGTACAAAGGAAGCGACCGTTCCTTGAGA
>NZ_JNXD01000012.1:0-311927 GCF_000725785.1 Streptomyces flavovariabilis | reverse complement strand
GGGGTATCAACATATCTGGCGTTGACTTTTGGCACGCTGTTGAGTTCTCAAGGAACGGTCGCTTCCTTTGTACTCACCCTCTCGGGCTTTCCTCCGGGCACTTCCCTTCGGTCTTGCGTTTCCGACTCTATCAGATCTTTCCGATCCGATTTCCTCGGTGCTTTCCAGGTTCCCGCTTCCGCGTTTCCCTTTCCGGCGGCTCCGACTTTATCAGAAGATTCTGAGTCGGATTTCCCTCCCCGGCCGGGCATGGTCTCGGTGCCTGAGTTGGCCCGGGTGCCCCGTCGGGAGGAGTTGTAAACCTACTGGAGCGGGGCGCCTCGATGCAAATCGAGGCGCCCCGCTCCCAGTTGGTGCGAGCTCAGGTCCGACGGGCCGTCAGACCTCCACCACCACAGGCAGGATCATCGGCCGGCGCCGGTAGGTGTCCGAGACCCACTTGCCCAGCGTGCGGCGCACCAGCTGCTGGAGCTGGTGGGGCTCGACCACGCCGTCCTGCGCGGAGCGTTCGAGCACCTCCGTGATCCGCGGGGTCACGTCAGCGAAGGCGGAGTCCTCGATGCCGGAGCCCCGGGCCTGGATGTGCGGGCCGCCGGTGATCTTCCCGGTGGACGAGTCAATGACCAGGAAGACCGAGATGATGCCCTCGTCACCGAGGATCCTGCGGTCCTTCAGTGCCGGCTCGCCCACGTCACCGACCGAGAGGCCGTCGACATAGACGTAGCCCGCCTGGACCTTGCCGGAGATCTTCGCCTTGCCTTCGATGAGGTCGACGGCGACGCCGTCCTCGGCGATGACGATGCGATCGTGCGGGACGCCGGTGAGGGCGCCGAGTTCGGCGTTGGCGCGCAGGTGGCGCCATTCGCCGTGCACCGGCATCAGGTTCTTCGGACGGCAGATGTTGTAGAAGTACAGCAGCTCGCCCGCGGAGGCGTGGCCGGAGACGTGGACCTTGGCGTTGCCCTTGTGGACCACGTTGGCGCCCCAGCGGGTGAGGCCGTTGATCACGCGGTAGACCGCGTTCTCGTTGCCGGGGATCAGGGACGACGCGAGGATCACCGTGTCGCCCTGGACGATGCGGATCTGGTGGTCGCGGTTGGCCATGCGGGACAGGGCCGCCATCGGTTCGCCCTGGGAGCCCGTACATACCAGGACCACCTCGCTGTCCGGGAGGTCGTCGAGCGTCTTGACGTCCACGACCAGGCCCGGCGGGACCTTCAGATAGCCGAGGTCCCGGGCGATGCCCATGTTGCGGACCATCGAGCGGCCGACGAAGGCCACGCGGCGGCCGTACTCGTGCGCCGCGTCCAGGATCTGCTGGATGCGGTGCACATGGCTGGCGAAGCTCGCGACGATGATGCGCTTGCGGGCGCCGGCGAACACCTGCCGCAGGACGTTGGAGATCTCCCGCTCGGGCGGGACGAACCCCGGGACCTCTGCGTTCGTCGAGTCCGAGAGGAGGAGGTCGATGCCCTCCTCGCTCAGACGTGCGAAGGCGTGGAGGTCCGTGAGGCGGCTGTCCAGCGGGAGCTGGTCCATCTTGAAGTCGCCGGTGTGGACCACCATGCCCGCAGGGGTGCGGATGGCCACGGCCAGCGCGTCCGGGATGGAGTGGTTGACCGCGATGAACTCACAGTCGAAGGGGCCGATGCGCTCGCGGTGCCCCTCCACCACCTCCAGGGTGTAGGGGCGGATGCGGTGCTCCTGGAGCTTGGCCTCGATGAGGGCGAGGGTCAGCTTGGAGCCGATCAGCGGGATGTCCGGCTTCTCTCGCAGGAGGAAGGGGACGCCGCCGATGTGGTCCTCGTGCCCGTGCGTGAGCACGATGCCCTCGATGTCGTCGAGGCGGTCCCTGATGGACGAGAAGTCCGGCAGGATCAGGTCGATTCCGGGCTGCTCCTCCTCGGGGAAGAGCACTCCGCAGTCGACGATCAGAAGGCGGCCGCCGAATTCGAAGACCGTCATGTTCCGGCCGATTTCGCCGAGGCCGCCGAGCGGCGTGACCCGCAGGCCGCCTTCGGGGAGCGGCGGGGGTGTGCCGAGTTCGGGATGCGGATGACTCAAAAGACTCTCCTCACCACACACGCCACGTACCGGTGGGGCACGTGGCGCGCGTGACGTTCGTGCAGAAGCAGTTGTCTGTTTGGGGTGTGCGGGCACCGGTGGCCCGCTTATTCAGTTGTGAAGCACGTGCGCGGGGGACCGCGCGAAGTCTGATGTCAGAGCTGTACCCCGCCGGCGGCAAGATCGATCTTGAGTTGCTCGATCTCCTCGGGCGCGCACTCGACCATCGGGGCGCGCAGGGGCCCGCCGGGCAGTCCCTGCAGAGCGAGCGCCGCCTTGGTCGTCATCACGCCCTGGGTGCGGAACATACCCGTGTAGACGGCGAGCAGCTGCTGGTGGATCTCGGTGGCCTTCTGGACGTCGCCCGAGGTGTACGCCTCGACCAGGGCGCGCAGCTCGGGAGTGACGACGTGGCCGACGACCGAGACGAAGCCGACGGCGCCGACCGACAGCAGGGGCAGGTTCAGCATGTCGTCGCCGGAGTACCAGGCGAGGCCGGAGCGGGCGATGGCCCAGCTGGCGCGGCCGAGGTCGCCCTTGGCGTCCTTGTTGGCGACGATCCGCGGGTGCTCGGCGAGCCGGACGAGCGTCTCGGTGTTGATCGGTACGCCGCTGCGGCCGGGGATGTCGTAGAGCATCACCGGGAGGCCGGTGGTGTCGGCGACGGCCGTGAAGTGCCGGTAGAGGCCCTCCTGCGGGGGCTTGTTGTAGTACGGCGTCACGACGAGCAGGCCGTGTGCGCCGGTGCGCTCGGCCGCCCGGGCGAGTTCCATGCTGTGGTGGGTGTCGTTGGTGCCGACTCCGGCCACCACGTGGGCGCGGTCTCCGACCGCCTCCAGGACCGCCCGTACGAGATCCGCTTTCTCCGCGTCGCTGGTGGTCGGGGACTCGCCGGTGGTGCCGTTGATGACGAGGCCGTCGTTGCCTGCGTCCACCAGGTGGGTGGCGAGTCGCTGAGCGCCGTCGAGGTCGAGTGCGCCGTCCGCCGTGAAGGGCGTGACCATGGCGGTGAGGACCCGCCCGAAGGGGGTCTGCGGAGTCGAGGTCGGAGCCATGGGTTACACGCTACTCGTTGCTCAGGACCGGGTCTGCCCACGGGGCAGGCGACAAGTCGTGACAAAGGTGGAGCCCGGCACTGCCTGCTCGGGGGTTCAAGCAGTGCCGGACCCGTTTGATCAGGCTAGATGAACTTCTCCAAATGCCGCAATACGGACACTTCGCACGGCTGAACCGTACATCTGTACCTGACCCGGGACCGGGGGCGCGTTACGGCGCCACGCGTCCGTTCGCGTTGAAGGCGGAGTAGGTGAGCGGCATGAGCCGGGACCACTCGGCCTCCATCTTCTCGCCGACCATCTCGATCTCGCGCTGCGGGAAGGACGGGATCTTGGCCAGCTCGTGCTGGGTGCGCAGACCGAGGAAGTGCATCAGCGAGCGGGCGTTGCAGGTGGCGTACATCGAGGAGTACAGGCCGACCGGGAGAACCGCACGGGCTACCTCGCGGGCGACGCCGGCGGCGAGCATCTCCTGGTAGGCCTCGTACGCCTGCCGGTACGAGTCCTCCATGACGCGGCCGACCAGCTCCTGCTGGGCCTGGGTGCCCTCCACGAAGACGTACTTGCCCGGGCGGCCCTCCTGGACCAGCTTGCGGGACTCGTCGGGTACGTAGAAGACGGGCTGGAGCTCGCGGTAGCGGCCGCTCTCCTCGTTGTACGACCAGCCGACGCGGTGCCGCATGAACTCGCGGAAGACGAAGATCGGGGCACTGATGAGGAAGGTCATCGAGTTGTGCTCGAAGGGGCTGCCGTGCCGGTCCCGCATCAGGTAGTTGATCAGGCCCTTGGAACGCTCGGGGTCCTTGTTCAGCTCCTCCAGGGACTGCTCGCCGAGGGTCGAGACGCGGGCGGCGAAGAGGACGTCCGCGTCGGACGCGGTGTGCTTGACCAGCTCGACGGTGACATCACTGCGGTAGCTGGGCTTGAGGTCGTCGGCGGGGGTGTCGGTCACGGTTGGCAGGGCCTTCCCATCTCGTCGTGTGGCGACGCCACTCTACGGCCCGGCCAATTCAGTGCGATCGGTGGCGTGCCGCTATGAAGTCGGTGAAACAGGGCACCTCTGAGGGAGTTCGTTCGTCTCTACAGACGAAAGTGATCCGTTCCACCCCTGAAGGAGACGCACCCCTGATGTTCGGTCGGCGTGAACCCGTACCGTTTGCCTTCGTCGCCGAGGCCGACAGGTTCCGCAGCAATGTCACTCCCCCACCGCGCGAGCGGTCGTCCGTCGGTCAGATGGCCGGCCGTTGGCTGCTGGGGCTCACCATCGTGGCGGGGCTCGTGGGGTCCCTGGTCATCGGGACGCCCGCGCTGACGCCCGACAAGACGGCTGATCAGCCTCAGCAGTCGCAGGCGTCCGAGAGTCGCTGAACCGCACCGCGCCGGCGGTGACTCCATCCGGCCCCCCGCCAGTGGTGACCGGGGACACAGATCGGTAGCCTCACCGGGCACAGCCCACGCATGGATCGAGTGAGGACCAGCCGTGCCCCTGCCCTTCCTGACGGCCGACCGCGTTTTCGAGGCGGCGGACGACGTTCCGTTGCCCTACGAAGACCGTGACCGCTGGCGGCGTCCGTACCGGCCCGGGCCCTGGCGCGTCGGGGTTGCCGCGCTCGCGCTGCTGCTCGCCTCGTTCGTGCTGTTCGCGGCGGTCATCATCGCCGTGACGGCCGAACTGTCGTCGGCCGCCGTGGTGTTCGCTCTCGCGCTGCTCGTCATCGCCGCGGCGCTGCGGCTGCTGCGCATGGGCGTGTGGGTCAGCGCGCGCGGGCTGCGGCACGCGGGTTTCCTCACGACGCGTACGGCGTCCTGGGAGCAGGTCGTCTCCGTGCGTACGGTGCAGCAGCCGGTGCGCTGGCTGGGACTGCCCCGGACCGTGCAGGGACAGGCGCTGCTGCTCGGACGCCAGGGCCGGGAGGCGGGCGGTGTGCCGCCCCTGATGACGACGCACGACGCGGACTTCCTGGGCCGCGCGGAGGCCTTCGACCGGGCGGCCGACGCCGTCGAGGCGTGGGCCGAGGAGTACGGCCCGCGCTGACGTTCTCGACTCTCATGCCGGCGGGGCTGGACCGTATGCGCGGTCCGGCCCCGCCGGCATGAGGGGGGGTGCGGTTCAGGCGGCTTCGGGCTGCTTGCCGTCGTGCAGGGCGATCGCGCGCTGCATCGCCTTGCGGGCGCGCGGGGTGTCGCGGGCGTCATGGTAGGCGACGGCGAGGCGGAACCAGGTGCGCCAGTCGTCGGGGGCGTCCTCCGTCTCGGCCTTGCGCTTGGCGAAGATCTCGTCGGCCGAGTCGCGGTCGATGCGGCCGCTGGGGGTGCGCCGCAGTTCGTCGACGGGCAGTCCGCCCTCGGCGTCGAGTTCGGCGGCGAGCCGGCCGGCCTTGCGGGCGAACTGGGTGTTCTTCCACAGGAACCACAGGCCGATGACCGGCAGGATCAGCACGGCGACACCGAAGGTGACGGTGAGGGGTGTGCCGGCTTCGATGAGCAGGACGCCGCGGCTGCCGACCAGGACGAAGTAGACGACCAGGACGGCGGCGGTGAGGGCGTAGGTGAGCTTCGCGCGCATGACGGTCAGAGGCTCAGTTCAGGTCCAGGAAGTGTTCCAGGCCGAAGGTCAGGCCCGGGGTACTCACCACGCGGCGGGCGCCGAGCAGGATGCCCGGCATGAAGCTGCTGTGGTGGAGCGAGTCGTGCCGGACCGTGAGGGTCTCGCCCTCGCCGCCGAGCAGGACCTCCTGGTGGGCGAGCAGTCCGCGCAGCCGGACGGCGTGGACCGGGACACCGTCGACGTCTGCGCCGCGGGCGCCGTCCAGGGCGGTGGCCGTGGCGTCGGGGGCCGGGGCGGTGCCGGCGGCGCGGCGGGCCTCGGCGATGAGCTGGGCGGTGCGCGTGGCGGTGCCGGAGGGGGCGTCCACCTTGTTCGGGTGGTGCAGCTCGACGACCTCGACGGACTCGAAGTAGGGGGCGGCGAGCTGCGCGAACTTCATGGTGAGGACGGCCCCGATGGAGAAGTTCGGCGCGATGAGCACGCCCGTCCCGGGGGAGGCGGACAGCCGGCTGTTCAGCTGCGCGAGGCGCTCGTCGGTCCAGCCGGTGGTGCCGACGACCGCGTGGATGCCGTGGCCGACGCAGAACTCGAGGTTGGCCATGACCGAGTCGGGCGTGGTCAGTTCGACCGCGACCTGGGTGCCGGCTTCGGTCAGCGTCTCCAGCTTGTCGCCCCGGCCGAGGGCGGCGACCAGCTCCATGTCCTCGGCGGCTTCGACGGCTCGTACGGCTTCGGAGCCGATCCGGCCCTTGGCGCCGATGACCGCCACGCGCAGCTTGCTCATCTCTTGTGCTTCCTTCACCAGGGGGTGGTCAGGCGACGGCGTCGTTCAAACGGGTCGCCTGTTTGTCCTTCAGCGGGCCGATGACCGACAGGGAGGGCCGCCGTCCCAGGATCTCGCGGGCGACCTCGCGGACGTCGTCGGGGGTGACCGACGTTATCCGGGAGAGCATGTCGTCGACGGACATCTGCTCGCCCCAGCACAGCTCGCTCTTGCCGATACGGTTCATCAGCGCGCCGGTGTCCTCCAGGCCGAGGACCGTGGACCCCTGGAGCTGGCCGATCGCACGCCCTATCTCGTCGTCCGAGAGGCCGTGCTCGGCGACGTGGTCGAGTTCGTCGCGGCAGATCTTCAGCACGTCGTGGACCTGCGACGGGCGGCAGCCCGCGTACACGCCGAACAGGCCGCAGTCGGCGAAGCCCGAGGTGTACGAGTACACGCTGTAGGCCAGGCCGCGCTTCTCGCGGACCTCCTGGAAGAGGCGGGAGGACATGCCGCCGCCGAGGGCGGTGTTCAGCACGCCCAGGGCCCAGCGCCGCTCGTCCGTGCGGGACAGGCCCGGCATGCCGAGCACGACGTGCGCCTGCTCGGTCTTGCGGTCGATCAGCTCGACGCGGCCCGCGGTGCGCAGGGCACGCTTGCCGCTGCGAGGGGCGACGGGGTCGGCGGCGGGGTTCTTGAAGGCACCGGCCTTCTCGAACGCGGCGCGGACCTGCCGTACGACCTGGGCGTGGTCGATGTTGCCGGCGCAGGCAACGACCAGGTGGGTCGGGTCGTAGTGCTTCTTGTAGAAGCGGCGGATGCGGTCGGCGGTGAGGGCGTTGACCGTGTCGACCGTGCCGAGGACCGGGCGGCCGAGGGGGTTGTCACCGAACATCGTGTGCGCGAACAGGTCGTGCACGCAGTCGCCCGGGTCGTCCTCGGTCATGGCGATCTCTTCGAGGATGGCGCCCCGCTCGACGTTGACGTCGTCCTCGAGGATGAGCGAGCCGGTCAGCATGTCGCAGACGACGTCGATGGCCAGGGGCAGGTCGGTGTCGAGGACGCGTGCGTAGTAGCACGTGTACTCCTTCGCCGTGAACGCGTTCATCTCGCCGCCGACCGCGTCGATGGCGGAGGAGATGTCCAGGGCGGATCTGCGGCCGGTGCCCTTGAAGAGCAGGTGCTCCAGGTAGTGGGTCGCACCGTTCAGGGCCGGGGTCTCGTCGCGGGAGCCGACGTGCGCCCAGATGCCGAAGGTCGCGGAGCGGACCGAGGGCAGGGTCTCGGTGACGATGCGCAGGCCGCCCGGGAGGGTGGTCTTGCGGACCGTGCCGATGCCGTTCTCACCCTTGATGAGGGTTTGGGTACGGGCGACGGCCCGCGCCTCCGAGGAGGTGCGGGCCGTCGCCTGGAAACCGCGGGACGTCACTGGTCGCCGTCGTCCTTCTTCTCGTCGCCGTCTTCGCCCTCGATGACCGGGATCAGGGAGAGCTTGCCGCGGGAGTCGATCTCGGCGATCTCGACCTGGACCTTGTGGCCCACGCCGAGGACGTCCTCGACGTTCTCCACGCGCTTGCCGCCGGCGAGCTTGCGGATCTGCGAGATGTGCAGCAGACCGTCCTTGCCCGGGAGCAGCGACACGAACGCGCCGAAGGTGGTCGTCTTCACGACCGTGCCCAGGTAGCGCTCGCCGACCTCCGGCATGGTCGGGTTGGCGATGCCGTTGATCGTGGTGCGGGCGGCCTCGGCGGACGGCCCGTCGACCGCGCCGATGTAGATCGTGCCGTCGTCCTCGATCGTGATGTCGGCGCCGGTGTCCTCCTGGATCTGGTTGATCATCTTGCCCTTGGGGCCGATGACCTCACCGATCTTGTCCACGGGGATCTTGACGGTGATGATCCGCGGGGCGTTCGGGGACATCTCGTCCGGCGTGTCGATCGCTTCCATCATCACGTCGAGGATGTGGAGGCGGGCGTCACGGGCCTGCTTGAGGGCCGCGGCCAGGACGGAGGCCGGGATGCCGTCCAGCTTGGTGTCGAGCTGGAGGGCGGTCACGAACTCCTTCGTGCCGGCGACCTTGAAGTCCATGTCGCCGAAGGCGTCCTCCGCACCGAGGATGTCGGTGAGGGTGACGTAGTGCGTCTCGCCCTCGATCTCCTGGGAGATCAGACCCATGGCGATACCGGCGACGGGGGCCTTCAGCGGCACACCGGCGTTCAGCAGCGACATGGTGGAGGCGCAGACCGAGCCCATGGACGTCGAGCCGTTGGAGCTCAGCGCCTCGGAGACCTGGCGGATCGCGTAGGGGAACTCCTCGCGCGTCGGCAGGACCGGCACGAGAGCGCGCTCGGCGAGGGCGCCGTGGCCGATCTCGCGGCGCTTGGGGGAGCCGACGCGGCCGGTCTCGCCGGTGGAGTACGGCGGGAAGTTGTAGTTGTGCATGTAGCGCTTGCGGGTCACCGGGGAGAGGGTGTCCAGCTGCTGCTCCATGCGGAGCATGTTCAGGGTGGTGACGCCCAGGATCTGGGTCTCGCCACGCTCGAACACCGCGGAGCCGTGCACGCGCGGGATGGCCTCGACCTCGGCGGCCAGGGTGCGGATGTCGGTGACACCGCGGCCGTCGATGCGCTTCTTCTCCTTGATGACGCGCTCACGGACCAGGGTCTTGGTCAGCGAGCGGTACGCGGCGGAGATCTCCTTCTCGCGGCCCTCGAACTCCGGCAGGAGCTTCTCGGCGGCGAGCGCCTTGACGCGGTCCAGCTCGGACTCGCGCTCCTGCTTGCCGGCGATGGTCAGCGCGGAGGCGAGCTCCGGCTTGACGGCGGCGGTGAGCGCCTCCAGGACGTCGTCCTGGTAGTCGAGGAAGATCGGGAACTCGCCAGTGGGCTTGGCGGCCTTCGCGGCGAGGTCGGCCTGGGCCTTGCAGAGCACCTTGATGAAGGGCTTCGCGGCGTCCAGACCGGCGGCGACGACCTCCTCGGTCGGCGCCTCGGCGCCGCCCTCGACCAGCTTGATGGTCTTCTCGGTGGCCTCGGCCTCGACCATCATGATCGCGACGTCGCCGTCCTCCAGGGTGCGGCCCGCGACGACCATGTCGAAGACGGCGTCCTCGAGCTCGGTGTGCGTCGGGAAGGCCACCCACTGGTTGTTGATCAGCGCGACGCGGACGCCGCCGATCGGGCCCGAGAAGGGCAGGCCGGCCAGCTGCGTGGACGCGGACGCGGCGTTGATCGCCACGACGTCGTACAGGTGGTCGGGGTTGAGCGCCATGATCGTGGCGACGACCTGGATCTCGTTGCGCAGGCCCTTCTTGAAGGAGGGGCGCAGCGGGCGGTCGATCAGGCGGCAGGTGAGGATGGCGTCCTCGGAGGGACGGCCCTCGCGGCGGAAGAAGCTGCCGGGGATCTTGCCGGCGGCGTACATCCGCTCCTCGACGTCCACCGTGAGGGGGAAGAAGTCGAGCTGGTCCTTGGGGTTCTTGGAGGCGGTGGTGGCCGACAGCACCATGGTGTCGTCGTCCAGGTACGCCACGGCGGAGCCTGCGGCCTGCTTGGCCAGGCGGCCCGTCTCGAAGCGGATGGTGCGGGTACCGAAGGCGCCATTGTCGATGACGGCCTCGGCGTAGTGGGTCTCGTTCTCCACTAGTGCTTTCTCCTCGTCCTCGTCTCGGCTGCCCGTGTGGCAGGGAGACGGTTGCGGAGAAGCGCGCCGTGCTGTGCGGGCCGGTCTTCGATCGAAGCACCCGGGGCTCACTTCCCCCGGGGGCCACTACCGAGGACCGGCGGCGGCTAGGTGCGCCTCTCCTCTTCTTGTTGTGCTGTGTCGTCCGTATTGCGTTGTGCTACCACACTACAAAGCAGTGGTGACACTCCGCACGTACAGCAAAGGGAGCGGTCCCCTTTCCTTCGGGAACCGCTCCCCTCACGGCGTCTTACTTGGCGCCCGCCGCACCGCGGCGGATGCCGAGGCGGTCGACCAGCGCGCGGAAGCGCTGGATGTCCTTCTTCGCCAGGTACTGGAGAAGGCGGCGACGCTGACCCACCAGGATCAGCAGGCCACGGCGGGAGTGGTGGTCGTGCTTGTGGGTCTTGAGGTGCTCGGTCAGGTCCGAGATGCGGCGCGAGAGCATGGCGACCTGGACCTCGGGGGAGCCGGTGTCGCCCTCCTTCTGGCCGAACTCGGTGATGATCTGCTTCTTCGTAGCGGCGTCGAGCGACACGCGTACTCCTCATGGTCTGTGATGGCCGCCGAGTGCCCCCGGTCTGCATCTCGGGGGAGCTTCCATGACTCGGAAGGCGGGGATCCGCTGGGCGCGGCCTCCAGAGCGGTGAGCTCCGGGGGTGCGTACACAAACGGCCGTCGACCAGGGTACCAGGCGGTCGGGGCCCTCTTTGCCCTGGTCCTTCGAACCTCCCGGCCGGAGCGGAGGCGGCCACTAGGGTAAGCAGATTCGGATCGTTCGTACGTCGGGAAGGGGTCGCTGCGGCATGGCGGAGACGGCTGAGGAGATCAAGGCGCGCAAGGAGCGGGAGCGGGACGAGCTCTACGCACTGGACATCTCGGGTGTCGAGTGGCACAGCGCGCCGGGCACCGAGGGCCACGAGGAGCGGGTCGAGATCGCCTACCTGCCCGACGGGGCGGTGGCGATGCGGTCGTCGCTCGACCCCGACACGGTGTTGCGCTACACAGAGGCGGAGTGGCGGGCGTTCGTGCTGGGGGCGCGGGACGGGGAGTTCGATCTCGAGTCGGCGCCCCGCAGTGGGGGGCTCGGCCCGGAGTGACGGGCGGGCACGGGAGCCCTTACCGGGTCGTCGGGCACTCCCCGACGACCCGGTGCGTGGGTGTGGTGGGTCCGCCGCCCGGATGGACCGGGTGAGCACGGAGGGCAGCGGGTGAGCACGGAGGGCAGCGGGGCGGGGCTCAGCTGGTCATCGAGCGGACTGCCGAGTACACGTCGAACACCGCCAGGGTCAGCGGCACCAGGGTCAGCAGCACGAAACCCTCGGCGATCTCCAGGAAACGTCCCCAGAACGGGGTGAGGCCCCCGCGCGAGACGATCAAACCGATCGCCGTGACGAGCGCGGCCGTCGCGGCGATCGCCGCGACGAGCCAGATGGTCCGGAGGTCGAGGTCGCTGCGGTCGCCCGTGAGGGCCTCGCGGACGATCGAGTGCGGCGGATTGAGTGCCAGCCCCAGGCCGAGCAGGACGAGAGAGGCGAGACCGGCGGCCAGGACGGGGGCCACCTGGCCCGTGTACCGGAAGAGATGGGCGCGCATCAGCATGGCCAGACCGGTCGCCAGGGCCAGGAGCTGGGCCCAGACGTTCTCGGAGAATCCCAGGACCGCCGAGGAACCGACGGCGAGCAGCGCGCAGCCGCCCACCAGACCGACCAGGAGTTCGTGTCCACGCCGCGCCTGGGCGGCGACCCGCTCGGCGTCGACCGGCTCCTGAGGGGCGGGGTCTGTGTCGTACGCGCTGCGCGGGACCGTGTTCGGGGTGTCGAAGCCGATCGGGAGCCGGGCGAAGCGCATCGACAGCCCCGGCAGGAAGGCCAGGCCCCCGACGGCGATCGGGGCGCACAGGGCGGCGATCTCGGAAGGCGCCCAGTCGGCGAGGATCGCCGCGAACACGGCGATCAGGCTGATGGCGGAGGCGACGACGAAGCCCACGAACGGGCCGTCCCCGCTCGGCGAGCACAGGCTGAGCAGGACCGAGGCCAGCAGCACCGCCGCGCAGGCGAGGAGGAACTGGAGCCGGCCGATGCCCTGCCCGTCGGCGAGCGGCAGGAGACCCGAGCCGGCCACGCCGACGTTGGGGAGGGCGCCGAGCCCCAGGGCGATGGCCGAGGCCCTGTCGTCGTAGACCCGGGCGCGCACGCAGGCCAGGACGACCAGGAGGACACCCGCGACGCCGGCGAGGATGCCGGGCAGGCTGTTCATGTCGTGCAGCGGGTCGCCCATCCAGGCCACGAAGGCCAGCAGGACCGGCAGTACGCCTCCCCCGACGAGACCCGCCGCGCGCGTCAGGGCGCCGCTCCACAGGGTGCGCTCGCTGGTCACGGCGGAGGCGACCGCCTCGGAGACGTCGTCGAAGACGGCGGGCGGCAGCGACTCGGAGAACGGGCGCAGCGCGAGGAGTTCGCCGTCGAGGATGCGCTGGGCGGCGAAGGAACGGGCACTGTCGAGAACAGTGCCGTCCCGGCGGACCAGGTGGTAGCCGACGGGCGCGCCCTCGGCGGGACCTTGCCGGGTGAGGGTGAGGATCTCCGGATAGAGGTCGGCGACCGGGATGTCGTCGGGCAGCGCCACGTCGATCCGGCTGTCGGGCGCGACGATGGTGACGCGGCAGAAACCGAGACCCGTGCCCGCCCCGGCGGGAGTTCCCGTACCGGGTCCCCTTCCGGTGGCTGCCGCGGAGGCCGTCATGCTCACCTGCTGCTCCCCCTCAGTGATGATTCTTTGCCTACGGTACGGAAGTCCTGCGCGGTCTTCCCGTCCCCGGTGACCGATCGTGCGGCGAGGTCGCGGGAACAGCCCTTCGTGCCGTCGCCGGGCTTCCGCGGCCGGCGGGATCTGCCGCAATGCCCCGTTTACTCCGGCTCAACTCGCGTGTGCCGACGCGAACTTCCGGCACCCTATCGCCCCTTGCGTCCAGGGGAGTCAGTAGGATCGCGCGGCGGCCCTGCGTCCGCCTGACACGGGGCGGCGGACGGACTCTCGGGCTGGTCGAGGGAATGGATGCCAGTGAGCCACATCGTCGTGAAGCGCCCGCCTCGGGTGCTGCCGTCCGAAGTGTCCACGCAGGACATCATCCTGCAGCCTCCACCGGAACTTCCGCGGGGCCATCGGGAGAGCGTGCTGATGCAACTCCTGCCGACGTTGGGCATGGGTGGCTCGGTGGTCTTCTTCTTCACGAGCGGGCAGCCGTTCATGAGGATCATGGGCATGGTCATGATCGCCTCGACCATCGCCATGTCCGTCGCGATGGTGATCCGCTTCCGCCGCGGCTCCCAGGGGGAGCTGGCGGACATGCGCCGCGACTACCTGAGCTACCTGGCGCAGACCCGGCGCACGGCCGTCGACACGGCGAAGACCCAGCGTGACGCGCAGTACTTCCTCCACCCCTCCCCCGAACAGCTGTGGGCCCTGGTCGCCGAGGGCAGCCGGGTCTGGGAACGACGCTCCGGCGACGAGGACTTCGCCCAGGTCCGCATCGGCCTCGGCGCGCAGTCCCTCGCCAGGACCCTCGTCGCCCCCGAAACCGCGCCCGTCGAGCAGCTGGAGCCGCTGACCGCGGGTGCGATGCAGCGCTTCCTCGCCGTCCACAGCACCCTGGACGACCTGCCGATGGCGGTCTCGTTGCGGGCGTTCTACCACGTCACGATCAGCGGCGATCCGCAGTCCGTACGGTCCTCCGCCCGGGCCATCACCGGCTCGCTGGCCGCACTGCACTCCCCGGAAGATCTGCTCATCGTGGTGGCGGCGGGACGCGAGGCCCTGCCCCACTGGGAGTGGGCCAAGTGGCTGCCGCACGTCCAAGCGCCCGGCGCCGTGGACGGAGCGGGCAGCCGCAGGCTGATCGACAGCGACAGCCGCGAACTGGAGAACCTCCTCGCCACCCGGCTGACCGGCCGCCCGCGCTTCCACCCGAACGCGGCACCCCTGCCGGAGGAGCCCCACATCGTCGTCGTACTCGACGGCCTCACCCTGCCGCCGGACTCGGTCCTGGCCAATCCCGAAGGGCTCCAGGGCGTCACCGTCCTCGAGGTGGTCCCCGGCGAGCTCATCACGGGCGGCGGCGAGCTCTCCATCGTCGTACAGCCCGAAGCGCTGCACCTGGAGTCGGGACACGGTGTCGTCTACGAAGGAACCCCCGACGTCCTCTCCTACGAGTCCGCCGAAGCCCTCGCCCGGCAGCTGGCCCCGCTGCGGATGGCCTCGGGCGGTGACGACGACGAACCACTGCTCGCCAACCTGGAGTTCACCGACCTGCTGAACCTCGGTGACGCGGCGTCCGTCGACACCCAGCGCACCTGGCGGCCGCGGTCGCTGGCGGAGCGGCTGCGGGTGCCGATCGGTGTCGGCGAGGACGGACGCCCCGTGATGCTGGACCTCAAGGAGGCCGCGCAGGAGGGCATGGGCCCGCACGGCCTGTGCGTCGGCGCCACCGGCTCCGGCAAGTCGGAGCTGCTGCGCACGCTGGTACTGGGCCTCGCGGTCACCCATTCGTCGGAGACGCTGAACTTCGTCCTCGCGGACTTCAAGGGCGGCGCGACCTTCGCCGGCATGGCGCAGATGCCGCACGTCGCGGCCGTCATCACCAACCTCGCGGACGACCTCACCCTGGTCGACCGCATGGGCGACTCCATCCGCGGCGAACTCAACCGCCGCCAGGAGATGCTGCGCGACGCGGGCAACTACGCCAACATCCACGACTACGAGAAGGCCCGCGCGGCCGGTGCCGCCCTGCAGCCCATTCCGTCGCTGGTGCTGGTCATCGACGAGTTCAGTGAGCTGCTGACGGCCAAGCCCGACTTCATCGAGATGTTCGTGCAGATCGGCCGCATCGGCCGGTCGCTCGGTGTGCATCTGCTGCTGGCGTCGCAGCGCCTGGAGGAAGGCCGCCTGCGCGGTCTGGAGACCTACCTGTCCTACCGAGTCGGTCTGCGCACCTTCTCCGCCGCCGAGTCCCGCGCGGCGATCGGCGTACCGGACGCCTATGAGCTGCCGAACGTCCCCGGCTCCGGCCTTCTGAAGTTCGGTACGGACGAGATGGTGCGCTTCAAAGCGGCCTACGTCTCCGGCGTGTACCGCTCGGGCACGCAGCGCACCGCGCTGAGCGGCGGCCCGCTGCCGATGAACCGGCGGCCGGTGCTGTTCACGGCGGCCGAGGTGCCGGTGCAGTACATGGCCGTCCCACAGCAGCGCCTTTCGGCTTCGGACGGGCCGGAGGTCGACGACGCGCTCGCCGACACCGTGCTCGACGTGATCGTGCGCCGGCTGGAGGCCCAGGGCCCGGCCGCACACCAGGTGTGGCTGCCGCCGCTGGACAGTCCGCCGCCGCTCGACGCACTCCTGCCCGGCCTCACAGCGGTACAGGGCCGCGGCCTCACACAGCCGGGCTACGAAGGCGCCGGCCGCCTGGTCGTACCGGCGGGCCTGGTGGACAAGCCCTACGAGCAGCGCCGCGACCCGCTCTGGGTCGACTTCTCCGGCGCGGCCGGCCACATGCAGATCATCGGCGGCCCGCAGTCCGGCAAGTCGACGCTGCTGCGCACCCTGATCTCGGCGTTCGCACTCACCCACACGCCGTACGAAGTGCAGTTCTACGGACTCGACTTCGGCGGTGGCGGCATGGCGGCGGTGGCCGGCCTGCCGCACGTGGGCGGGGTCGCCTCGCGCCTGGATCCGGAGCGGGTGCGGCGCACGGTGGCCGAGGTGTACGGCGTGCTGAACCGCCGCGAGGAGTACTTCCGCTCCGCGGGCATCGCCTCGATCGCGGACTTCCGGGCCAGGCGGGCCCGGGGCGAAATCGCGGTCACGGATCAGCCCTGGGGCGACGTGTTCCTGGTCATCGACGGCTGGGGCAACTTCCGCGCCGACTACGAGGCGATGGACCAGGTGATCCACGACATCGCGGCGCGCGGTCTCGGTTACGGCGTCCACCTGATCCTGACGGCTTCACGCTCCATGGAGGTCAGGGCCAACCTCAAGGACCACCTGATGAACCGCCTGGAGCTGCGGCTCGGCGACACCATGGACTCGGAACTGGACCGCAAGGTGGCCGCGAACGTCCCGGCGGGGGTGCCCGGCCGCGGACAGGCGCCGCAGAAGCTGCATTTCATGGCGGCGGTGCCGCGCATAGACGGTCTCACCTCCGACACGGACCTGGCCGACGCCACGGCCGCCCTCGCAACCGAGGTCTCCCGGCACTGGCAGGCCCCCGGCGCACCCGAAGTCCGTCTGCTGCCCCGCGAGTTCCCGGCCGATCAGCTCCCCCCAGGCGATCGCTTTCCACGCCGCGGCGTCGCCTTCGCCCTCGACGAGGACAACCTCGAACCGGTCTTCGTGGACTTCGAGCAGGACCCGTTCTTCCTCGTCTTCGGCGAGAGCGAGTCGGGCAAATCGAACCTGCTGCGGCTGCTGATCCAGCAGCTGACGCAGCGGTACTCCGGCGACGAGGCCAAGCTGTTCGTCATCGACAACCGGCGCTCACTGCTGGACGTGACGCCGTCGTCGCACCTCGCCGAATACATCCCCATGTCCAACTCCATGGACCACCACATGGCCGCCCTGGCCGACTTGATGAAGCGCCGCACACCGACAGCCGACGTCACCGCCCAGCAGCTGCGGGACCGGAGCTGGTGGCGCGGACCAACGGTGTACGTCGTCGTCGACGACTACGACCTCGTGGCCACGTCTAGTGGGAATCCGCTGGCTGGGTTGACGGAGCTGTTGCCGTTCGCCCGGGATGTGGGGGTGCGGTTCATCATCGCGCGGTCGACCGCGGGTGCGGGGCGGGCTTCGTACGAGGCGTTCATGCAGCGCGTGAAGGAACTGGGCGCGCAGGGTGTGGTGCTCGCCGGTGACCCCGGAGAGGGCGACCTGCTCGGTGGGGTCCGGCCGCGGCCCATGCCTGCGGGGCGGGGGGTCTTCGTGTCCCGACGGAGGGGGAAGCCGTTGGTGCAGGTGGGATTGGTGGCGAACAACTGGTAACCGGGTCAGAGTGATGGGCTACCCGGGCCTGGTGGGCTCCACTAGGGCCAGCCCCGCGGCGGCAGCTTGTGGAGAGTTTGGTGAGATTCGTGCACTCCCTTGAACCGAGTTCACGGGTTCTGGCGAGTTGGCATCTGGTCGGAGACGCTCCAGTCCGCAAAGCGGGCTTCACGGAGATACGGGGAAGGGGACCACGCATGGCGTGGGATGAGTGGGAGCAGCTCAAGGCCGAGGCTGCGAGCAAACAATCGGCGCACATGCAGCTCAATCACGTGCCCGCAGACCCGAATGGCGGTATGGGCACCAAGGATGCATGGGGCGACCTCATAGTCAGCCAGAAGGACCTCTCAGCGATCGGCAAAGCCGCGCATGACCTGTTCGAGGACTTCGGACGCTACAGCGACCACGCCCGCGTCTCTTCCCTGGCTGCCGCGGGCATGCTTCAGAGCGAGGGCTTCGCCTTGGGCGGTGCGCTCAGTCACGTCGCCGAGCGCTGGGTGGACCAAGTGCAGTCCCTCATGGACGCCTGTGCGCATATCTCCAACCACCTGCGCTACACCAAGAACCAGCACGCCGCCGACGAGACGTACATCTCCACCATTCTCAGCAGCATCTCCACCCTGGACGAGGGCTTCGACGAGCGGAAGGGGGGCTGAGCCGATGGACCTCGACGCGCTCCGCTTCGGAAATTTCTCCAAACTCGGTGAGGCAATCACCGACTGGGAGCAGATGACAAAGCATCTCGCGGACCTCAAGGAGGACGCGGAACGCAACCTCAAGGCCAAGGCTCACAAGGCCAACTGGGCAGGCGACAACGCAACAGTCACTCGTGAGTTCGTTGACAAGACCGCTGGCGAGTTCACCGACGCCCACACACAGGCCGACTCCATCACCAAGATCCTCAAAGACACCCGTGGCGAACTCATCAGCTACCGCACACAGCTCACCGACGCCATCGAGCGAGGTGTCAAGAAAAACCTCACGGTGATGGACACGGGCAATGGCACGTTCACTGTCACGATGAACATCCACCCCGACCGCGCCGCCAAAGGCACTCATGTCCCCGAGCACACGCAGCAGGACGTAAACAATTTCCGGGACGAGATCCAGCAGATCCTCACCAAGGCCACAGCATCCGACAGCAGCGCGGCCGAGGTACTCAAGCTCCTCGTGGACCAGGCGAAGCACGGCTTCTCCGATGCCAGCTACAAGGACCGGGACTCAGCAGCGGAGGCAGTCAAGGCTGCCAAAGACATGGCCGACATCATGAGAAAGGACGGCCGTAAGCTAACCAGTACTGAGCTCAATCAGCTCAACGAGAATCTGGCCAAGTACGGGAATGACCCGCTCTTCGCCGAGAGGCTCACCACCGATATAGGGGCCAAGAAGACCCTTGAGTTCTACGCCGGTGTCGCCGACCCGTACCAGGGCTACAGTCGCGACCCGAAGATGTGGGAACAAGCCAAGCAGCTACAGAAGCATCTTGGCATAATGCTCGGCACCGCCACCCTTTCCGACAGCGACGCCATGGCGGGATGGGAGAGGAAGATAATCCAGCTCGGTCCCGACCGACTTGGAATCGACGACGCCAACGATCCGAGTGGCTTTGCAGTCATGAGCAACCTCATGCGGTTCGGCGATTACGACGACCAGTTCCTGAAGGAATACGGCGAAAAGCTCATTGCCTTCGACAAGGAACGCAACGTCAAGGACATGAGCCCTTGGATCAACAACTGGAACCAGGGTGATCTCAACTTCTGGGACAAAAACGACCGTGGTCGTGACCCGATGAACGGCTTCCTCCAGGCGCTCGGCCACAACCCCGATGCCGCAACCCAGTTCTTCGCACAGCCCGAAGGAACGGGAGCCGGCGTCAACAAGGACTCCGAACTCAACGACCACCTCAAGTACCTGGCCAAGGATCGGATCTGGCTGCCTGATCCCACGCTCGACGGGAAACGGGACTTCATCGCGGGCCACGACGCCCTGGGCCATGCTCTAGAGGCAGCGACGACCGGATACGCCTATGACGCCGCTCCCATGTCGGGCAAGGACCCCATGGTCCCTGGGAGCGCAGATCACCGTACTGCAGCCACCGCCGGCGTCATGGAGCAAGTCGCCTACCTCTACGGCAGCGAGGACGGGCCCAAGCTGCTGCATGACCAGTCCGAGCTGTCAGACAGCCTCGGAAAGATGGGGGCTGCTTATATCGATGACATCGACTACAGCCTCTCTGGAATCGGTGATCATGCAAAAGACGACAGCAACTTCCCCGCCAAATACCCGGATCGCGCCGATTTCGGGAACCAGGGCGCCATCAATTTCCTCAGCGTGCTGGGCCAGAACGAGACCTCGCACGGCGTCGTCACCTCGGCTCAGCACCTGTACACATTGAGCATGCTCGATGCTAATCCGCCCACAAATGACCAAAATATTGATCACGCCAGAGACGCCTTGTCGGCCGAAGCTGAAGCTCGAGGGATTCTGGACAACTCTCGCGTCCAGCAAGCAGAAACAACTTACGGAGCCAACGCCGAGGAAGCCAACAAGTCACTCGGCAGATCGACAGAGTGGATCAAGTTCGGTGTAGGAGCCGTCGTCGGCGGCGGCGTCGCTTGTATTCCCATTCCAGGAGCGGCAGGTGCTGGGGTGGCAATTGCCCCCATTGCAGCAGAAACGGCAGGAGAAGCGCTCAGCACCTTCATTGGTCAACAAATCGACAAGGGGGCAGACAGCACAGAGCAGGATCCTCGAGAGCAAGCTCAGGTGACAAGCGCGCTATTTTACGACAAGGGCTTCGAGACTATCGGAACCAGTTACGAAACATATTTTAAAGCTCACCCAAATGCCGCAGAAATGGCAGACGAACAGAATTGGAAGGAAGAGATCAAGGCAGGATACCTTGGAACAGGTTCGCATCAGAATGACTACCGCGGGCGCCCCGCCTACAAGGAAGACTGAAAAAGTGAGCCAGATGCCACGTCTCGAAAATCAAGTCGGCCAAATAAATAAAGTTCTTTGGTGGACGCTTTCTAGTGCCTTGACTGTCGCAGCACTGTCCGGTTGCAGTAAGGACAGCCCCTCGGAAGCAGACGGGGTTCCCGCCACTCAAGTCTGTGCATCAACTCTCGATACCTCAGCAGCAGCTGCATTGGAGAGAATTTCGGGAACGGATAAATTCGCAGAGCTTGAGGGGCAGAGCACTGTCAACGGCGCCTCACAAGAGTTCTCACTAAGCGGTGCAGCCGAGGGACTTCATGGCACCGCCTCCGAACGAAACCAGTGCACCATCTACACAGCTGGCGACAAGAGCGCGCACCCCTTGATCGAGGTTGACTTCGAAGTGGCTACTAGCCACCCAGATAAACGCACCGCCTTGCAGAAAAACTCACAGAAGACAACCGTTTACTCGATTGGCACTTACGCGGCCACAAATGCGAACTTCGGGGCATCACTTTTCTTCGCTTGCTCGACTAAGGGTCCCGAGGGAGCCAAGCCGTACGTGAAAGCGAGCATGTACAGCTCGGGTGATCAATTCGAAGAGGAGGAGACAAGCAAGGACAGGATGATCATCCTGAACTCCATCTCGCGTCACCTCGCAGAAAAACTGGGGTGCGCTAAGGATGCGAGTCTGCCTACCGAGGTCCCAGCCCCTATAACGGAGTAGTCGCGATCCGTGGAGCCGTACGATGCCGACCGCGCCTATATGGGAGCCGGCCCGTCGGTGACGACACCTCTCAGACGCCCGCCGGGCCGTGACCTTACCCCGACCCAGCAAACCGTCAACCGAGCGCTGTCCACAGCACGGGCACCGGTCGAACGGGGCGTCGCACGACTGAAATCGTGGCGGATCTTCCGCAGGTCCTGGTGCAGCCCGAATCGAACTTCGTCAATCTCCGCGGCCGTCCTCACTCTGGAGCGGCAGCGCTGACAGAGCTCAGTGACTGGTACTTCGTCTCGGCGCCGTACGCCTCGTCGTAACGTAGAGAGACGGCGTTGTACCCGCGCCGGACCACGCCCTTAAGATCTGTGATATCCACGCTCGAGACGCTAGCCACTGGTCACAACCACGGCGAACGAATATCTCGAACCCCTCGTCGATCAGGAAGACGAGCGGGCGTTAGAACAAGCTCAGATTGTGTTTGTGAACTGGGCTTTCGTCTTTTGAATGTAGTAGGTGGTCTCGTACTCGACTGGCGGGACGTGGCCTATCTCACCGTGGAGTCGGCGGTGGCAGTACCAGTCGATCCACTCGGCGGTGGCGAGCTCGACCTGGGAGAGCGTCTTCCAGAGCCCGGCCGGGTTTGATCAGCTCGGTCTTGAACAGGCAGATCGTCCATTCCATCAGGGCGTTGACGTAGGCGTCGCCGACCGAGCCGATCGATGCCGCGATTCCTGCTCGGGCGAGGTGCTCGGCATGCGCGAACCATGCGTACTGGCGAGGTTCGACCAGTGGTTGCAACACCGGCTTATGTGATCGATAGTAGATGGTCGTTGAGAGCTTCGGCGGGTGGCTTCCAACCGAGGCTCTTGCGAGGGTGACTGTTAAGGCTGGCAGCGACCGCCTCGATATCCTCCGCCGCCCACCGGGAAAGGTCAGTGCCCTTCGGGAAGTATTGGCGCAACAGGCCGTTCGTGTTCTCGTTCGTGCCTCGCTGCCAGGGACTGTGCGGGTTGGCGAAGGAGACCGGGACACGCGGTCTCGATCGTGAACTGGGCTTGTGCCGACAGCTCCTTGCCGCGGTCCCAGGTCAGCGAGCGCCATAGCTGCGCGGGCAGAGTGCCGACTGTGACCGCAAGCGCATCTTTCATCGTCACCGCGCCAAAGCCGGCCAGCGGCGGCCCGTTCTTTGTACGCGGGACGATGCCATAGCCCTCCTGGCGGTGAGGTGGACAAGCAGCGTGAAGCGGGTTGTCCGCTCAACCAGCGTGCCGATCGCCGATCGCTCGAGTCCGATCAGGAGGTCGCCCTCCCAATATCCCGCTATGGCTCGGTCGTCGGCCTCGGCTGGCCGCTCGCTGATAAACCCAACGACGGCGGGCTGGGGCCGCCACGCTGCCCCGCTACCGCGAGCCCGCGCGGCCACAGCCGACCTCGATCGTGTTCCAGCCGCTGGCGGCAGGGCAGCAGGGGCGCAACGATCTCGCGCTTTCGACGTGCTTGAAGTTCGGCCGTCAGGCAAGGAAGCCACCCGCACCGCACGGGAGCAGGCTGGCGGACGCAGCCTCTGGAACGGAGTGTTGCTCATGGGGGTCTTGAGCCAGTCCGCAGCTTGCTGGTCCGGACTGGCCTCTCGGTAGCTCCTCAAGCACCAGTCGTCGGTCGGCCAGTTACCTGGTGTCATCAGCTCTGTCGCCAAGCGCCCGCCAAACCGCGCTCCCTGTTGTCAGCGTTGCCGACGGCGTACCAGCACCCACGCCGTGCCTCCAACCAGCACAGCTACGGCAGCCGCAGCGGCCGCCAAGGGCGCGCCGTTGTCGCCGTCGGAGGCGTCCGCAGCAGCGGACGGAGCGGACTTCGCTGTCTCGCGCACCGGTTCGGCACCCTTCGCAGGGCTCGACGAGGCGCTCGGGGACCCGGTGACCGGACGCACGAAGAAGAGACCGCCATCCGGGTCGGCGCTCCCAGGTTGGCCCTTGCCGTCCAGGAGGCTCAGCCGAGGGCGGACCAAACCGTAACCGACATAGGTGCTGACGGAGTCCGACGGCCAGTCACGGCCAGCAGTTTCCTCAAGAACTCGCCAAACTTGCACAGCAGTCCACGTGGGGTGCTTGGACCACACCAGGGCGGCCGAGGCCGACACCAGCGCAGCCGCTGCTGCGGTGCCGCCTCCGTCCTTGCAGTACCGCTGGAAAGTCGCATCGCACCACCGGGGTATGTCGACCCCCGGAGCAGCCATGTCGACATCCTTCCCGTGCTGAGACGTGGAGGCGACCTTCCCGGACCGGTCGACGGCCGCCACGCCAATCACCTCATGGAACGCGGCAGGGTACTGCGGCTTGTTGCCCAGCTTTGCGACGTCGCCGGTGCCGGCGATCAGCAGCGCTCCCTTCTTGACCGCGTCCTCAAATGCGCTGCTGTCCCCGAACAGGTTACTGAGGGCGTACTGGTTGTTGATAGAGAAGTAGATGATCTGCGCGCCGCTGTCGGCGGCGGCCTTCACGGCGGTGGCCAGCGGGTAGTTGATGTGGGGAGCGTCGTCGTGTGCGACGGGCGGCACACGGATCGGGATGATCTTGGCGCCGGGGGCAAGTCCTTGCAGTCCGCCGCCGCGGCCAGTTCCGGCGATGAGCTCGGCGGCCGTGGTCCCTGCACCGGTGGTGTCGGTAGTGTCCGTCACGCTGCCCTTGACGTTCTCGGATTGCACTGAGGCATCCACCCCTGTGAGGACCTGTCCCCGCAGTGAGGGCGTGGCAGGGTTCACGCCGGTGCTGATGACGGCGACCTTGATGCCCTTGCCCGTGCTGACCTTCCACAGATCTTCGGCCTTCATGGCTCCGAGGTACCACTGGCTGGGAGCCGTGTCCGCTGCCATGGCGAGGGGAGACGGGCCGGCGATACCCAACAGGCAGGCGGCGGACACAGCGCAGGCTCGAAGAGTTCGGTGCATGATCCCTATTCGTTCACTCTGGAGGAGACACTGGTACGGAATTACCCGGAGGGAAGCGAGCACTCCGTCTCGGCGATGCGCTGCTCGGGCGAACGCGTTCCGCACCATCGAGGGTCGTCCTTCAGGCCGAGAAGATCGAAGCTGCTACGGACAACCGGGTTGTGGTCATCAGGGACTCCGGTATGAGGCGTCATGACGAGAAGAGACCGTATGCAGACTTGGTAGCAGTTCTCCTGGCATGTTGGACGGGCTCCCTGGCATGAGCCGGAGTAGTCAACGCAACACTTCGTTCGGGACAGACCACGGACGTTTGGCGCGCAGGCTTTCTGACGACGCGGTACAGCAGCACAGGGTGGGCACCTCCCGTGCGTGCCCACCCTGGTTTTGCAGACTGTGCGCTCCTACTGGAAGTAGCTGGCGCCCTTCAGGTCGCCGCCTCGGTAGTCACCGCCAGCGGTGCGGACTCGCTGCGAGATGTTGACCAGCGCCTGGTGGATGCCCCGCGCATGCGTGTCCCACTGCTTGGACTTCTTCTGGAACTCCTCGTACGCTTCGCCGCCCCAGCCCGAGGAAACGTTGAGCACGGCCTGCTTCAGGGCCTCGAGGTCCTCCTCGAGCTTCTTTGCCTGATTGCCGAGCTCGGTGGCGAGCGCATCCATGGTGCCGTACGTGACGGCAAGTTCGTCGTAGTGTGCTCCGGACATGTTTCCCTCGTTTCTGTGCAGATTTCAGCCGGACTGCGCAGCCCGGACCGCGGTGCGGCTCGCTGCCGCCGATGGCTCGTCGGTAGCCTCAGTAGCTGTTGAGCGCCGAAGTCTTTCCACCGAGATCGTCTACCGAAATCTGCTTGAGGTCGGCTTCGATCTGATTCTCGAGGTTGCGCTTGTCGGTCTTGTTCAGGTTGATGCCCTCGAGGAAGTCGTCGAGCATCTTGCCGATCGCGACCATGTGCTGGTTGATTTCCGTCTGCTTCGTGTTGAACGCCTGGGCGCCCTGTCCCCTCCAGGCCTTCTCGATCATGTCGATCGTGCCCTGCAGCTTCGCGAGCGATCCCCTGATGTTGTCGTATCGATCGACGACCTCGGTCTGAAGCCTCTGTACGTCGCCTTCATTAAGCTTGCGGTCGACCATTTCGGCACTCCCCTTCTTCTAAGAGCTGTGATTCGTTTCCGAGCGCGTCATCGCGCCGGAGAGGTCGTGTGTGACCGGTTGACCCGCGTGAGTCGTCATGCTTTTCGCCGCGAGCGGGTCACCGCGAAGGCAGCGCCCCCGATCACCAAGGCCGCCCCTGCGGCTCCGAGAGCGACCCACATCGTGGTGTTGTCGGACGACTCCGAGGTCGATCCTGCCGCCGAAGTCCGGCCGCCAGCAGTGTTCTTGGGGGCCTGTGACGAGGTTGATGCGGAAGCGGAGGGTGAGGCGGTGACGCCCGTGACGCCGGTTCCGTTCTCGAAGCTGAGGGGGTCGGTGGCGGCCGACCCCGGGTTGATGTCGCTGTTCTCCAGCACCTTGCGGGGGCGGACCAAGCCGTAGCCCAGATAATTGCTCGGCTTATTCTTCGGCCAGTCGCGGCTCGCTGTGTCGATCAGACTGCGGAGAACCTGGTTGGCGGTCCAATTGGGGTGGGCGGACCATATGAGGGCGGCGGAAGCTGAGGTGATGGCAGTTGCCATACTTGTTCCATCTCCGCCGTTGCAATACGAGCGGAACGTCGCGTCGCACCAATAGGGCACGTTGAGGCCTGGAGCCGCCAGATCGACATAGTTTCCGTGTTCCGAGAACTTACCGACTTTTCCTTTTTCATCTGCGGCAGCCACCCCGACGACATAAGGATAGGCCGCCGGATAGCCAATATAGTTTTTGGATTCAGCGTCATTGCCAGTGCCTGCGAACATCAACTTGCCCTTGGACTGGGCATATTTGACGGCCTTCTCCTCGTCTGGATCGAGGAAGTCTCCGGCGAATGACATGCTGATAATCTGGGCATCGCTATCGGCGGCAGCCCTGATCGCATCGTCGACCGACGGTGTCTTCCTTTTGTCGGTGGTGTTCTTAACGCCCTTGACGAGGACCCGATACGGGACAATTTTCGCGCTGGGTGCTAGGCCCCGCAAGCCGCCGCCTGCGCCGGTCCCGGCAATCAACTCCGCCATGCTGGTTCCGTGGCCGTCGTAGTCCGTGGTGGCGTTATATGAGACCGTCTTAGGCACTGCGTCTCCTAGCACCTGGCCCTTGAGGGAAGATGTGTACGGATTCACGCCAGTGTCCAACACGGCAACCTTGACGCCCTTGCCAGTGCTGATTTTCCACATCGCGTCAGCATTCATTGCGTCCAAGTACCACTGCTTCGACTGGACGTCGGCGGCGATCGCGCTTGGAGCCAGTCCGGATCCGCCAATGGCGAACGCACCGAGTGCGGCACACACGATGGACATCCGCCTTCCGGTACGTCTTGCGACAAGCGCCGTCAAATGCCCGCGAGGGCTGGTTCCTGTCATGCCTCTGTACATCCTCGCTCGCGTTCAGTCAGCCGCAGGCGGCGCGTTGCGTCGCTGATTCCCAGGTTGGGGATCGTCCTCACGGTCATCACGGCGGTTGTTTCGCAGATTCCCAATCGGACCTCGTTGGACTCCAGCACTGCCCCTGCCGAGACCATTCCGCCCTGCCCTGGCTCGCCCCTTGGGGGCACCGACAATTCCATCGGGATTACCTGCGGCGGGGCGCGCAGTCTGCCCCGGACGAGCATCAGACGTGGTGGTCGGCGCTCCGATGACTCCCCGTTGCCCGATCTGGCTTGCAGGCGTACGGGAACCGGTGTTGCCCTCGGAGCCTACGACCGTGCCACGGGGAACTCGGGAACTGGTCGACCTTGGAGTAGGACCAATAGTGGGCCGTCCTCCGACAACACCATTGCCGCGCGCCGCCCCTGTCGAACCTGTGCCGTCGGTTCGGCTGTTCGCCGTTCCTCCGATGGGGCGAGGCGTTCCGCCCGAAACACCTCGCCCCAAGGGAGAGCCGCCTGCCGGTACGCCACCGCCTCGTACCCCCGGCTGCCCCGGAGCGGCGACACGTCCCACCGGGCCCGTGCTGCCGCGCCCGGCCGCGGTGCCGCCGGACGTGCCTGCTTGTCCCTGTGCTGAGATCGGGGGCCTAGTTCCGTTCGTTCCCCTGATTCCTGACGCACGGCCGGTCTGCCCACCACGGACGGGAGAAACCGGTCCGGTGGCGACGGGAAAGGCCGTCCCTCCGTTGACACCGCCTGAGCTGGTAACCGGAGGCACCGAATTCGTCGCCGGCCTTGCGGCTTCCTGGGGCGACAGAGTGCCAACGCTGTCGATCTTAGTGCCGACGTTCCGCTCTGACGTGATGGGCGAGTCATCCACCTGCTTGAGCGGCGGGGTAATGTCTCCTGAACGTGAGTGGCTCGACGCCGTGCTCGACGAGTCCTGGCCGGCCACCACTGACTCACGAACAGTCCCGAGTGCCCCGTTCCCTTGCACTTCATCGCCCGTGATGATGGGGGTTGCGTAATCCGGCTGCGGCTTAGGCACCCCCACATCCGGCATAGGCTCGAACGTCGGCGGCTCCTGTGCCGCCATGATCTCTTCCGACACCGCGTAGAAGGACGCCAGCCGGTTCATCTGGTTGATCGCCTCTTGGCGGTCCTTCTCGGCCTTGACCGCAGCCGCGTACTCCGCGTTGCTTTCGATTTGCTTGGGCGTCGGAATGTCCTCGACCGCCTTGGGGTCCTCTCGGGTGTCGCGCGGCGGCATGGCGCTGCGGACGGAGGCGAGGCCCGTGGCCGCTGCCGTGATCTGGGTGCCGGCGGCGTCGGCGAAGGCTGCGAGTTTGCGGGCGTGGATGACGAGATTGGCGCCCCACTTGCGGAAAGCCTCGCCCGACTCGCCCTCCCAATCAACCCGGGTGATGTGACCTTCGAGTTCCTCGGCGGCGTCTTCGATGGCGGTCTGGGCGTTCAGCAGGGCAGTGCCCGCGAGTTCCAAGTCCTCCGGTTTCGCGGACTCGACCATGTCGATCATGGCGTTCAGGGCGTGGCCCTCGAAGTTCGTCTTGCCGAAGACACGGGGAACCTTCCAGCCGAAGGGGAGGAGCTGGGCTACCCCCGTCGCACCGCTCACCATGTCGATGACGTTGACCTGCGCCGCGGCCTGCTCCCTCTCCGCCTGGTGCGGTACCGGGTGTTCCTGCTCTTCGCTCATCAGTACAGGTCACCTGCCTGGTCGTCATCAGAACGTTCCGGCGCGGACTCGCCCTGCTTCTCCGCCTCCGCCGCTGCCCTCTCCTGCTTCGCTTCAAGGTGCTGACGGCCGATATCAGCCGTGATCTCCCAGAACCGCCGCCGCTCCTCCTCGTCGATGTTGCTGAAGTTGCCGCTCGCGCCCATGACGGCGATCTGCATCGCCTCGATCTGGTGGCCCAGGTTCTTGGAGAGTGCGGTGAGACGTTCGTGGACGCGCTCGTACTGGCTGTGGAGGCCCTTGGCCTCGGCGAAGCCGCCCGAGCCGCTGAAAGAGGCCTGGGAGAGGGCGTGCGCCGCGATCTTCTGCGGGCTGCCGGGTGAGCCCTCGAATGTGGAGAGCACGGCATCGACACGCTTCTTGAAGGTTCCCAGTGCCTCCAAGCCGACTTTGAAACCCTCCGCAGGCAGCATGCCTTCCCTCCCCGTTCCCCGTTGATAAAGTCGTTGAGCGGTGCACAGGTGTTGAACCGATCGGCACACTCGGTGACCACTGTAGTCATCGTGTGAGACGCGGCCAACTGAACTTCGTGGTATGTGAGTTACCAGGGGGACCAGTCCCGGCCGAGCCGCGAAGTCAGCAACCCCCCTCATGCGTCGTCACCGCGAAGTCGTACGAAGGGACCGTCACCGTCCCCTCACCTCCCGCGATTCCCGGCGGCTCATAGTCCCCGTCCTTCGACCGGGTGCGTGTGACCTGCATGCAGAAGGCCGAGTCGGCGCCCGTGACCGTGTAGTGCACCTCGGAAGCGGTGTTCGGGGCGGCGGGCGTCGCGGTCACGCCGTACTGCGGGGCGTCGCCGCCGCCGTGCTCGACGACCTCTTGCTCGATTTTTGTCGCGTACTCGTCGATCCAGCCGGTGTCGTTGTCCCCGGCATAGATCTCGCCGAAACCGGAACTGCCGTCCAGGGCGTCCGTGGCGCCCTGGACCGCGGTCGTCAACTCGGTGTCGTCCCAGGTCGTGTCATCGGAGACTCGGAAGCCCTGGACACACAGGTAGATGCCGACGCCGGCCAGGGCGACGAGCGCGACGCGAGCGGCGATGAAAGAGGCGTCGGACAGTTCTTCTGCCGACGGATTGATGCCGGCGCGCCATGCCCGGACGCGGTCCGCCTTGACGCAGGCCATGGCCAGCAGCACGGCGGACAGGATGAGGCCGAGGACATTCAGTTCGGTCAGCGCGTCCATGATCCGCCCGCCACCCGTCGCTTCTGCCTGCGCCGCGCGTCCCGGAGCGCCACCGCCGTGCCGCCCATCCCCGCGACGAGGACCACCGCGCCCACGGCCACGTAGGTGGCGAGGCGGGCGTTGCGTTCCTCGGCGGTTTCGCCGGTCTGGAACTCGGCCGGGGTGGGGGCTTCGGGTTTGCCCAGGCCTGCTTGGGGGTTTGGGGACTCTATGGGGTGTTCGTCCTGTGTCAGGGCTCGTACGGGGTCGACCACTCCCCATCCGACCAGACGGTCGTGGCCCGCGGTGGTGCGCTCCGCGGTCTGTTCGATCTGGGCGACGATCTGCCGGGCCGTCCAGTCGCGGTGTTTCGCCTTGATCAGCGCCGCGAGGCCGGCGACGTACGGCGCCGAGAAGCTCGTACCGTTGTCGGAGCAGTGGCCGCCCTTGGGGACGGTGGAGATCATGTCGACACCGGGGGCCGCGACGCCGACGAACTCGCCGGACTGGGAGAAGGCGGCGCGCTCGTTGTTGCGGTCCGAGGCGGCGACGGCGAGGACGCCCTCGTAGGAAGCCGGGTAGGTCTCCTTGACGTTGCCGCCGAGGCCGTCGTTGCCTGCCGAGGCCACGACCACGATCCTCTTGTTCAGGGCCTGGTCGATCGCCAGCTTCAGATCGGACGTCGACGTCATCGGCCTTGTGGTGTCCTGGGAGATGTTGATGACGTCGGCCCCGGCCTGGACGGCGTAGCGGATCGCGGCGGTCAGGGTGCCGACGTCGCCGTTGCCCTCCGCGTCGTTCTGCTGGATGGGGATGATCGTCGCATCGGGGGCCAGGCCCACGAAGCCGGTGCCCTTGACGGGCCGGGCCGCGATGATGCCGGCGACCTTGGTGCCGTGGCCGACCGTGTCCGTGGTGCCGTTCTCCTTGCCCCGCTCGATCGGGTTGCCGTCGTCGTCCTTGAGGTTCTTGGGCAGGAAATTGCGGCCGCTCTTCACGTCGACGGCGTCGGTGAGTTGGGGATTCGTCACGTCGACGCCGGTGTCGATCACCGCGACCCGCATGCCCTTGCCCGTGGACTGGCTCCACAGCTCGTCCAGGAGGACGCGCTGCAGGGACCAGGGGCGGCCCGGGTACTTGCCGTTGGGGAACGCGCACTGGTCCGAGTACGGCAGGTCGGCCGCCGTCGCCGGGGGCGCGAGGACGACGGGGACGGTCGTGAGCAGGGTCGCCGCCGTCACCGCGGTCGCCCTGCGGAGGAAGGAGGGCACGTGTGGCATGGCCGGCCCCCTCAGGAACCCTGCGGCTGGCGTGCCGCCGTTGTCGACAGGCGTGGGCCGGTGGGCAGGAACTCCGACCAGGCGACGGGGATCGGCGCGGGGTCCACGTCCTTGTAGCCGAGCCGGGTCTGGGCCTGTTGGGCCTCCTGCTGGGCCTGCCGGCGGTCCTTGGCCGTCGTGCCGATGCCGGCGTCGTCCGCGCCGCTGTCGGCGTTGGACTGCAGGACGTAGCGCAGGCCGGTGTCGGTGACGAGGAAGACGGGGCCGGCCTTGGTCTCCCTGCCCTGGAACTGGCGGTAGAGCTGGCCGGAGCCGGGCGTGACGTAGGCGCTGGAGGAGCCGGTGGGGAGCTTGGCCGGGAAATCCGTGCCCGCCCAGGTGCTGAGGGTCGTGGCGCCCGAGCCGGCGTCGACGCCGCGCAGGACGTTGCAGACGGTGCCGCGGCTTCCTGCGGTGCCGGAGGCATCGTTGACGGGCTGGGGGTCCTCGGTGGGCCAGCGGTGCTCGGTGCCGAACGGCTTGCCGGGGACGATCGCACCCGGGCTCATGTCCTTGGCTGCACCGGCCTGGCCGAGGGAGGCCAGGTCCTCGCTGAACAGCAGGAGTTGGGCGACGAAGGCCGAGACGGGGGCGACCCGGCCGGGCAACACCACGTAGTACTGGTCGCTGTTGAGGTCGGACGCCTTGAGAACCATGCCGACCTTGTCGGTCTTGTCGTCCAGTTGACCTGGGGCGTCGGCAGCGACACCGATCTGGTCGGGGATCTTCGGGAAGGAGATCGGGTCGCCGGTGTGCAGGGTCTCCAGCCACTCGTCGGAGACCTTCTGCGGCTTGCGTCCGGAGCCGACGACGGCGCGCAGCAGCAGTTCGTTGCTCTTGTCGATGGGGTACGAGCGTCCGCTCGCGTCCACCACGTAGTGCTTCCCGTCCGGGGCCACGACGTAGAGCAGTTGCCCGCCCGTCAGTTTCTCGCCCTTGCCCTCGGTCGCCTTCAAGTCGCGGGAGGCGAGGACCAGTGCGGCCTTCTGGATGGACTCGCCGCCCGTGCTGCGGCGTTCGCAGACCGCCCAGCGCTTCTCGCCGCCCGCCTCGGACGCCGAGGGGAGCCGGTCGGGCGCGTACGGGATGCCGATGGTGGCCCCGTGGGGGATCTTGCCGTTGTCGAGGACGGACTCGGCGACGGTCACCACATCGCCCTGGCCTTCGTTGAGGAGCAGCTTCGCGGAGGCCATGTTGAGGACCGGGTGCAGCTGGACCTGTTTGCCGGTCTTCAGGACGACGTAGCGCGTGGTCGAGTCGCTCGCGACGATCACCTTGGCGTTGGGCTCGTCCCAGCCCTTGGGTGCGGTGGGCTTGAACATGCCCCAGGCCCCGAAGACGGCCATGACGACCACAGCCACGATGGCGCCGGGGATGACCGCGCGCAGTGGACGGGGCGCCCCCTCCTCCGAACCGTCGGGCGACGACTGCAGGAAGGCCGCGAGCATGCGGCGCTTCGCGAAGGTGTAGGCATTGAGCTGGTCGCGCCGAGATGCCATCTCTGCTTGTCTCTCCCCGTGTTCAGATGTGCCGCGCTCGCCTGGTGTGTCATGCCGACCGTTCCGGTGTCAGAGCGGCCCCCTACTATGCCTGGTATCCGCGGGGACTTGTGGAGCGGGTAGGGTGCCCGGGCCTTCAGGGCATGGTGCGGTGCTGAAACAGCAGTGAGTTGTCAGCAGAACGGGGGGATGGAGTGATGGCTTCCGGAACGCGCGCCCGGTCCCGTGACCGATCGCGGACACGGGGTGCTTCGGCGTCCGGGCAGGGACCGGCGCGGCGGCCGGCCTCGCCGGGCGTACTCCACTCCAGGGTGCGTTCGGGTCAGGTCGGGGCATTCCGGTTGCAACGCCTTGTCCTGTTCGAGGTCGCGGCGGCCATCCTGCTCGTCGGATGGCTGATCGATCCCGTGGCCGTGGTGCCTGCGGCTGTCCTCGCCGGCTGTCTGGTGCTGCTCTCCTTCCTCCGTCGCCGGGGGCGTTCCCTGCCCGAGTGGCTGGCCACGGCTCAGGCGTTGCGTGCACGGCAGCGGCGGGCCGCGAGTACGCCGATACCGGAGGGCACGGAGCCGGGGCTGGCGCCGGCCGTGGAGTGCGACCCGAGTCTGCGGACGTACACGTACACCGGCCGCGACCGCCGGCCCGTCGGAATCGTCGGGGACGGTACGTTCGTCACCGCGGTCCTGCATGTCGAGGCCGACGCCACCGCGCTGCGGGCCGAGCGGAACAAGCAGCCGTTGCCGCTCTCTCTGGTGCACGACGCCTTGGAGGTGGACGGGATCCGGCTGGAGTCGGCGCAGGTCGTGCTCCACACCCAGCCCGCGCCCGCGATCCATCTGCCCCGGCAGTCCGTGGCCGTCGCCAACTACGCGCCCCTGCAGGAGCAGACGGGTGCGCCGGCCGTACGCATCACGTGGATCGCGTTGAAGCTCGATCCGGAGCTGTGCGCGGAAGCGGTGGCCGCGCGTGGGGGCGGCCTGGTCGGAGCGCAGAAGTGCGTCGTGCGTGCCGCCGATCATCTCGCGAGCCGGCTCACCGGATCCGGATTCCGGGCGACCCTCCTCGACGAGGAGCAGTTGATCTCCGCCATCGCCACGTCGGCCTGCGCCAACCCGCTCGTGACGGCGGAGGCCGGGCGGACGGACACGCGTGAGCGTCGGACCGAGGAGTCGGGCCGGAACTGGCGCTGCGACAACCGCAGACACACCACGTACTGGATCCGTCGGTGGCCCGCCCTGGGCGGGGAGAGGGCGCCGTCGCTGCCGCAGCTCGTCGCCCTGGTCACGGCCGTTCCCACCCTCGCCACCACCTTCAGCCTCACGCTCAGGCGGGGGGAGCGGAAGGAGGTGTCCGTCTGCGGGCACCTTCGGGTGACCGGGCGCAGCGACGACGAACTCGTCGCCGCCCGGCGCGCGGTGCAGGCTGCGGCCCGGCACACGGGCATGGGGCTCTCCCGGCTCGACCGGGAACAGGTACCCGGCATGCTCGCCACTCTGCCCCTCGGAGGTGTCCGGTGACGGCGACGACCCCGCGCGTAGGACAGGCGGCGGCCACCGGACGGGTCGAGCCGCAGACCTCTGCCCCCGAGCGGGCGCGTGAACTGCTGCGCCGCGGCTTCGGGTTGATCGGCCCGAGACACCCGCGGCACTCCGTGACCGTCGACCAACTGGACACCCTTGCCCTTCCCGTCGCCGACGACGGCGTCGTCATCGGTGTGGACGCGGAGAACCGGCCCGCGGTACTCGGGCTCAATCGGCCGCTGCCGTACGACGTCGTACTCATCGGCGGGTTGTGGACCGTGCAGGTCATCGCGCTCAGGGCGGCGGCAACGGGGACGCGGGTCGCCGTGGAGACGGCGCGGGCGCAGGTCTGGATGCCGATGGTGCACGCCATGGGGGGCGGTCAGAACGGGATGGCCGTGTACGACGTCGGGCGGGTGCCGCCGCTGGGTGCCTCAGCCGGCACGCCGGTGCTGGTGGTGCGGGACTGCGGAATGCGGCCACCTCGCGG
The DNA here is from genome assembly GCF_000725785.1 of Streptomyces flavovariabilis. NCBI lineage: Bacteria > Bacillati > Actinomycetota > Actinomycetes > Kitasatosporales > Streptomycetaceae > Streptomyces > Streptomyces flavovariabilis. The sequence continues at coordinate 277,919 of NZ_JNXD01000012.1, read as the reverse complement.
TCGCGTGGTCTCCGGGCCCTGGCAGTCGGTGCTGACCCTGTTGCCGTACGTCAGCCCGGTCGCTCCGCGGCTCGTGCGGCAGGCGCGGCTGGTCGGGATTCAGAGGGTGTCGCCCGACGAGGCCACGGAACTGGGCCGCACGATGGCGCTCACCCGGGCCGAAATGGACTCCCTGCCGGGGCTCTCCGACGGTCTCACCCTGTGGTGTACCGACCGCGATCGGCAGTACGTGATGACACAGCCCACGGACGCGGAGACCGGGTTGTTGGGTACGCCACGTCGGATGGACTGACGGGCCTGGCGGGGAAACCGTTCGTAGCACCCGGTTTGTCAAGGGTTGCGTCGGCAATTACGTCGCATTTGCATGGTTTTCGAGGTCCGGCGTCGCTGTGGAGGGGCGGACGGGCCTGCCGGGCCGGGGCGTGTGGTGATTAGGCTGGGACAGGGCTCGGCGTCAGACCCCGTGGAGTGGGCGTCGGCGTCCCAGGGGCAAGCGGGGGAGCCTGTGCAGCGGACGACCTCGGACGACCTCGATACGCCTCAAACGACTTCACACGACGTCGGACGACAAGCAAGGGTCGCCCCAGCACGGCATGAGGGTGCTCGACCACACCAGGAGGAACACTGTGAGCAGCGATCGGGACGGGATCCGCGGGGGCTGGGCGACACCCGGCGATGACCAGCCCGACGCGGAGTCCGCAGCAGAGATGACGGGCGAGTTCACCATCGACTACGCGCCGCCCGCCTGGTACACGCAGAACGCCTCGGGCAGCGCGAGCTCCGGGCAAGGGGCTGAGGCGCGGCCGTCCGAGGAGTCCGGCACTCCGGGGACGTCCGGGGCTTCCGCGGGGCCGGGGGCTTCCGGTGCACCCGGCGGTTCCGGGGCTGCGGGGGCGCCCGGAGGTCCCGGGGCTGCGGGAACCCCCGGAGGTTCCGGGATGCCCAAGGGGCCGGTGCCGCCGCTGCCCGGACTCACCCCGCCGCCGCACGCCAACCCATCCGGTGGCCCTTCGTCCTTCCCGTCGTCCTTTCCGGGGCAGGCCTCTGCACCGGCTCCGGCGCCCGAAGCGCCCTTCACTCCCCCCGCGCCGCCGCCCGCTCCTTTCACACCTCCCGCGCCCGCGCCGGATGCGCCCTTCGCACCGCCGGCAGCGCCCGCGCCTTCTTCCGAAGGTCCTTCGGCCGTGCCCAAGCTTCCGATGGGAAGCGGGTTCGAGCCCCAGGGGTCACATCCGGGGGCTCAGCCCCAGGGGCAGCCCGAGGCGCCCGCGGGGGACGCGTCCTCGCCTTCGGCCGTGCCGAACATCCCCGCGGGTGGGTACCAGGCGCAGTGGACGCCGCCTGCTCCGCCGGAGGCGGCTCCCGCCACGCCGGAGGTTCCGGCTGATCCTCCCGCTCCCCCGGCCGCTTCCCCTGCCGTCGCTCCCCCCGGTGAGGAAGCGGAGCCGGCGAACGGCGACTTGGAGAGCGGCGCCACCATGCGCTTCTCCGCCGTCGCCCTGAAGCGGGAGATCGCGGAGCGTGCCGCCGCGGAGGCGGTTGCCACGCCCGGCACTCCCGACGCCTCCGCCGCCCCCGACATGGCCGGCAGCGGTGCCCGTACCGATGAGGCGGAGGACGACGGCCCCGGCGTGGAGGCCGGCGACGCCTCCGCTGCGGTCTCGGAGTACGCGCTGGACGCGGACGCCTTCGCCGACGTACCGCCGGCCGACGAGTCCGAGTCGGAGAACACGCGGCCGGAAGCCGAGGACGTGGCATCCGGCGTCCTGGAGCCGCAGGTCGCGGCGCCCGAGGACGCCCCGTCCGAAGAGACCGATGTCCAGGCCCCCGCGCCCGACGACGCCGGGGCCGAGGACGCCGGATCCATGGACATCAAGGCGGAGGACGCCGAATCCGAGAAGGCCAGGGCAGAGGAGGCCAAGGCAGAGGACGTCCAGCCCGAGGCAACCCAGCCGGAGGCTGACCGGCCGGTGGGCTCCGTACCGGCCGGGGCTGAGCACGAGGACGCAGGGGCGGTTGCTGCCGAGCCGACCGACGCGTCCCCCGCTGACCCCGCCTCCGGGGAGAGCGGGCCCGAGGACGTCGTATCCGCCGCCCCTGCCTTCCCCGGGGCGCCACAGAGCACGCTGTCCGACCCGACTCCCCCGGCCCCGCAGGCCGTGCCGCCGCTCCCGCCGTCGTACCAGCCGGCCGCCCCGGCTCCCGCGAGCCAGTGGCCCATCCAGCCGGAGCAGCAGCCGCAGGCACAGCACGCGGACCCCAACGTGCCGGCGCAGCCGCAGGCACAGGCTCAGCACCCGAACCCGAACGTCCCCGCGCAGCCGCAGGCAGCGCAGGGGCAGCCGCCGGTGCCGCCGCACCCCTCGGTACCGGCCCAGCAGCCGCCGTTCCAGCCGCAGGCGCCGCAGCCCGCGCCCGCCGCGTGGAACCAGCCGGCCGCGCCGAGCCAGCCGCCCGCCCAGCCCGCACCGCAGCCCGCACCGCAGCCCGCCTACGGCTTCCCGCACCCGGGCGCCCAGCCCCCGGCCGCGCCGAACGCCCAGGGCGGCTACGGCTTCCCCCACCCCGGCGCCCCCGCCCCAGCGGCACAGCCCCCGGCCGCGGACCAGCAGCCGGGCAGTCCGCCCGCGCCCCACGCGCAGGGCGGCTACGGCTTCCCCCAGCAGGGCGCCCCTGCTCCGGCACCCCAGCAGCCCCCGGCCGCCCCCGCGCCGGCCCCGCAGGACGGCTACGGCTTCCCGCACCCCGGCGCCCCCAACGCCCAGGGCGGCTACGGCTTCCCGCAGCCGCCTGCCCAGCAGGCCCAGCCCCACCCCGGCGTGCCCCCGCAGGCGCAGCCGCAGCCCGGGGCCCAGCCGCCGCACGCCGGGCAGCCCGACCAGTCGGGGCACCCGGGTCAGCCCGGGCATCCCGTGGATCCGCGTACCGGTGCCGCCTGGCCGCAGCCCATGCAGCACGACCAGCGGCAGCCGACCAACCCCGGGGCCGCGCCGCTCGGATACACCGCTGCCGTGGAGTTGTCGTCCGACCGGCTGCTCAACAGCAAGAAGCAGAAGACGAAGAGCAGCCGTCCGGCGGCCGGCGGCGGCCGGTTCAAGCTCGGTGGCAAGAAGGAGGAGGCCGAGCGGCAGCGGAAGCTGGATTTGATCCGCACGCCCGTGCTGTCCTGCTACCGGATCGCGGTGATCAGCCTCAAGGGCGGTGTCGGCAAGACGACGACCACCACCGCGCTCGGCGCGACGCTCGCCACCGAGCGGCAGGACAAGATCCTCGCGATCGACGCCAACCCGGACGCGGGCACCCTCGGGCGCCGTGTGCGGCGGGAGACCGGGGCCACCATCCGAGACCTCGTCCAGGCGATCCCGTACCTCAACTCGTACATGGACATCCGGCGGTTCACGTCCCAGGCGCCCTCCGGCCTGGAGATCATCGCCAACGACGTCGACCCGGCCGTGTCCACGACGTTCAACGACGAGGACTACCGGCGCGCGATCGACGTGCTGGGCAAGCAGTACCCGGTGATCCTCACCGACTCCGGTACCGGTCTGCTCTACAGCGCCATGCGCGGTGTGCTGGACCTCGCCGACCAGCTCATCATCATCTCGACGCCGTCCGTGGACGGTGCGAGCAGTGCGAGCACGACGCTGGACTGGCTGTCCGCGCACGGGTACGCCGATCTCGTCTCGCGGTCCCTCACCGTCATCTCCGGGGTCCGCGAGACCGGCAAGATGATCAAGGTCGAGGACATCGTGACGCACTTCGAGTCGCGCTGCCGGGGCGTCGTCGTCGTGCCGTTCGACGAGCATCTGGCCGCCGGTGCCGAGGTCGACCTCGACATGATGCGGCCGAAGGTGCGGGAGGCGTACTTCAACCTCGCGGCGATGGTCGCCGAGGATCTGGTCCGTCACCAGCAGTCGCACGGCCTGTGGACGTCCGACGGCAACCCGCCGCCGGTCGCGGCCCCGCCGCTGCCGGGCCAGCCCGGGCCCGGTCAGCCCTACGCCCAGCCGGGCCAGCCCCCGTACCCCGGGCAGCAGCAGCCGGCTCCCGGTCAGCAGGTCCCCGGCCAGCCGGGACCGTACCCGCAGCAGCCGCAACCACAGCCCGGCCAGCCGTACGCCCAGCCCGGGCAGCCGTATCCGCAGCCGGGCCGGCCTCCGGCCCAACCGGGTCAGCCGTACCCGCAGGCCGCGGGCCAGCCGCCCTACCCGCAACCGGGGCAGCAGCCCGGGCAGCCGTACCCCCAGCCGGGCCAGCCTCCGGCCGCTCCCCAGCAGCCGGGCTACGGCTATCCCCAGCCCGGTCAGCCGGGGCAGCCCGACGGACAGACCCCGCCGCCGCCTCCGACGCAGTAATCACCTCACTCGATCGGCCCTTTTTGAGGGACCGATCCCCGCCCGGCCCGCGCCGATCCGACTCGGCGCGGGCCTCGGCGCGTTCAGGGGCGAATTCCGTTGCCAGGCCCTGGCCAGGAGCGCGTCAGTGGTCTCGACCAATGGGGGTGAAAAGCTCGCCAATTCGTTATTTCCGCAGGCCACAAGGGGTGAACACGCCGTTGACGGGTGGAGACGGCCGCTGGTACACACACATCACACATCTGACAGCTGATCAACCCGTCCTTCCCGTCCGAGCGATGACGCGAGGTCCGACCATGGGCACGAACGATCAGAAACGCAGCCTCCCGCACGGCCTCCGGCTCGTCGCCCTGGCCGGGGCGGCCGCGCTCACCCTCACCGCCACTCTCGCGACCCCGCTCGACCCGGCGCCCCGGCAGGCCCGGGCGGCCGACGACGGCAAGAAGGTGCTGACCGTCGCCGTGGCGCAGAGCGTGGACTCGCTCAGCCCGTTCCTGGCGGTCCGGCTGCTCAGCACGAGCATTCACCGGCTCATGTACGAGTACCTGACCAACTACGACCCCAAGGACAACCACGCCATCCCGGGCCTGGCCACCAAGTGGGAGCCGTCGCCGGACAAGCTGACCTGGACGTACACGATCCGCTCCAACTCCGCGTGGTCGGACGGGCAGCAGGCCACCGCCCAGGACGCGGCGTGGACGTTCAACAAGATGATGACCGACTCCGGCGCGGCCACGGCGAACGGCAGCTACGTCGGGAACTTCCGGAGGGTGACGGCTCCGAGTCCCACCAAACTGGTCATCGAGCTGAAGAAACCGCAGGCCACGATGGCCGCGCTGGACGTGCCGATCGTGCCGAAGCACGTGTGGGAGAAGGTCTCGGACTTCTCCGAGTTCAACAACGACAAGAACTTCCCCGTCGTGGGGAACGGGCCGTTCGTGCTGAGCGGCTACAAGGCCGACAGTTACGTCCGGCTCAAGGCCAACAAGACCTTCTGGCGCGGGTCGCCGAAGTTCGACGAGCTGGTCTTCCGCTACTACAAGGACCAGGACGCGGCCGTCTCGGCGCTGCGCAAGGGCGAGGTGTCCTTCGTCGCCGGGTCCCCGTCCCTGACACCCGCTCAGGCGGAGTCCCTCAAGGGCGCGGACGACATCCAGGTCAACGACGCCCCCGGCCGCCGCTTCTACGCCCTCGCCACCAACCCGGGCGCGAAGGCGAAGAACGGCAAGAAGTTCGGCGACGGCCACCCCTCCCTGCTCGACCAGCGGGTGCGCAACGCGCTGTTCCGGGCGGTCGACCGCGAGGCCATCATCGACAAGGTGTTCCGGGGCCACGCCGTCGAGGGCGAGGGCTACCTCCCGCCGCGCTTCCAGGACTACTTCTGGAAGCCGTCCGCCGACCAGAAACTGGCGTACGACCCGGCCGAGGCGGCTCAGCTGCTCGACCGGGCGGGCTACAAGAAGAACGGCGACGGCAAGCGCGTCGGCAAGGACGGCAAGCCCATCACCTACCGCGTGCTGTGCCACGCCACCGACCCGAACGACAAAGCGGTCGGCAAGTACCTCCAGGAGTGGTGGGGCGAGCTCGGCATCGGCGTTCAGCTCAACTGCCTGGACAATGTGACCGACCCGTGGCTGGCCGGCAAGTACGACCTGGCGTTCGACGGCTGGTCGGTCAACCCCGACCCGGACTTCGTGCTGTCCATCCACACCTGCGGGGCGCTCCCGGCGACGCCCGAGGAGACGGGCGCGACGGACAACTTCATCTGCGACAAGAAGTACGACGAGCTCTACGCCCGGCAGCTGGCCGAGTACGACCCCGCCAAACGGGCGGACATCGTCAAGCAGATGGAGTCGCGGCTGTACGACCTCGGGTACATGAACGTCATGGCGTATCCGAACGCGGTCGAGGCCTTCCGGACGGACCAGATCAAGTCGATCACGACCATGCCGGCGAAGGCGGGCAACATCTACGGCCAGGACGGCTACTGGAGCTGGTGGTCGGCGGTCCCGGCCGATTCCGGCGGCACCTCCGACAACGCGTCGTCGACCGGGGTCGTGGTCGGCGTCGTCGCGGGTGTCGTGGTCCTGGCCGGGCTCGGCGCCTTCGCGGCGATGCGGCGGCGGGCCACCGCCGAGGAACGCGAGTAGAGCGGCGAGCGGGTACTCATGACCGCTGACGCGACCCCCGCGCTGGTCGAGGACAAGCAGCAGACCGCGGCCGGGCCGCGGGTACGCAAGGGCTCCGCGTACCCGCGGTACCTGGCCGGCAAGGTGGCCGGCGCCGCCGTATCGCTGCTCGCCGTGCTCGTGACCAGCTTCTTTCTGTTCCGGCTGATCCCGGGCGACCCGGTGAAGACCATGACGGGCGGCCGTCAGGTGTCGGCGGAGCAGCTGGCCGCCTATCGGGAGGAGTTCGGGCTCGACCTGCCGCTGTGGCGGCAGTTCACGGACTACTGCGGCAAAGCGCTCACGGGCGACTTCGGGACGTCGTACCAGTTCCGCGCCCCCGTCGTCGACAAGATCACCGAGGCGCTGCCGAACACCCTGCTGCTCACCGGGACCGCCTTCGTCCTCTACACCGTGCTCGGCATCTTCCTCGGCACCCGGTCGGCATGGCGGCGCGGCGGGCTCGGCGACCGCCTCAACACCGGCCTGGCGCTGACCCTGTACTCCATCCCGTCCTTCTGGCTGGGGCTGCTGCTGATCATCGTGCTGTCGGTGGGCATCGGCCCGCTCCCGGGGATGTTCCCGACCGGTGGCATGGAGTCGGGCGGCGAGGAGGGCTTCGCGTACGTCCTCGACGTGGCGCACCATCTGGTGCTGCCGGTGGTGACGCTGGTGGCCGTGGAGTACGGGCAGACGCTGCTGGTCACGCGGTCGGCACTGCTGGACGAGATGGGCAGCGACTATCTGACCACCGCGCGGGCCAAGGGACTGCGCGACGACCTCGTGCGCCGTCGGCACGCCGTGCCGAACGCGCTGCTGCCGACCGTGACGCTGATCTTCATCAACCTCGGCCGGACGGTGGCGGGCGTGATCCTCGTGGAGACGGTGTTCTCCTGGCCCGGCCTCGGCGGGCTGTTCTACCAGGCGCTGAGCGTGCCCGACCTGCCGCTCGTGCAGGGGCTGTTCTTCGTGTTCGCCGCCGCGGTGATCCTGATGAACACCCTCGCCGACCTGGTCTATCCGCTGCTTGACCCCCGGGTGGCCCGATGACAACGACGACGACCGGCCCGGGCCTGAGCCCGCGCGCCCTCGCCCGGCAGCGGCGCCGGGCGTCCGTCGCCCGCTTCTGGCGGCAGTACCGCTCCGAACGGGCGGGGCTGTACGGCCTGACCGCGCTCTCGCTGTGCGCGCTGCTGGCGCTGTTCGCACCGCTGTTCGTCGGCTCCGACGTGAGCAGCGTGACCGGCGCGCCGGGGCGTCCGATGCAGAGCCCGAGCTCCGAGTTCCCGCTCGGCACCGACCAGTTCGGTCGCGACCTGCTGGGCCTGGTGATCTGGGGTTCGCGGGTGTCGCTGCTGGTCGGGCTGCTCGCCGCCGTGCTGTCGGTGGCGATCGGCACCCTGATCGGGGTGACGGCGGGGCATTTCAAGGGCTGGTACGCGACGGTGATGATGCGGATCACCGACTGGTTCCTGGTCATGCCGACGCTGGTGCTGGCGATCGCCCTGGCGACCGTGATGTCCCGCTCGCTGACCACGACCGTCGTCGCGATCGGCGTGACCACCTGGCCGACCACGGCCCGGCTGGTGCGCGCCCAGACGCTCGCGGTGGAGACCCGGCCGTACATCGAGCGGGCGAAGGCGCTCGGCGGCGGCCACTGGCACATCATGTCCCGGCACGTGCTGCCCAATGTGATGCCGCTGGTGCTGGCGCAGACGACTCTGATCATCTCCTCGGCCATCCTCGCCGAGGCGACGCTGGCCTTCCTGGGCCTCGGCGATCCGACGGTCGTGTCGTGGGGCGGGCTGCTCCAGGACGCCCGTGAGGCGGGCGCGGTCAGTGCCGGGGACTGGTGGTACCTGGTGCCGCCGGGCATCGCCATCGCCGTGGTGGCGCTGGCGTTCACACTGTGCGGGCGGGCCGTGGAGTCCGTCCTCAACCCCAGGCTGGGGGTGTCGCGTTGAGTCTGCTCGACGTCAGGAACCTGACCGTGACCTACGCGGGCGGGGCGGCCGCCGTGCGCGGGGTGGACCTGCGTCTGGAGGCGGGGCAGAAGCTCGGCCTCGCCGGGGAGTCCGGCTGCGGCAAGTCCACGCTGGCGCTGGCCCTGCTGCGGCTGCTGCCGTCGGGCGCCCGGATCACCGGGGAGGTGCTCCTCGACGGCGAGGACGTGCTGACCATGAAGTGGGGCCGGGTCCGGGCGGTCCGCTGGGCCGGGGCCTCCGTCGTCTTCCAGGGCGCGATGCACTCCCTGAACGCCGTGCACCGCATCGGCGACCAGATCGCCGAGCCGATCCTGCTGCACAGGAAGGCCACCGCGGCCGGGGCGAAGAAGAAGACCGGCGAGCTGCTGGAGCAGGTCGGTCTGCCGGCCGCCCGGGCGGCCGCCTACCCGCACGAGCTGTCCGGCGGGCAGCGCCAGCGCGTCATGATCGCCATGGCGCTGGCCTGCGACCCTCGGCTGATCGTCGCCGACGAGCCGACCACCGCGCTCGACGTGATGATCCAGGCGCAGATCCTCCGGCTCATCGAACAGCTCGTCGCGGACCAGGACCTCGGACTGATCATGATCAGCCACGACCTGGCGGTCCTCGCCGACACCTGCGACCGGCTCGCCGTCATGTACGCGGGCCGGGTGGTCGAGGAGGGGCCGGCCGCCCAGGTGTACGAGGACGCCCGGCATCCGTACGCCAGGGCCCTGTCGGCCGCGTTCCCGCGCATCGGCGACCCGGCGTCCCGGTTCGCTCCGCGGGGACTCGCGGGCGACCCGCCGGACCCGGCCGCGTTGCCGTCCGGCTGCACGTTCCATCCCCGGTGTCCGGTGGCGCTGGAGTCGTGTGTCGAGGAGGACCCGGCGCTGCGCGAGGCGGGGCCGGAGCGGCGGGCGGCGTGTGTGCTGGTCGGCCTGCCGGGAGCGGAGCCCCGTGCGGCGGGCCGGGATCCGCAGGCCCGCGGTGAGCGGCCGGCCGGGGAACCGGAGGCCCTGGAGGAAGCGAGGCCCAGCACGCCATGACCACGTCCCCCACGGCCCCCGAGGTCACCACGGCCCCGCTGCTGAGCGCCCAGGGCCTCCACGTCACCTTCCCCGGCCGGCACGGCGGCCCCCGGGCCCGGGCGGTGGACGGCGTCGACCTCGACATCCGCCCCGGCGAGATCGTCGCGCTGGTCGGCGAGTCCGGCTGCGGCAAGACGACCCTGGCCCGTGGCCTGCTCGGTCTGGTCGAGCCGACGGCGGGCCGGGTCACGTTCGCCGGGCGCCCGCTGGACTACTCCGGCCGGTCCCTCAAGGCCTACCGCAAGCGCGTCCAGCTGGTCCTCCAGGACCCGAGCGGCTCCCTCAACCCCCGGCACACGGTGTACGACGCGGTCGCCGAGGGTCTGCGCATCCACCGCTACGGCGGTGACGAGCGCACAGCGGTCGCCGATGCCCTGTCCCGGGCCGGTCTGCGCCCCCCGGAGCGCTTCTTCCTGCGCTATCCGCACGAGTTGTCGGGCGGGCAGCGCCAGCGGGTCGTCATCGCCGGCGCGCTCGTTCTGGAACCCGAACTCCTCGTCGCCGACGAGCCGGTGGCGTCCCTCGACGCCTCGGTGCGCGGCGAGATCCTCGCCCTGCTGCTGCGGCTGCGCACCGAACTGGGCCTCTCGGCCCTGGTCGTCACGCACGACCTGGGCCTGGCCTGGAACATCGCCGACCGGGTCGCTGTGATGTACCTGGGCCGGATCGTGGAGACGGGCGCGGTGGAGCAGGTTCTGACGGCCCCTCGGCACCCGTACACCCAGGCACTGCTGTCCGTCCTCCCCGAGGCCCCGGGCGCCCCGGTGGTCCTCACGGGCGAGCCCCCGGACCCGTCCCGCGTCCCGTCGGGCTGCCGCTTCCACGCCCGCTGCCAGATCCTCGCGAGCGGCGAGGCGGAACGGGCGGGCGTCGCGGACGCGTGCCGGACCCAGGATCCGGAGATCCTCGACGGTGGCGGCACGGCCCAGGTGGCATGCCACTGGGCGACGCGCTGAAGGCGCGGCCGGACGGGACGGCCCTGCTAGGTGTGAGACTCCCCGGCGTGGGCGAGGGCGCTGGGGGTGCGGCAGCCGACGATCGCCGGGGCCTCCTGGACGAGCGTGTCGTCGGTGAGCGCTTCCACCATGAACAGGGCGAAGTCCACCCGCCGCGTCAGGTTGCTGGCCAGTACCGGGTCGCCCACGTGCCGGCTCCACACGGGCAGGCCCTGGCTCTCGCCCTCCTCCAGGGAGCTGCCGCGCACCACGGTCCACCGGGTGTCGCCGGCGAACACCCGCCGGCATGCCTCGACCTGGTCGTCGAGTTCGACGGCGCGGACCAGCTTGGCCAGCACGGTGGCGATCCGGACGCCCAGGGTGAACAGCCGTGAGTACGTGTCTTTGCCGTCGCGGGTGATGTGCCAGCCGCAGGAGAAGACCAGGCGCGCGCCCGGCCGCGCGTGGTCGAGCACCGCCTGGGCCGTGCCCGACGCGTACTGCCGTACACCCCACGGCACCAGCACCGTCAGCACCCCGTCGCACCCGGCGACGGCCCGCCGGATCACCTCCGGGTCGTTCGTGTCTCCGGGGACGACGGTGATCCGGCCTTCGAACGCGGCCAGCTTCGGCACACTGCGTTCCCGGCACACCCCGACCACCTCATAGCCGCGCTCCAGCGCGTGCCGGACCATGTACTGCCCGAGCTTCCCCGAGGCCCCGATGACGCAGACCTTCTGCACGCGTTCCGTGTCCATGGCGCAGCCCCCTTCGCCGGGATGCCTACCTTATGTTGTAAGGCAAGCTAGCCTTATGCTGTAAGGCGGTCAAGGGGAGTACACGACGGAAGCGGGCAGGAGGGCCGGATGGGCGCGGGAAACAAGGGCCGGCGGGGGGCGTCGGCACGCACCCCGCTCAGTCGCGAGCGCGTGATCCGCACGGCGGTGGCGGTGGCGGACGAGAAGGGGGCGAACGCGCTCACCATGCGGGCCATCGCCGAACCACTCGGCGTCGAGGCGATGTCGCTCTACCACCACGTCGCGGGCCGGGAGGACATCCTCGACGGCATGGTGGACGCGGTGTTCGGCGAGATCGACCTACCGCCGCGCGACACGGACTGGAAGAGTGCTCTGCGCCACCGCGCGGACTCCGCCCGTGCCGTCCTGCGGCGCCACCCCTGGGCCGTCGGCCTCATGGACTCCCGCTCCCAGCCCGGCCCGGCGACCCTGCGCCATCACGACGCCGTCATCGGAACGCTGCGCGCCGGCGGATTCTCCGTCCCCATGACCGCGCACGCCGTCTCGCTGATCGACAGCTATCTGTACGGGTTCGTGCTCCAGGAGCTGAGCCTGCCGTTCAGAGGCGCCGCCGAGCTGGACGAGGTGGCGGGCGCCATCGTGCGCGACATGCCCGCCGACACCTACCCCCACCTCACCGAACTGGCCGCCGAACACGTCCTCAAGCCCGGCTACGACTACGCCGACGAGTTCGCCTTCGGTCTCGCCCTCATCCTCGACGCCCTCCACCCGGACGAGGCCGCGTAACGAGTACGCGGAGGTGCCAGGGAGGTCAGGCGGACCGCTCGGCCGCCGCCACCAGTTCCCGGCAGCGCTTGACGTCCTCGGCCATCTGCTCCAGCAGCGCGTCCAGCGTGTCGAACCTGGCCTGCCCCCGTACGAACGACAGGAAGTCGACGGCGACATGGAGGCCGTACAGGTCGAGCCCCACCCGGTCGATGGCGTACGCCTCCACCGTGCGCTCGGTCCCCTCGAACTGCGGATTCGTCCCCACGGAGATCGCGGCCGGCATCGCTTCGCCCTGGGTGTGCAGCCAGCCGGCGTACACCCCGTCGGCCGGGATGGCGGTGTGCGGCAGCGTCTCGACGTTGGCCGTGGGGAAGCCCATTTCGCGCCCGCGCTGGGCACCTCGGACGACGACGCCCTCGACCCGGTGCGGACGGCCCAGGATCTCGGCCGCGCCCGTGACGTCGCCCTCGGCGACCAGTCGCCGTGTCAGCGTGGAGGAGAACGGCTCGCCGCCGCCCGCCTCGCCGGTCACGTACAGGTCGACGACCTCGACCTCGAAGTCGTAGGTCTTGCCCTGCGTGGACAGGAACTCCACGTTCCCGGCGGCCTTGTGGCCGAAGCGGAAGTTGGGGCCCTCGACGACCGCCTTGGCGTGCAGCTTGTCGACCAGGACCTTGACGACGAAGTCGGCCGGGGACAGCTTCGAGAACTCGGTCGTGAAGGGGAGGATGAGCACCGCGTCCACGCCCAGGCCGGCCATGAGTTCGGCGCGGCGGTGGTGCGGGGCGAGCAGCGGCGGGTGGCTGCCGGGGCGGACGACCTCGCTGGGGTGCGGGTCGAAGGTGACGACGACGGCGGGCACGCCCAGCTCCCGGGCGCGGTCCACGGCATGCCGGATGATCAGCTGGTGCCCGCGGTGCACTCCATCGTAGGAGCCGATGGTGACGACGCTGCGCCCCCAGTCCTGGGGGATGTCCTCCAAGCCACGCCAGCGCTGCACTGTGCCTGCTCCTTGTCGAAAGCTCGTCGAACCCGTGTCCGGTCGGTTGTCCGTGATTGCCTCGTGCGCAGGACTAAGGGTGCCATGCCGGGTGCCCCCTGCCCGCATCGGCATGGGGGCTGTGACAGGGCGCACGACACCGTGTTGCGCCCGGGGCCCGGCAGGCCGGTCACACGGGGACGCCCGCGCCGGCCAGGTTCTCGATCATCCGGTGGGAACTCGGCCCGACCAGCGCCGCCCACTCCTCGGGCGCGTCGGCCAGCCAGGCGGCCGCGCGGGCGGCGAAGCCGGGCACGTGCCGGCCCAGGTCGACCAGGGCCCGGTCAAAGCGGGTGGCGCCCTCCGGGGTGCGCACGAGGAGCAGTCCGATGCGGTGGACGAGGTCGCGCAGGTCGTCACCGCCGTTGCGGGCGGCGGCGTGCAGCAGTGCGTCCAGGACGTCGGTGTCGTGCTCGCGGGACAGGAGCGCGTCGCGCAGTTCGCGGCGCAGCGGACGCGAGGCGGGGATGCCGGGCGGGGTGAGGACGGCGGCGAGGGCGCAGCGCAGCCGCACCGGGCCGTCCTCCAGCAGGCCGGTGACCAGCGGCAGGAGCACGGGCCGGGCGGCGGTGCCCCGGTCGAGCCGCTGGTCAGCGTACGCGGCCACCTGCCCGGCGAGTTCCGGCCGCAGTCGAGCCGCCCGGCACACCAGCGCGGCGACCCGCCGGGCCAGGCCGGGCGGGGTGGCGTCGGCGAGTGCCCGCAGCGCCTCCTCCGGATCCGGCCGCTCCAGCCGGGCCGCGAAGGCCCCGAGGACCGGCTCGGGGTCGGTCAGGAGGGCGCCGGCCAGCGCGTCCGGCGAGAACCGAGGGTCGCCCGCCGCGAAGTACTCCAGCGCCCGCGAGAGGTAGCGGGAGCGGGTGTGCGGGTCCTGGACGAGGAGGGCGAGTGCGCCACCGTGCAGGGCGTGGTCCGCGGGGCGGGCGAGCACGGTGAGGGCCGCGTAGCGCAGGAGGGCGCGGTCGCCTCCGGTGCTCACGTGCGGCGCGACCCGCAGTCCGTGCGCCACCGCGGCGCTGCGCCGCGCGGGCCGCTCGTCGCGCGCCCACCGGTCGACGGCCCGGCACACCGCCGACGGCTCCTCCTCGGCCAGCACGGCGAGGAGTTCGTCGGCCCGACGGTGCTCGCGGTCGACGAGCACGTCGGCCAGATCGTCCGGGGCAGCGTGGCGGTGGGTGTGCAGCAGCGCCTGCGCGGCCGTGGCCACGGTCGCGTGCGGGGTGGCGGGCAGCGGCTGCTCGTCGTCGAACCAGCGGGCGAGCTGCGGTTGCACGGCGGTGGGGTCGGCGGCGAGGAGTCCGGCGACGGCGTCCAGGAAACGGGGTCCGGCCTCGCAAGGCGGCCCGTCGGCGTGGACCAGCCGCCGCAGCAGGGCGCAGCGTGCCTCCTCCGGGAGCCGTACGCCGGTCCAGAAGCCGGGCCCGACCTCCTGCGGCACGGGCCGCTCCTGCCGCCGCCAGGCCACGATCCGGTCGGCGAGCAGCCGCAGCACTGCGGTGTACGGCGTCGCGTCGGGCAGGGCCGACAGCGTTCCGGCGAGCAGCCGGGCGGCCCACCAGGAACGTGGATCGGCGTCCAGGGCGTGCACCAGGTCCGCCAGGCGGGAGGCCAGCCGACCGGCGCCGTGCTGGCGGGCGAGGTACAGCAGGGCCTGGACGACCGGCCCGATGCGGTGGTGCGGCACGGGGGCGGGCTGCGTGTCATCGCCGCGGTGGACGAGGGCCTGCAGCGCCTCGTCGAGGTCGAGGTGCGTGCCCTGGAGCCAGTCGGCGAGCCCTTCGTGCGCGAAGCGGTAGCCGGGTCCGGCGGGCACGAGCAGGCCCTCGGCGAGCACGGCCGGCGCCCAGCCCGAGCAGCCGCCGAGCCGCGCCGGGGCGGCCCCCCAGGGGAACACCGCCTCGAACGACTCCCGGTCCAGGTCTCCCGGCCCCGGGCCGAGGCTGCGCCGGGCGGCCTCGTGCACCTGCCCGGCGACCCGGGCGGCGAGTCGGCGGACGGCCGTGCCGTGCAGGCCGTTGCCGGCGGCCAGCCGCTCGGCGACGCGCAGGCACATCAGGTCCAGGTAGGCCGCGAAGACGTCGTTCCGGTCGGCCGCGGCCGCCTCCAGGGGGTGCCCGCGAAGTCCCGCCGTCCGCCCGGAGGTCGGACCCTGCGGCGTCATGGGGGTACCCCCTGCTCGAGCGGAGTCGAGAGCCTGGGGCAGCGTGCCCTCGGCGTGCCGGGCGGGCGCCCGCGTACTGGTCCCCGGGCGTTCGCCCGGTGCGGCGAGAGGGCGTGCCGGGCGAGGCCGGGCAGGCGGGACTTCGCGGACACCGCCCAGGGGCCCGGTGACGGCCGCCCGGACCTCGGCGAGCAGACCGAGGGTGAGGGGATGCCGGGCGTCGGCCGGGACGAGAGCACCATCGGGGATGCCGTGGCTCCGGCACGCCTCCCGGGCCTCGTCCTCGGTGAAGTCGCCGAGACGCACGCACCGCTCCGCCGGGAAGGACGCGGTCTCCCAGTACTCCGTCCGGCACGCCACCACCAGCCGGGCTCCCGACTCCCGCAGCCACCGCGTGGTCCCGTCCGTCCAGTCGGTCAGACGGCGGGCCAGAGCCGGTGGCATCTCCTCGGGGCCGTCGAGAAGGAGCAGCAGAGGGCGGCCCAGGGCGTGGGCGAGCCGGGCGAGGCGCTCGGGCGTGGTGTCGCCCAGGTCTGCCCGGGCGGAGGCGGCGGCCACGGCGGGAGCAGCCCGGTCCAGCGCCCGGCGGGCCGCGTCCGCCACCGACCTGTCGCCGTCCCGTAGTTCACAGCCGCGCAGCCACAGCGTGGGCTGCCCGTCCCGCCGGCGCCGCGCGGCGAGCGCCGCGAGTTCCGTCGTACGGCCGCTGCCCGGTGGTCCGACGAGGCCGAGCACGGTCGCCGGGCCTCCCGTGAACGCGGCGAACTCGGCCGCCACGGCCACCCGTTCGACCGGGTGCGGGACACCGGTACCGCCGGGCGGGCCGTCCAGTCCCACCGATGTACCGGTCAGCTCCAGCACCCCGGCCAGATTGAGGTCCGCGCCGTAGGCGGGGACCGTCGCCGAGTTCTCGGCGAGCAGTCCGGCGAGCGGGCCCCCCGCTCCGGCGACCCGCGCATGCAGCGGTACGGCGAACCCGACGTCGCGGTGATCGGAGCTGAGGGCGGTGCCGAGCACCCCCACCACCGCGCCGGTCACGGCGTCGAGCACGGGCCCGCCGGCCGCTCCGCCGCCCAGCCGCAGCGCGTCCCGCCCAGCCGTGCCGACCGCCAGTTCCAGCGCGTCGTCGAGGCGGTGGAAGCGGTCCGTGGCCGCGTAGGTCACGGGGGTCGAGCCCAGCACCCGCGCCTCGCGCCAGCCGCCGGCGGCGATCCGCACATAGGCGCCGGTTTCGGCCCCGCCGCGCACGGTGACGGGCAGCGGCGGCACGCCGAGCCCCTCGGTCCGTACGAGGGCCAGGTCCAGCGCGGGCAGCGGGGTGACCGCGTCGGCGGCCACCACCCGGCGGCGGTCCCCGGCGCCGTACAGGACGAGCCGGGGCAGGCCGTCGACGGCCTCGTGGCTGGTGATCAGCGTGCCGTGGTGGTCGGCCAGGAAGCCGGTGCCGCGGGGGCGGCCGGCCGGATCGTGAATACGGACGAGGGCGTCGCCGGGGATCGCCGAGTCCTCGTGCCCTGCTGTTCCGGGGCGGTCCGGGGAGCCTTGTGGGCTGTCGTCCGCTTCCCGGGACCGGTTCCGCGACGCCATCGTCGAGCCTCCCCGCCGTACACCCGTGCCCTCGTGTTCGACAGTACGGGCGGGATGATCAGCGGGACAGAGCGCTCTGCGAAAGCGCCCCCTTCCGCTCCCCCGGTTCACTCCGAGCGCCCGCTCGGACGGGTGAAGGAACGGGGGCGGCTGGATACACCCTAGGGGTGGGGGAACCGAGGGGGGACCGTGGAGCGGCGGCAGTGGAGGTACCCCGTGGCCGCCGCTCCACGGGCGGATCGCCGGTCCCTGCCTCAGGCGAACACGGCCAGGCTTTTTGCCTTGCCCCGCTGCTCCTCGACGAGCGCGAGGAAGCGGCCCTCCGGGTCGAAGACGGCGACGGGGCCGGAGCCCGCGTACGTCTCGGGCATCTCCAGCCGTACGCCGTTGGTGAGGAGCTTGGCCCGCCGTGCGTCGACGTCCCAGCGGGGGAACGCGGCCGTGGCGGCCTCGGCGACCGGCATCACGGTCAGTTCCTGCTGGAGCTGGTCGAGGGTGCGGGCCGCGTCCAGCTTGTAGGGGCCGACGCGGGTGCGGCGCAGCGCGGTGAGGTGACCGCCGACGCCCAGGCCGGCGCCCAGGTCGCGGGCCAGGGCCCGGATGTAGGTGCCGGAGGAGCAGACGACCGAGACGACCAGGTCGAGTACGGCGGTGCCGTCGTCGGCGACGGCTTCCCGTACGTCGTGCACGCCGAACGAGGAGACCGTGACGGGCCGGGCCGGGATCTCGAACTCCTCCCCGTCACGGGCCCGCTTGTAGGACCGCACGCCGTTGATCTTGATGGCGCTGACCTTGGACGGCACCTGCATGATGTCGCCGGTCAGCTCGGCGATGCCGGCGTCGATGGCGTCGCGGGTGACCTCGGAGGCGTCCGTGGCGGAGGTGATCTCCCCCTCGGCGTCGTCCGTGAGGGTGTTCTGCCCGAGCCGGATGGTGCCCAGGTACTCCTTCTCGGTCAGCGCGAGGTGGCCGAGGAGTTTGGTGGCCTTCTCGACGCCGAGGACGAGGACACCCGTCGCCATCGGGTCGAGGGTGCCGGCGTGCCCGACGCGTCGCGTTCTGGCGATGCCGCGCATCTTGGCGACGACGTCGTGCGAAGTGAAGCCCGACGGCTTGTCGACGATGACAAGGCCGTCGGGCGTGGTGTGCTTCTGGGTCATTCGGTGCTGTCGTCCGTCTCGTCGTCCTCGTCGGGCTTGCGGTACGGGTCGGCGTCACCGGCGTACTTCGCGCCCGCGGACGCCTCGCGCACCTTCTCGTCGGACTGGCGCGCCTTGTCGAGGAGGCTCTCGATGGTGCGGGCGTTGTCCGGGAGGGCGTCCATGACGAAGGCCAGGGTCGGCGTGAACTTCACACCGGCGGCCCGGCCGACCTCGGAACGCAGAACGCCCTTGGCGCTCTCCAGGCCGGCGGCGGCCGCCGCGCGCTCCTCGTCGTCCCCGTACACCGTGTAGAAGACGGTCGCCTCCCTGAGGTCACCCGTGACCCGGGTGTCCGTGATGGTGACGTGCGAGCCGAGCCGCGGGTCCTTGATCCCGCGCTGCAGCTTCTGGGCCACCACCTCTCGGATGAGGTCCGCCAGCCTTTTAGCCCGCGCGTTGTCGGCCACTGGTCCGTCTCCCGTTCTTTCCTGTCTGGGTCGTTCTCGGTTCGTCAGTCGTCTTCGCCGTGGAAGCGCCGCCTGACGGACAGCAACTCCACCTCGGGCCGGCCGGCGACCAGCCGTTCGCACCGGTCGAGCACGTCGCTCAGGTGCCCCGCATCGCCGGACACCAACGCGAGTCCGATGACGGCCCTGCGATGGAGGTCCATGTGGTCCACCTCGGCCGCGCTCACCGCGTACTTGCGATGGAGCTCGGCGACGATGGGGCGGACGACGGAGCGCTTCTCCTTCAGCGACCGTACGTCGCCGAGGAGCAGGTCGAAGGACAGAGTCCCCACGTACATGTGTGTCCGGATGACCCGCCGGTACGGGATCGATGGCCCTGCCATCCTCGTGGCAGGGACATCAGAACCGTACAACGAACGGCCGGGGCCGATCGACGGAAATTACTCTCCGTCGACCGGCCCCGGACCGGACCGTCTCGGAAGCCCGAGCGCTCAGGCGCGCGGCTTCTCGCGCATCTCGTACGTCGCGATGACGTCGTCGACCTTGATGTCGTTGAAGTTGCCGAGGTTGATACCGCCCTCGAACCCTTCGCGGATCTCGGTGACGTCGTCCTTGAAGCGACGCAGGCCCTCGATGTTGAGGCTCTCCGCGACCACCTTGCCGTCGCGGATGAGGCGCGCCTTGGTGTTGCGCTTGACCTCGCCGGAGCGGATGAGAACACCCGCGATGTTGCCCAGCTTGGACGACTTGAAGACCTCGCGGATCTCCGCCGTACCGAGCTCGACCTCTTCGTACTCCGGCTTGAGCATGCCCTTGAGGGCCGCCTCGATCTCCTCGATCGCCTGGTAGATGACCGAGTAGTACCGGACGTCGACACCCTCGCGCTCGGCCATCTGCTGCGCACGCCCTGCGGCGCGCACGTTGAAGCCGATGACGATGGCGTCGGAGCCCATGGCCAGGTCGATGTCGGACTCCGTGACCGCACCGACGCCGCGGTGCAGGACGCGGATGTCGACCTCTTCGCCGACGTCCAGCTGGAGCAGCGAGGACTCGAGGGCCTCGACGGATCCGGAAGCGTCACCCTTGATGATCAGGTTCAGCTGCTGGACCTCGCCGGCCTTGAGCACCTTGTCCAGGTCCTCGAGCGAGACACGACGCGTGCGCTTGGCGAACGCGGCGTTGCGCTCACGGGCGGCGCGCTTCTCGGCGATCTGACGGGCCGTACGGTCCTCGTCGACCACCAGGAAGTTGTCGCCCGCGCCCGGGACGTTGGTCAGGCCCAGGACCTGAACCGGCGTCGACGGACCGGCCTCGGCAACGCTGTTGCCGTTGTCGTCGTGCATCGCCCGGACTCGGCCGTACGCGTCGCCGACCACCATGGTGTCGCCGACCCGCAGCGTGCCGCGCTGGACGAGGACCGTCGACACGGCACCACGGCCGCGGTCGAGACGGGACTCGATCGAGATGCCCTGCGCGTCCTGGTGCGGGTTGGCCCGCAGGTCGAGCGAGGCATCGGCCGTGAGGACCACGGCCTCCAGCAGGGAGTCGATGTGCAGACCCTGCTTGGCGGAGATGTCGACGAACATGGTGTCGCCGCCGTACTCCTCGGCCACGAGGCCGTACTCGGTCAGCTGACCGCGCACCTTGGTCGGGTCCGCGCCCTCGACGTCGATCTTGTTGACCGCGACGACGATCGGGACCTCGGCCGCCTTGGCGTGGTTGAGCGCCTCGACCGTCTGCGGCATGACGCCGTCGTTGGCCGCGACGACCAGGATCGCGATGTCGGTCGACCTCGCACCACGGGCACGCATGGCGGTGAACGCCTCGTGACCCGGGGTGTCGATGAAGGTGATCTTGCGCTCTTCTTCGTTGACCTCGGTCGCGACCTGGTAGGCACCGATGTGCTGGGTGATGCCGCCGGCCTCGCCCGCGATGACGTTCGTCTTGCGGATGGCGTCGAGGAGCCGGGTCTTACCGTGGTCGACGTGACCCATGACGGTGACGACCGGCGGGCGGACCATCAGGTCCTCCTCGTCGCCCTCGTCCTCGCCGAACTCGATGTCGAAGGACTCCAGGAGCTCGCGGTCCTCCTCCTCCGGGCTGACGATCTGAACCGTGTAGTTCATCTCGCCGGCAAGGAGGTGGAGCGTCTCGTCGGAGACGGACTGCGTGGCCGTGACCATCTCGCCGAGGTTCATCATGACCGCGACGAGCGACGCCGGGTTGGCGTTGATCTTCTCCGCGAAGTCGGTGAGCGAGGCACCTCGCGACAGGCGAACGGTCTCGCCGTTGCCGCGAGGCAGCATCACACCGCCGACCGACGGGGCCTGCATGGCCTCGTACTCCTGGCGCCTCTGCCGCTTCGACTTGCGGCCACGACGCGCCGGACCGCCGGGACGGCCGAACGCACCCTGCGTGCCACCACGGCCACCGGGACCGCCGGGACGGCCACCGAAGCCGGGACGGCCACCGCCGCCGGGACCACCGGGACGACCGGCGAAACCGCCGCCACCGCCACCGGGACCACCGGGACGACCGGCGAAACCGCCACCGCCGCCACCGGGACGACCGGCGAAGCCGCCGCCACCCGGGCGACCGCCACCGCCGCCACCGGGACGACCGCCGCCACCGGGACCACGGCCGCCGGGGCCACCGCCACCGGGACGCGGGCCGGCAGCCGGACGCTGCGGCATCATGCCGGGGTTGGGACGAGGGCCGCCGGGGCCGCCGCCGGGACGCGGGCCGCCGCCCTGCGGGCGGGGCATGCCGCCCGGGGTCGGACGCGCGCCGCCCGGAGCCTGCGGACGAGGACCGCCGCCGGCACCCTGCGGACGGGGACCGCCCTGGCCCTGGCCCTGCGGACGCGGGGCGCCGCCGGGCGCACCGGGGCCGCCCGGACGCGGGGCACCGCCCGGACGGGGCGCCTGCGGGCGCGCCATACCGGTGGAGCCACCAGAGGTGAACGGGTTGTTGCCGGGACGGGGACCGGCCGGACGGGCACCGGGACGCGCGGCGCCGCCGCCCTGACGCGGAGCGCCGGGACGGTCACCGCGGTCACCACGGCCCTGGCCTCCCTGGCCGGGACCACCCTGGCCGGGACCACCCTGGCGGGGAGCACCCGGACGCGGCGCCTGGCCGGCCGGACGCGGGGCGCCCGGACGCGGTCCGGAGCCCTGCGGCGTGGACGGCGCGGCGGGAGCCGACGGGGGTGCGGTGAACTCGGGCGTGGTCGGAGCCGGGGACGCCGGGGCGGGCCGCGGCGCGGGCTTCGGGCCCGGGGTGGGACGGGGGCCGGGAGCGGCCGGCGCGGCGGGAGCCGCGGGCTTCTCGGCGGCGGCCGGCTTGGGGGCCGGCGGGCGCGGGGCGGCCGGACGGGCAGCCTGCGCGGGAGAGGGGGCGCCCGGCTTAGCCGGGGCAGCCTTGCGGGCAGGGGCGGACTTGCCGCCTCCGCTGCCCTGCTGGAGGGCGTCCGTCAGCTTGCGTACGACAGGCGCTTCGATCGTCGAAGACGCCGAACGGACGAATTCACCGAGTTCCTGGAGCTTGGCCATGACGACCTTGCTCTCGACACCGAACTCCTTGGCGAGTTCGTAGACCCGGACCTTAGCCACTTCGCTCCTTTGAGGTCCGGGTTGCGTCCGGACCGTCGCTAGTTCATGGGCGTACTCATCGCGTACTCATCGAGTGCTCATCGCAATCTCGACCTGCTTTCGACTCGCGAGGTACCTAGCCGCACGGGGTTCCGTACGGCACGTCTTACCGTGTTGCCTGCTCGGCAACTGTTGTCTGCCCGACGTATCGGCGCAACGCCTTTGTGTCGAGCGGCCCCGGGACGCGCAGTGCCCGCGGGAACGCCCGGCGGCGTACCGCCTGGTCGAGACAGACCGGTGCGGGGTGTACGTACGCACCCCGGCCGGGCAGCGTACCGCGTGGATCAGGAACGCATGCGTCCTTGATCGCTACGATCCGCAACAGTTCGGCCTTGGCCGCTCGCTCCCGACACCCCACACAGGTGCGTTCAGGGCATGCGCGGGCACGCGTCCGGCCAGACACCGTTAAGTCTACCTCCCCGTACGCTCCTCACCCCTTTGGGGCAGGATTCGAACAGATGCCGCGCGGGAACCTGTCGTGATCTGAACGATGCGCGGCTTGGATCTATTCCTCGGAGTTGCTCCCGGCCGGCTCCGTGTCCGGGCGGATGTCGATCCGCCAGCCGGTCAGCCGGGCCGCGAGGCGGGCGTTCTGCCCTTCCTTGCCGATGGCCAGGGACAGCTGGTAGTCGGGCACCGTCACCCGGGCCGACCGGGTCGCCATGTCCACGATCTCCACCTTGGAGACCCGGGCCGGGGACAGCGCGTTCGCCACCATGTCGGCCGGGTCCTCCGACCAGTCGACGATGTCGATCTTCTCGCCGTTCAGCTCTCCCATGACGTTGCGCACACGGCCGCCCATGGGGCCGATGCAGGCGCCCTTGGCGTTCAGGCCCGACCGCGTGGACCGTACGGCGATCTTCGTGCGGTGACCGGCCTCACGGGCGATCGCGGCGATCTCCACCGACCCGTCGGCGATCTCCGGCACCTCCAGCGCGAAGAGCTTCTTCACCAGATTGGGGTGCGTGCGCGACAGCGTCACGGACGGGCCGCGGACGCCCTTGGCGACCCGGACCACGTAGCTGCGCAGCCGCATGCCGTGCGGGTAGGTCTCCCCCGGCACCTGCTCCTGCACCGGCAGGATCGCCTCGAGCTTGCCGATGTCGACGAGCACGTTCTTCGGGTCGCGGCCCTGCTGGACCACGCCGGTGACGATGTCGCCCTCGCGGCCGGCGTACTCGCCGAGCGTCGCGTCGTCCTCGGCGTCGCGCAGGCGCTGCAGGATGACCTGCTTGGCCGTGGTGGCGGCGATACGGCCGAAACCGGACGGGGTGTCGTCGAACTCGCGGGGCTCCTGGCCCTCCTCGAGGTCGTCGGGGTCCTCCTTCGCCCACACGGTCACATGGCCGGTCTCCCGGTTGAGCTCCACGCGCGCGTGGCGGCGGCTTCCCTCGGTGCGGTGGTAGGCGATGAGGAGGGCCGACTCGATCGCCTCGACCAGCAGGGGGAAGGAGATCTCCTTCTCCCGTACCAAGCCCCGCAGGGCGCTCATGTCGATGTCCACGGCTACGCCTCCTCTTCCTTCTTGTTGTCCTTGCGGCTGAACTCGACCTGGACACGCGCCCGGACGATGTCGTCGAAGGCGAGTCTGCGCGCGGTGGCCTTGCGGCCCTTCACCCCGGGCACCTCGGTGTCGACACCCTCGTCGTCGACCTTCAGGATCCGTGCGACGAGCTCGCCGCCCTCGGCCAGCTGGAACTTGACCAGCCGGTCCGTGGCGCGGACGTAGTGCCGGTGTTCCGTGAGGGGGCGCTCCGCGCCCGGGGTCCCGACCTCGAGGGTGTACTCGCCCTCGCCCATCGCGTCCGTCTCGTCGAGCTTCGCCGAGAGCGCGCGGCTCACATCGGCGATCTGGTCCAGGTCGGCGCCCGTGTCCGAGTCGACGACGACGCGCAGCACACGCTTGCGGCCGACGGAGTCCACTTCGATCTCTTCGAGATCCAGGCCCTGGGAGCTGACGAGCGGTTCCAGTAGCTCTCGCAGCCTCTCGCTCTGGGTGGTGCTCATCCGGGTGACTCCTCGGCCGCGTGTGCTGTTGTGGGATGGGTCGCGTGTCTGGTCAAAGGGTATCCGGTCGTGGGGAGTGTTGCCGTCCACCCGGTCACGAACGGTGCCGCTGAGTGATGCCGGGCGAGGGCCCGGGTACCGTGATCACGGGCGTGCAGCCCTAGCGGTCCCTTCTCTCTCGTACATCTCTCGCATGTTTCTCGAAACGAGCCCCGAGGACGTCTGACGTGCCGTTCCCCCCATCGCCGCGTGCCCGCTCGGGGCCGCGCAGAAGGAGTCTGCTCGCCGTCGCCCCGGCGGCCCTCGCCCTGACGGGCTGCACCGGCGCGGATTCCGGCGGCCCGGCCGACGGTTCGGCGGCCGCCGACCGGGCACGCGCGCGTGCGGCCCGGGACAGCGAGGGGCTGGCGGAGCGCTACGACGCGGTGATCGCCGCCCGGCCGGGACTCGCGGGGCGGCTGCGGCCGCTGCGCGAGGAGGTCGTACGGCACGCGAAGGCCTTCGGCGGTGGCCGGAAGGCATCGCCTTCCGCGTCCCCTTCGGCATCGGCGTCCTCCGCCGCCTCGCCCTCCCCGTCCGTGGCTGTACCGGGGAACGACAAGGACGCCCTCGCCGGGCTCGCCGCGGCGGAGAAGGAGCTCGCCGACCGGCGGACCAAGGCGCTGGGCGGGGTGCCGGGCGAGTTGGCCCGGCTGCTGGCGTCGGTGGCGGCGGCCGGGGCGGCGCACGTGTATCTGCTGACGGAGGGGGACGCGTGAGCGAGGAGAAGGACCGGGAGCTGCGGGCCCTGCAGGCGGCACTGGCGGCCGAGCACGCGGCGGTGTACGGGTACGGCGTCGTCGGCGGGAGGATCGGCGACGGGCAGCGCGCCGAGGCACTCACGGCGTACGACGCGCACCGGGCGCGCAGGGATGCGCTGGTGCGCGAGGTGAAGGACCTGGGGGGCCGGCCGGTGGCCGCCTCCGCCGGTTACGCGCTGCCCTTCCAGGTGCCGGACTCGGCGGCGGCCGTGCGGCTCGCCGCCGAGCTGGAGGACCGGGTGGCCGGGGTGTACGCCGACCTGGTGCGCGCGGCGGGCGGCGGGCGGCGGGCCCTGGCCGCCGAGGCGCTGCGGGAGGCGGCGGTGCGGGCGGTGCGCTGGCGCGGCGAGAGCGTAGCCTTCCCTGGGCTCGCCGAGCGGGCCGGCACGGTCCCGCCCTCGGCGGCGCCGACGGCGTGACCCGCGCAGGGCGCGCACCGCGGACAGCACGAAGGGAACGACTCGCGCATGGTTTTCGAACCGCCGAAGCGTCTGGTCAGGGCGCTCGGTGAGACGGCACCGGACGGTGACGACTGGCTGGAAAAGCTGCCCGAGGCGGCGCAGCAGGCCGTCGCGCTACGCGAGTTGACCGTGGAGCGGGTGCAGGTGCCCGGCGGGCGCAGCAGCCTGGTCGTGCTGGTGCGGGCGGCCGACGGGACGCCCGCCGTGCTGAAGCTGGCGCCGGGCCGGGCCCGCCCGGAAGCGGAGCGGGCCGCGCTGGCGCACTGGGCCGGGCGGGGTGCCGTGCAGCTGTTCGAACCTCCCCCGGGCTCCGGGCTTGGCTCGGGCAGCGAGGTACCCCCGTCCGCGGCGGGCGTGCTGCTGCTGGAGCGGCTGCATCCGGACGTTTCGGTGCGGTCACTGCCGGAGGCGAAGGCGCTGCTGGAGGCGGCGGGGACGCTGCGGCGGCTGTGGGTCGAGCCGCCCGCCGGATTCCCCTTCGAGACCGTGGCCGAGCGCACCGGCCGGCAGGCCGACGCGATGCGGGCACGGGCACAGGCCGATCCGGAGGTGGCCCCGCTGGTCGGCCTGGCGCTCGCGGCGCGCGAAGAGCTGCTGGCCGCGCCGCCCGAGCACCGGCTGCTGCACGGCACGTTCCGGCAGAGCAAGGTGCTCGGCGGGGAGCGGATGCCGTGGCTGGCCGTCGGGCCCGACCCGGTGGTCGGCGAGTGTGCCTTCGATCTGGCCCGGCTGGTCCGGGACCGGGTGGAGGACCTGATCGCCCAGCCGTCCGGCGCGGCCACGACCCGGCGCCGGGTGAAGCGGCTCGCCGAGTCCCTGGACGTGGACCAGGAGCGGCTGCGGGGCTGGACGCTGTTCCGGGCCGTGGAGTCGGGCGTGCGGGCGCGGCGGGTCGGACGGCCGCGGGACGCCGAGGTACTGCTGGAGTTCGCGGGCTGGCTGTAGGGCGCGGGGCTGAGAGACCGGGGCTGCGGCCCGGACGGCCGGTCCACCCCCTGCCTTGGGGCACCGGGCGGACTGGCTCGGCCGGCCCGCCCGGCCTGCTCGGTGCTACGCCGTCAGACGGGCGACGGCTTCCTCTACCGTGAGTTCCTCGCGCTCGCCGGTGCGGCGGTCCTTCAGTTCCACCACGCCGTCGGCCGCGCGCCGGCCGGCCACCAGGATCTGCGGTACGCCGATCAGCTCGGAGTCCGTGAACTTGACGCCCGGGGAGACGCCGGGGCGGTCGTCGACCAGGACGCGGACACCGGCCGCGGCCAGCTTCGCGGAGATGTCGAGGGCCAGTTCGGTCTGGAGGGCCTTGCCGGCGGCGACCACGTGGACGTCGGCCGGGGCGACCTCGGCGGGCCAGCACAGACCCTTGTCGTCGGCGCTCTGCTCGGCCAGGGCGGCCACCGCGCGGGAGACGCCGATGCCGTAGGAACCCATGGTGACGCGGACCGGCTTGCCGTTCTGGCCGAGGACGTCGAGCTTGAGGGCGTCGGCGTACTTGCGGCCCAGCTGGAAGATGTGGCCGATCTCGATGGCGCGGTCGAGGACGAGGCCCGTGCCGCACTTCGGGCAGGGGTCGCCCTCCTGCACGACCACGACGTCGACGTACTGGTCGACCTCGAAGTCACGCCCCGCCACGACGTTCTTCGTGTGCGTGCCGGCCTTGTTGGCGCCGGTGATCCAGGCCGTGCCCGGAGCGACCCGCGGGTCGGCGAGGTAGGTGACCTTGTCGAGGCCCTGCGGTCCGACGTAGCCGCGGACCAGGTCGGGGCGGGCCGCGAAGTCCGTCTCGGTGACCAGCTCGACGGCGGCCGGGGCGAAGTGCGCCTCGACCTTGTCCAGGTCGACCTCCCGGTCGCCGGGGACACCGACGGCGACGATCTCGCCGTCGACCTTCACGAGGAGGTTCTTCAGCGTGGCCGAGGCCGGGACGCCGAGGGAGGCGGCGAGGGTCTCGATGGTCGGGGTGTCGGGGGTCGGGATGTCCTCGGCGGCCGGGACGTCCGAGGCGTCGACGGGCTTCAACTCGTACGTGATCGCCTCGGTGTTGGCGGCGAAGTCGCAGTTCGGGCAGTCGGCGAAGGTGTCCTCGCCGGCCTCGGCCGGGGCCAGGAACTCCTCGGACTTGGAGCCGCCCATGGCGCCGGCCGTCGCCGCGCAGATGCGGTAGTCGAGGCCGAGGCGCGCGAAGATCTTCTGGTAGGCCTCGCGGTGCAGGGCGTAGGACCGGGCGAGGCCCTCGTCCTCGGTGTCGAAGGAGTAGGAGTCCTTCATCAGGAACTCGCGGCCGCGCAGGATGCCGGCGCGGGGCCGGGCCTCGTCGCGGTACTTGTTCTGGATCTGGTAGAGGATGACCGGCAGGTCCTTGTAGGAGGACGCCTGGTCCTTCACCAGGAGGGTGAAGATCTCCTCATGGGTGGGGCCGAGGAGATAGTCGCCGCCCTTGCGGTCCTGGAGGCGGAACAGCTCGGGGCCGTACTCCTCCCAGCGGCCGGTGGCCTCGTAGGGCTCGCGGGGCAGGATGGCGGGGAGCAGGACCTCCTGGGCGCCGACGGCGTCCATCTCCTCACGGACGATCCGCTCGACGTTGGCCAGTACCTTCTTGCCGAGGGGCAGCCAGCTCCAGATGCCGGCGGCGGTGCGGCGTACGTAGCCGGCGCGGACGAGGAGCTTGTGGCTGAGGACCTCGGCGTCGGCCGGGTCGTCGCGCAACGTCTTCGCCAACAACTGGGACATGCGCTGGACCGGTGCGTTCGCCATGGTTCCTCTGCTCCTGCTGCGTGTAGGTGATGGCAGGAGGTTATCCGGGGGGTGCGCGGCGGTGGTAATCCGTTATCTGCGGCGCAGGGGCAGGGGGGCGCCCATCACGGCGTACGGCTTGGGCGCGCTGGGGAAGAGGACCTGGCGGGCGAGGTCCCGGTAGCCGAGGGAGCGGTAGAGGGCGCGGGCCGGGCTGTCGGTGTCGATCGCGGAGAGGATCGAGCGGGGTTCGGCGGCGCCGTCGGTGATCGTGGTGATCAGGGAGCGTCCGAGGCCTCGGTTCTGGTACGCGGGGTGGACGTGCAGTTCGGTGATCACGAAGGAGTCGTCGAGCCAGTGGTCGTGGCCGTTCGCCCTGAGGTACGGCTCCACGACGGTGGACCACCAGTGAGTGCGGTCGTTGGGCATGCCGTAGACGAACCCGACCAGGTTGCCGCCGGCTGTCGCGCCGAGGGCGCGGGCGCCCGGGTAGGTCATGTGGCGGAGGACGATCTGGCGGCGGACGGCGACTTCGTCGGGGCCGAGACCGAAGGCCACGGCTTGGACGGCCAGGGCCTCGTCGACGTGGGCGGAGAGGTCGAGGGAGCCGATCACCAGGTCCATGGCGGGGAGCCTACAGGGGGGTTCCCGTTCATCGCCTGGTGCGGGTTGGATGTGGCTGATCGCGCAGTTCCCCGCGCCCCTTGGGGCGCCTTCAGAACAGCACGCTCATGAAGGCGCCGACCTCCTGGAAGCCCACGCGTCGATAGGTCCTGCGGGCCGCCGTGTTGAAGTCGTTGACGTAGAGGCTGGCGACGGGGGCGACGTCGGCGAGGGCGTAGCGCAGTACGGCCGCCATGCCGGGGGCCGCCAGGCCGGTGCCCCGGTGTTCGGGGGCCACCCACACGCCCTGGATCTGGCAGGCGCGGTGCGTCGCGGCGCCGATCTCGGCCTTGAAGACGACCTTGCCGTCGGAGCCGAAGCGGGCGAAGGCGCGGCCGGAGCCGACGAGTTCGGCGACGCGGGCCTGGTAGAGCAGGCCGCCGTCGCCGGCCAGCGGGGAGACGCCGACCTCCTCGGTGAACATCGCCACGCAGGCCGGCATGATCGTTTCCATCTCGTCCTTGCGGACGCGGCGGACGTACGGGTCCGGGGTGATGTCGGCCGGCAGGCGGTCGGCCACCATGAGGGGTTGGTGGCGGCGGACCTCGCGGGCCGGGCCCCAGTGGGGTTCGAGCAGCCGCCACAGGTCGGAGGCGGCGCCGGAGGGGCCGACGATGGAGGAGCAGCGGCGGCCGGCCCGGCGTGCGCGGTCGGCGAAGGCGCGGACGGCGCGCGGGCCGGCGCAGATCGGGACCAGGTTGGCGCCGGCGTAGCAGAGGGACGTGAGGATGCCGTCCTCGTACCAGCCCCACATCTCGCCGCCGAGCCGCCACGGGTCGAGTCCGGCGATCTGCACGCGGGACGTCACGAAGGCGTTCGCGACCGGGTCGCGGTCGAGGACGGCGAGCGCGGCGTCCAGGTCGCTCGGTTCGAGGACCCGTGAGGTCGTCTGCGTCAACACGTGCGGGGGCCTCACACACTGGGGGCGGCTGATTCCCCGCACTGTACCTGGCGGAGCTGGGGACTGCCGCCCGCCGTCGGTCCGGTCACCGGCGGGCGGCCGGCGGGGCCGGCGGGGCCGGGGCGATCAGTCGCCGAGACGCCTCCTGAGCTCGCCCACCTCGTCCTGGAGGTCGCGCACCATCCGGTACAGCGCCTGTACGGCGACGACGGAGACCCCGTTGACGTCGATGGGGTGGATGGTCCGGTCGTCGGCCCCCAGACCGAGCGCCGCGTACCAGTCCTGGGCCATGGGGCCGAGGTGGCGTACGTCCTCTTCGTCGCGGTAGCTCCAGGTGCTGACCGGCATGGAAACGACCGCGCGGAGGATCGCGAACCCGTCTTCCGGAGGGCGGCCGTCTTGCACGTCGGGGGCCGGGCCCATCGCCGCGCTGGAGGGCCAGCCGAGCGGAGTGATGTTGCATTTGAGAGCACGGTCACTGGCACCACCGCCTTCGCCGCCACCGGCGTGAGTGATGTATCCCGGCTGTGTCAGCTTCGAAGGGCTCCGCTCGTCGTGGGCCTCGATGTCGTTGAGGAGGTTCCAGGCCCGAATGTGATCGGGATGGCCCATGCCGAGCGTCTTCTGAAGCGAGCCGACGACACTGCGGCACAGTGGCCGGGCCGCCTTTGCGCCCTGAGCCGCGAAAGTGGCGATGACCTGGTTCATTCGCGCACGGAGCGTCTCGGGATGCTCGCTTCCCAGGACGCGAGCGGATTGCTCGGCCAGGTCCGCGAACACCTCCACTACGGCTGCCGGCCCCTCGACGCCCCCGAGAACCGCCGCGTGATTGGACGCCGCCGCCAGTGTGTACGGGTGCTCCGGGCCGTAGTGCTCCTGCCGGCGCCGCAGGATACCCGCGAAGAGAACGAGGGACGCTTCCTGATCCTCCTCGAACCGGCACAGGGCCTCGACCTCGGTCGCGTTGACGCCGAGTGGATGGTCCGGCCCGAGAAGCGACTCGCAGCGCTCACGCAGGGCAGTGGCCATCAGCAGTGCCTGAGCGGGGGATCCGCTGCGCATGGTCCACCAAGCCAGGGCGATGCGGATGCGAAGACTGGTGGGGTGGCCGGGCCCGAGTGCGGTGTCCGCACGGTCGGCAAGCTCGTCGAGCAGGCCGCAGGCCTCCTCCAGGTGGCCCGCCCGTCCGGCGGACCAGCCATGGGCGTAGGACGCGTCGAGTGCCGCCGGATGGTCCGGCCCGAAGGTGTCGGACACCACCGGCAGGAGTTCGTCCAGCTCGGCGTACGCGTGGATCCAGTTGCCCGAACGCCCACTGGTACGTGCCATGCCCCAGCGCGCGAGGAGCCAGATCGCCTGGTCGCGGTCCGGGCGGGAGGCTTCGAAGCGGGCTGCTTCGATGTAGAGCCGGTTGGCCTCGTGCCAGTGCCCCATCGCGCCGGTCCACCATGCCTCGCGCAGACAGGCCAGGCGGCTCAGGGCGTGATCCGCGCCGAGGTGTTCCTGGCATGCTGCCCGCAGACGCGTGGTCAGCCGCAGGGCCTCCGGAACGCGCCCGGCCTGGCCGGTCCAGAAGGCGAAGGCGTGCCGGGCCGCCAACGTCTGGGGGCTGGTCTGGCCGCACTGCGTCGTCGCACCGTGGACGAGCCGTCGCGCGGCGTCCCGGGCCAGTTCGGGTTCATGGGCCGCCCCGAGCCGGGCGACTGCCTGGGACAAGGAGTCGAGCCGTGTCTGGCCAGGAGGCCAGACGGTGAACTCCCGGGCCGAGCAATGCGCGAAGACCGCGTCGGCCGCTCCGTCCCAGTCGCCCATCCAGTTGTCCGAGGCCAGCACAGGCGTGAGTTCCCTGTCCCGGTGCCTTCGCGGCGGACGCAGGTCTTCCAGCCGCTGCCAGCGTTCCTGCCAGTCCCTGTGGTCGACCTGGACGGGGCGACCGTTCCGAGCGGCCAGGTGGGCTATGCAACGGAGCAGGTTGCCGATGTCGTCCCAGTTCCCGTTTCCGACCCTGTCGTCACTGTCCTTCAGACGGGCGTAGAGCGTGGCTCGCCTGATCGACGTGAAATCCGGCACGGTCGCGCCGTCGGTGGCGCGCAGGTCCTGCCCGGCAGCATCCAGCAGCTGCTTCTTGGTGACGCCTCCGTCTCGCATGAGCCGGACGAGGTCCGCCCGGAATGCCCGCCACGTCTCCAAGGTCCCCCCACTGCTCCGATCCCGGATGGGAGTCCATGGTGTCCAGGCGTTCCGGGCACTGTCCAGCTCGATCCAAGCAGGGCGCCACGTGCTCATCGACGTCCGGGAATGTGTCGTGGAGGTCCGGGAATCGCCCACAGGCGACCGCCGCGCGGTGCACTCGTACCAGTCGACGGTCGGATGCCGACCCTGTCCCCGGAGGTTCCGTGATGCCAGTTGTCCTCTATGCCCTGGGCGACTCCCCGCTGGTCGCCGTTCTGGCGATCGCCGCGATCGTGGTTCCGGTGCTGCTCCGGCAGCTGCTGCTGTTCCTCGGCTTCCGGTGGGCGCTGCGCGGTGCGCGGCAGGACGCGTCGCGCGTGTCGCTGTTCACCACGTACTCCGCGGCCCTGACGGCCCGCCGCGCACGCCGGGCCCGTCGCCGGTGAGCGGGAGTGCCCCGGAGGGCGCAGATGGCCGGGAGGACGGTGCGCTCCCGGCCCGGGACGGTCGCCGAGCGGTCAGCCCGCGACCGCCACCGACGGCTCGCCCGACGCCACGCCGTCCAGTTCCATCTGCTCGGCCAGCTTCATGGCCTCTTCGATGAGGGTCTCCACGATCTTGGACTCGGGCACGGTCTTGATGACCTCACCCTTGACGAAGATCTGGCCCTTGCCGTTGCCGGAGGCGACGCCGAGGTCGGCCTCGCGGGCCTCGCCGGGGCCGTTGACGACGCAGCCCATGACGGCGACGCGGAGCGGGACCTCCATGCCGGTGAGGCCGGCCGTGACCTCTTCGGCCAGCTTGTAGACGTCGACCTGGGCGCGGCCGCAGGACGGGCAGGAGACGATCTCCAGGCCGCGCTGCTTGAGGTTGAGCGACTCCAGGATCTGGTTGCCGACCTTGACCTCCTCGACCGGCGGGGCCGACAGAGAGACGCGGATCGTGTCGCCGATGCCCTGGGAGAGCAGGGCGCCGAAGGCGACGGCCGACTTGATGGTGCCCTGGAAGGCCGGGCCCGCCTCCGTGACGCCGAGGTGCAGCGGGTAGTCGCACTGGGCGGCGAGCTGCTTGTACGCCTCGATCATGACGACCGGGTCGTTGTGCTTGACGGAGATCTTGATGTCGCGGAAGTCGTGCTCCTCGAAGAGGGACGCCTCCCACAGGGCCGACTCGACGAGGGCCTCGGGGGTCGCCTTGCCGTACTTCTGGAGGAGGCGCCGGTCGAGGGAGCCGGCGTTGACGCCGATGCGGATCGGGGTGCCGTGGTCACGGGCCGCCTTGGCGATCTCCTTGACCTTGTCGTCGAACTGCTTGATGTTGCCCGGGTTCACGCGGACCGCGGCGCAGCCCGCCTCGATCGCGGCGAAGACGTACTTGGGCTGGAAGTGGATGTCGGCGATGACCGGGAGCTGCGACTTGCGGGCGATGGTCGCGAGGGCGTCGGCGTCGTCCTGGGTCGGGCAGGCGACACGGACGATCTGGCAGCCCGAAGCGGTGAGTTCGGCGATCTGCTGGAGGGTCGCGCCGATGTCCGACGTGCGGGTCGTGGTCATCGACTGCACCGAGACAGGGGCGTCTCCGCCGACGGCCACGGATCCGACCTGGATCTGGCGGCTCTTCCGGCGCTCGGCGAGCTTGGTCGGAACGGACGGCATGCCGAGAGAAATCGCAGTCATCTGCTGTGCAACCCCAAGTCGTGGATCAAGGTCCGGTCCCGTGAGCAGCGGGCTCCGAGCTTCGAGATTACGGCACATGCCTCGGCGCGGGCACATCCCACCCACCGTGCCACTCGATGGGAGGCGGCCCGGCGAAAAGCGTGCCGGGCCGCCACGAACACCGTATGACTAGGAAATTCTCACCGGGTTAACCACGTCGGCGATCAGGACCAGGATCGTGAAGCAGATGAAGATCCCGGCGACGACATAGGCGACCGGCATGAGCTTCGCCACGTCGAAGGGGCCCGGGTCCGGCCGGCGCAGCACCTTGGCCGTGTTGCGGCGCAGCGACTCCCACAGCGCGCCCGCGATGTGGCCGCCGTCGAGCGGCAGCAGCGGGAGCATGTTGAACAGGAACAGGGAGAGGTTGAAGCCGGCGACCAGCATCAGGGCCATGGCCAGCTGCTGGGTGGGCGGGATGTCGAGGGTGAAGATCTCGCCGCCGACGCGGGCCGCGCCGACCACGCCCATCGGGGAGTCGGCCTCGCGTTCGGCGCCGTCGAAGGCCGCGTTCCACAGGGCCGGGACCTTGCCGGGGAGGGCGGCGAGGGAGTCGACGGCCTCCCCGATCCGGTCGCCCATCCAGGTCACGGAGTCGCCGAAGTCCTGCTTGACCACGCCGGTGGCCGCGCTGAAGCCGAGGAAGCCCGCCTGGACGTACTGACCCTCGACGATCTGGCCACCGGAGTCCTTCTTGGCGACCTGGTTGGTGGCGATCGTGGCGTGCAGGGTGACGTCCTGGCCCTTGCGGTCGACGACGATCGGCACCTCCTTGCCGGGGGTGGCACGGATCAGGTCGGACAGCTTGTTCCAGTCGTCGGTCCTGACGCCGTTGAAGGAGACGATCTTGTCGCCCGCCTTGAGCCCGGCGGCGGCGGCCGGGGCGGCCGGGTCGCCCTTCTCGCACTTGTCCCGGTTCTCGTTCTGCGCGATGACGCACTGGGAGACCGAGCTGACCGTGGTGGTCTGCTGGGTGATGCCGAAGCCCATCAGGACGGTGAGGAACAGCGCCACCGCCAGGACCAGGTTCATGAAGGGGCCCGCGAACATCACGATCACGCGCTTCCAGGGGGCGCGCGTGTAGAACATGCGGTTCTCGTCGCCCGGCTTGAGCTCCTCGTAGGCGGCGGTGCGGGCGTCCTCGATCATGCCGCGCCAGGGGGAGGTGGAGCGGGCTTCCATGCGGCCGTCGGGGCCGGGCGGGAACATGCCGATCATGCGGATGTAGCCGCCGAACGGAATGGCCTTGATGCCGTACTCCGTCTCGCCCTTGTTGCGCGAGAAGAGGGTGGGGCCGAAGCCGACCATGTACTGCGGCACGCGGATGCCGAAGAGCTTGGCGGTGGACAGGTGCCCCAGCTCGTGCCACGCGATCGAGAACAGCAGGCCGACCGCGAAGAGGACTATGCCGAGGATGAACATCAGGGTCGTCATGCACGGGCCTCCGCCGTCTGTGCCGCCAGTTGCCGGGCCCGGGTCCGCGCCCAGGTCTCCGCTTCGAGGACGTCCGACACGGTGAGTGAGGTTCCCGTACGCGGCGTGCCGTGCTCCTCGACGACCCGGGTGACGGTGTCCATGATCCCGTTGAAGGGCAGTGCGCCCTGGCGGAACGCCTCCACGCACTCCTCGTTGGCCGCATTGAACACCGCCGGGGCGGTGCCCGCGAGCTCGCCCACGTGCCGGGCGAGGTTCACTGAGGGGAAGGCCTCGTTGTCGAGCGGGAAGAACTCCCAGGTCGAGGCCTTGCTCCAGTCGAAGGTGGGTGCCGCGTCGGGCACGCGCTCGGGCCAGCCGAGGCCGATGGCGATGGGCCCGCGCATGTCGGGCGGGGTCGCCTGGGCCAGTGTCGATCCATCCGTGAACTCAACCATCGAGTGGACATACGACTGGGGATGCACGACGACCTCAATGCGGTCGAAGGGAATGTCGTAGAGGAGGTGCGCCTCGATGACCTCCAGGCCCTTGTTGACGAGGGTCGCGGAGTTGATCGTGATGACCGGGCCCATGGCCCAGGTGGGGTGGGCGAGGGCGTCCTCGACGGTGACGCTCGCGAGCTCGGCCTTCGTACGGCCGCGGAACGGGCCGCCGGAGGCGGTGACCACCAGCTTGCGGACGTCGGCGCGGGTGCCGGCGGCCACGGCCTGGAAGAGGGCGGCGTGCTCGGAGTCGACCGGGATGATCTGCCCGGGCTTGGCGAGGGCCTTGACCAGCGGGCCGCCCACGATGAGCGACTCCTTGTTGGCGAGCGCGAGGGTGCGGCCCGCCTCCAGGGCGGCCAGGGTCGGGGCGAGGCCGATGGAGCCGGTGATGCCGTTCAGGACGGTGTGGCAGTCGGAGGCCGCGAGCTGTGTGGCGGCGTCCGGCCCGGCGAGGATCTCGGGGAGCGGCTCGCTCGTGCCGTACTGCGCGGTGAGCGCCTCGCGCAGGGCCGGTACCACGTCCTCGCGGGCCACCGCGACGGTGCGCACGCGCAGCCGGTACGCCTGCTCGGCGAGGAGGGCGACCCGGCCGCCGTTGGCCGAGAGGCCGGTGACGCGGAACCGGTCGGGGTTGCGCAGCACGAGGTCGATGGCCTGCGTGCCGATGGACCCGGTGGAGCCGAGGATCACCACGTCCTTCGGGCCGTCGCCCGCGACCGGGTCGTAGACGAGGTGCGGGTCGGCGAGGGGTGCTGGACTGTCGCTCATTGCTCCATTGTTGCCGTAAGGGCGGTGTGTGAGGACAGCGCATCCCTATCACGGGGGGTGTGTTACCGGCCATCGCCTCACGGACGCGCACGAGACCACGGCGCTTGCCCTCATGGGGGCGCGGTTCCACGACGCCGCGCCCCCATGAGCTCGGTCAGCGGATCGGCCGGTGGACGTTCTCCTTCCGGCTCGGCCCCGGTGTCGCGTCCGCGATCCAGGGGCCCTCGCCCGACGGGTCGACGATGCCCTGCTCCAGCCACTCGTACGTGCCCGACAGGACGCCCTTGACGACCTTGCGGTCGAGGTCGTCGGTGTTGGTCCACAGGCGGGTGAAGAGCTCCTCGATGCGGATCCTGGCCTGGCGGCAGAAGACGTCGGCGAGCTGGTAGGCCTCACGGCCGTGGTCGCCCTGGCCGCGCAGCAGTTCGGCCCGGACACAGGAGGCGCTCATGGCGAACAGTTCGGCGCCGATGTCGACGATCCGGCCGAGGAAGCCCTGCTTGGACTCCATGCGGCCCTGCCAGCGGGACATGGCGTAGAAGGTGGAGCGGGCGAGCTTGCGGGCGGTGCGCTCGACGTAGCGCAGGTGCCCGGAGAGATCCACCTCGTGTTTGAACTCGCTGTAGGAGGCCGGGAGCTGGCCGGGTCCCGCGACCAGTTTCGGCAGCCACTTGGCGTAGAACACGCCCGCGTTGGCGCCCGCCTTCGCCTTGTCGCCGAGGGACTTCTCGGGGTCGATGAGGTCGCCGGCGACCGAGAGGTGGGCGTCGACGGCCTCGCGCGCGATCAGCAGGTGCATGATCTCGGTGGAGCCCTCGAAGATGCGGTTGATGCGCAGGTCGCGCAGGAGCTGCTCGGCGGGGACGCCGCGCTCGCCGCGGGCACGGAGGGAGTCGGCCGTCTCGAAGCCGCGTCCGCCGCGGATCTGGACGAGTTCGTCGGCCATCGTCCAGGCCATCTCGGAGGCGTACAGCTTGGCGAGGGCGCCTTCGATGCGGATGTCGTTGCGGTCCTCGTCGGCCATCTGCGAGGCCAGGTCCGTCACGGCCTCCAGGGCGAAGGTGGTGGCCGCGATGAAGGAGATCTTGGAGCCGACCGCCTCGTGGTCCGCGACGGGCTTGCCCCACTGCTCGCGGGCCGCCGACCACTCCCGGGCGATCTTCAGGCACCACTTGCCGGCCGCGACGCAGGAGGCGGGCAGGGAGAGCCGGCCGGTGTTGAGCGTGGTCAGGGCGATCTTGAGGCCCTGGCCCTCCTCGCCGACACGGTTGGCGGCGGGGACGCGGACCTGGTGGAAGCGGGTGACGCCGTTCTCGATGCCGCGCAGCCCCATGAAGGCGTTGCGGTTCTCGACGGTGACGCCCGGCGCGTTCGTCTCGACGACGAAGGCGGTGATGCCGCCCCGGTGGCCCTCGCTCTTCGGGACCCGGGCCATGACGACGAGCAGGTCGGCGACGACGCCGTTGGTGGTCCACAGCTTCACGCCGTCGAGGACGTAGTCGTCACCGTCGGGCATGGCCGTGGTGGCGAGGCGGGCCGGGTCGGAGCCGACGTCGGGTTCGGTGAGCAGGAAGGCGCTGATGTCCGTGCGGGCACAGCGCGGCAGGAAGCGTTCGCGCTGTTCCTGCGTGCCGAACAGTTTCAGGGGCTGGGGCACGCCGATCGACTGGTGCGCGGAGAGCAGCACGCCGATCGCGGGGCTGGCAGAGCCGGCCAGGGTGAGCGCCTTGTTGTAGTACACCTGCCCGAGGCCGAGCCCGCCGTACTTGGTGTCGATCTTCATGCCGAAGGCGCCGAGCTCCTTCAGCCCGTCGATCACCTCGTCGGGGATCCGGGCCTCACGCTCGATGAGGGCCCCGTCGACCTTCGTCTCGACGAAGTCGCGGAGCTTGGCGAGGAACTCCTCGCCGCGCTGGGCCACCTCGTCGTCAGGGAGGGGGTGGGGGTGGATGAGGTCGAGCCGGAAGCGGCCGAGGAACAGCTCCTTGGCGAAGCTGGGCTTGCGCCAGTGCTGTTCCCGGGCGGCCTCCGCCACCTCACGGGCCTCCCGCTCGGTGACGGCGGGACGGGAAGAGGGGGTGGTGGAAGCGGACATGAGGGGCACCTCGCCGCAACTAGGAAGATGGAGGACCGTTTCGTTACCGACCAGTGCTACTGGATCGTTGTTACCCGAATACGGACGCTCCCACCAGTCCTCGCGCGTCCGTTCAGCCGAAGGGGGCGGAGGGCGCCGGGCACTTGTCGCGCGCCTGACGACGGTGTTGCATCGAGGTGCCCTCCCGGAGACGGCTCCCCGACCTGAGAGCGCTCCTGGAAATCCGTATCGAAGCGCTTCGACAACCTATGGACACCCACTCCTGCTGGAGCTACTGTCGAACCACCCTCACTCACCCTCATCAGCAACGCGCATTGTCGAAGCGCTTCACAAAGAGCTTGGAGAGCTGGATGGTCACCCTCGCCGAGGTCGCCCAGCACGCCGGAGTCTCGGCGAGCACGGTGAGCTATGTCCTCAGCGGCAAGCGGTCCATCTCCGCGAACACCCGGCAGCGGGTCGAGCGGAGCATCCGCGAGCTCGGGTACCACCCGAACGCCGGGGCCCGTGCCCTGGCCAGCAGCAAGTCGAACATCATCGCGCTGATGGTCCCGCTGCGCACGGACATGTACGTGCCCGTGATGATGGAGATCGCCATCGCCGTGGCGACCTCCGCCCGCGCCCACGGCTACGACGTGCTGCTGCTCACCGGTGAGGAGGGCCCCGACGCGGTGCGCCGCGTGGCGGGCAGCGGGCTCGCCGACGGGATGATCCTCATGGACGTCGAGCTCGAGGACGAACGGCTGCCGCTGCTGCGCGCGACGGACCAGCCGTCCGTGCTGATCGGGCTGCCCGCCGACACCTCGGGCCTGACCTGCGTCGATCTGGACTTCAGGGCGACGGGCGCGCTGTGCGTGGAGCACCTGGCCAAGCAGGGCCACCAGGACATCGCTGTCATCGGGGAGGCTCCGGCCGTCTACGAGCGGCACACCGGCTTCGCCGAACGCACTCTGGACGGGCTCCGGTCCCGGTCCCGGGAGCTGGGGGTGCGGCTGCTGCACCGGCCGTGCGAGGGAGGGTACGACGCGATGTCGGTGACGCTCTCCCGGATCCTCGACGAACGCCCGGACACCTCGGGGCTCATCGTGCAGAACGAGTCGGCGGTGGAGCCGCTGCTCGCGTTGCTGCGCCAGCAGGGCCGGGCCGTGCCGGAGGACGTGTCGGTGGTGGCGATCTGCCCCGACCAGGTCGCGATGCAGGCCTCGGTGCGCCTCACGTCGGTCGCCATTCCCGCGCAGGAGATGGGCCGGCACGCCGTGGACCACCTGGTCGCCAAGCTCGAGGGGCGGGGCGCCGACGAGGTCGTGCTGATCGCGCCCGAGCTGACGGTACGGGGGAGCACAGGGCCGGCGCCGAGCCGGCCGTAGGCCCCCACCCTCACCCTTCCTGAACACCGCCCTCCTCTCAGGGCACCCCCATGTCTGCACTCCTCCAGGAGCACAGGAGCACGCCACGTGAATCAGCCTGCTGAAATCCAGCCCCAGGTGAGCCTGGCGCAGTCCTCCCCCACCGTCGGCACGTTCCGCGAGCGGGACGGCGCGCTGGAGTGGAGCGGTCGCCAGGAGACCGTCCGGATCGAACCGTGGGGCCCGGACGCGGTCCGGGTGCGGGCCCGGCTCGGCGGCCCGGTCCTCGAAGGACTCCCGGGCGCGCTGCTCGACGAGGCTCCCGCCACGCCGTCGACGGTGAAGATCGAGGACGGGCGCGGGCAGCTGACCGTCGGCGCGCTCACCGTCGAGGTGAACGGAGAGGGCCTGATCCGCTTCCTGCGGACGGAGGACTCCGCCGAGATCCTCGCCGAGGACCGCGCCCACTTCTGGTGGCCCGGCTCCCGCCTCTACACGGCCGTCGGCAACGGGCACCACCGCCTGGAGCAGCGTTTCGCCGCCTACGACGACGAGAAGCTGTACGGCCTCGGCCAGCACCAGCACGGGCGTCTCGACCAGAAGGGCCTGGTGCTGGACCTGGTCCAGCGCAACGCCGAGGTCGGCATCCCGGTGCTCACCTCCAGCCGTGGTTACACCCTGCTGTGGAACAACCCGGCGATCGGCCGCGTGGAGCTGGCGCACAACGGCACCCGGTGGGTCGCCGACTCGGCACGGCAGATCGACTACTGGATCACCGCCGGGGACCCGGCCGACGGCCAGCGCCGCTACACCGCGGTGACCGGCCGCAGTCCGATGCTGCCCGAGTGGGCGGCGGGCTTCTGGCAGTGCAAGCTGCGCTACCGCACCCAGGACGAACTCATGGCGGTGGCCCGCGAGTACAAGCGGCGGGGCCTGCCCATCTCGGCGATCGTCTGCGACTTCTTCCACTGGACGCACCTCGGCGACTGGAAGTTCGACCCGAAGGAGTGGCCGGACCCGGCGGCGATGGTGCGGGAACTGGAGGAGCTCGGCATCAAGCTGGTGGTCAGCGTCTGGCCGTCGGTGTCGCCGCTGAGCGAGAACCACCCGGTCCTGGAGCAACGCGGCTGGTTCATCGGCACCCAGTACGGGCCGATGGCGCACGCCGACTGGCCGGACAAGGAGGTCGCCTCCACGGTCCAGGTGTCCTTCTACGACGCCACCAACCCGGAGGCACGGGAGTTCGTGTGGTCGAGGGTGAAGGAGAACTACCTCGACCCGTACGGCATCACGGCGTTCTGGCTGGACGCCTGCGAGCCGGAGCTGAAGCCCGGCTTCCAGGAGAACCTGCGCTACTGGACGGGCCCCGGCCTGGAGGTCGGCAACGCCTACCCGGCGGAGAACGCCCGCACGTTCTACGAGGGCCTCCTCGCCACCGGCGAGGAGGAGATCGTCACCCTCAACCGCTCGGCCTGGGCGGGCAGTCAGCGCTACGGCGCCGCCCTGTGGTCCGGTGACATCGGCACCGACTTCCCGACCCTGCGCCGTCAGATCGCGGCCGGTCTGAACACGGCCCTGTCGGGCATCCCGTGGTGGAACACCGACATCGGCGGCTTCCACGGCGGCGACCCGGACGACCCGGCGTACCGGGAGGTGATGGTCCGCTGGTTCCAGTTCGGCACGCTGTCCCCGCTGATGCGGCTGCACGGCTTCCGCGACCCGGGCATGCCCCTGGGCCCGGAGATGACGGGCGGCCCGAACGAGGTGTGGTCGTACGGCGAGGAGGCCGGGGCGATCCTGGAGCGGTACCTGCGGCTGCGCGAGCGGCTGAAGCCGTATGTGCTGGACGTCATGCGGGCGGCGCACGAGGAGGGCCTGCCGGTGATGCGCCCGCTGTTCCTGGAGTTCCCGGACGACCAGGCGACCTGGTCGGTCGACGACTCCTACCTGTTCGGCCCCGACCTGCTGGTCGCGCCGGTGCTGACGGCCGGCGCCACCGCCCGCACGGCGTACCTGCCGGCGGGGGCCACCTGGACGGACGCGTGGACGGGTGAGACGTACGAGGGCGGCCGGGCCGTGACGGTCGACGCCCCGCTGGACCGTATCCCGCTGTTCCTGCGGGACGGGGCGCGACTGCCTGTAGCGGAGTAGCCGCGTCGAAGGGGGTGGCCGGACCGATGGAGGTCTTCCGGCCACCCCCTTTCACCTGATCGGCCAACTTCCGTCCACTGAAGGCAAGTTCAAGAGGGTAGGTTTCCCGCGTGTCCTCGTCTCCGCTCGCCCTCGCCCTCGCCGACCTGGCACTGCGGCCCGCCTTCGGCTCCCGTCGGGACCCCGGCCGGATCTTCGACCGCATCGTGGTGGAGGCCGGGGAGGCGCCGGGAGACCGGGAGTTCGTCGACGACTTCCGGGCCCTGCTGGGCTGGTGGGCGAAGGCCGAGCACCTCACCCCGGTCGGCTGGCAGGCCGCGCAGGGGCACGTCCGGCGGCATCTCGCCAACCGGGCGCGGGTGCGGCGGCTGATCGCCGAACATCCGGAGATCGAACGGGAGCCCATCGAGAGGCCGGTGTTCGTGGTGGGGCTGCCCCGCACCGCGACCACCGTCACGCACTCGGTGCTGGCGGTCTCCGACGAGCACCGCTGCCCGCTGCTGTGGGAACTGCTCGCGCCCGACCTGGAGCTGCCGCCCCGGCAGCGGCGCAGGGCCGTCACGGCCGGGCGCCGGATGGTGCAGGGCACCGACCTGTTCGCGCCGCGCTTCCGCGACATCCACGCGATGGCCGCCGAGGGCCCCGAGGAGTGCACGTTCGCGCTGCCGCACGCCCTGATGCCGTTCTCCCAGGCCCGGATCCCCGAGTATCTGGCCTGGCACTGCGAGCGCGACTTCGTCGCCGACTACCGGTACCTCAAGCAGGTCTACCAGGTGCTCCAGTACGGCCGTCCGCGGCGGCGGTGGATGCTGAAGTCCCCCATGCACCTGGAGAACCTGGACGCGCTGCTGACGGTCTTCCCCGACGCGACGATCGTGTGGTGCCAC
Source organism: Streptomyces flavovariabilis (assembly GCF_000725785.1). NCBI lineage: Bacteria > Bacillati > Actinomycetota > Actinomycetes > Kitasatosporales > Streptomycetaceae > Streptomyces > Streptomyces flavovariabilis. The sequence continues at coordinate 235,222 of NZ_JNXD01000012.1, read as the reverse complement.
CGCGACCCGGTGACCGTCGTGGCGTCCTTCTGCTCCCTGATCGAGCACGGCATGGCCGTCAGCACCCGCCCCGTCGACCTGGCCGGCATCGGCGCCACCTGGCTGGGCCTGCTGAGCCGGGCCATGACGCGCGGTCTCGCTGCCCGGGCCGCCATCCCGGCGCAGCAGCTGGTGGACGCCCCCTACTCCTGGCTGGGCTCGGATCCCGTGACCGGCGCCCCGAAGCTCTACGCCGCTGTCGGCGCCCCGTGGACCGAGGCCGACGCGGCCCGGCTCCCGGCGGCCGTCGCCCGCCCCAAGGGCGCCCGCAAGCACACCTACGACCTGTCCCGCTACGGACTGGCTCGCGACGCGGTCGAGTCGGCCTTCGCCGAGTACAACGTGCTGCGGGCCGAGGTCGACCGCGCCTGACGGCACGGCCGGCCCCCGCCCGCGACGGATCAGCTGCTGCTGACCGTCAGGTTGTTGGTGGTGAAGTTCAGCCCGCCGGACGACGAGGTGACCTCGTAGCCGAACTGCACGTCACCGATCGTCTCGTTGCCCATCCACTTCTTGGTGTCCTTGATCCACTTCAGGATCGGCAGGATGTTCACGTTGCCGGAGCTGGAGTTGGAGGTGCGGATGAACGAGAACACCTCGTTGGCGCCGTTGGTCCCCTTGAAGACGTTCCAGGAGTGGCCGCCGAGGCTGACGCTGCCCTGCGAGGTGCCGATCGGGCCGACGGCTCCGGTCTTGTTGACCCAGAGCATGATCTCGTAGTCGTGGTCCGTGTCCCAGATGTCGTACGACGTGTTGTAGGCGCCGGACGACGGGACACTGACGTTGTAGCTGCTGGAGAGCGAGCCCAGTGAGGTGATCGACTTGTTGATCGCCTTCGTCTGGTTCGGGTAGGACTTGATGCCGCCGGTGTTGGGGTGGTTGGCCCAGACGCCCCAGTTGGTGCCCGAGTTGGCCCAGATGCACTGGCTGCCGGCGCCGCCGCCCCAGATGTTGTTGTAGAGGGTGTAGCCGTTGAGGTTGGTCTGGCCCCACTGGTCGCAGGAGTTCCAGACGGCGGCGGAGGCGGGGGCGGAGGCGAGGCCGATGGTGGCGCCGAGCGCCAGGGCGGGAGCCAGCAGGGCCTTGGTGACCCTGCTCAGCGTGCGTGATGCCATGGTGTCCCTTCCATGGTTGGGGGGGGGTGGGGGGAACTACCACGCCCTCAGGACGAGGACGTGGTCTTCTCCGGCGACGAGGTGGAGGGATTCTGCGCCGGAGGAAGTCCGCAGTTCGACGCGGTGGGTGCGGCCGGGCCTGATGACGGCGCCGGCGCCGTCCCGCGTCCAGGTGAGGTCGAGCTCGGCCCCGAACCGGGTGCGCACGCCGCGCAGAGTGCCTTCGGGGCAGGCCGCCGGCAGCGCGGGCAGGAGGACCAGCCGGTCGGGGGTCGACTGGACGAGCATCTCGATCAGCACGGCGGGCAGGGTGTGCGCGGCGTCGGCGTTGTAGACGTCACGGCCGGGGTAGTGGGCGCTCATCAGGGAGGCGTGGAAGAAGTCGCCGTCCAGGACTTGGCCGAGGGCGTGGGCGACGCGGTCGCCGTCCCGGAGCCGGGCCGCGATGAGGGCGTGGTGGAGGTGGCCGTGCGCGGAGTCGTTCTCGGCGCCGCGCAGTTCGAGGGCGCGGTGCGCTGCGGCGGCGAGTTCGGGGGTGTCGTAGGGGGTGATCTCGTCGAGCGGCCAGACGCCGTAGAGGTGGCTGAGGTGGCGGTGGTCGTAGGAGTCGTCCAGGCCCGGCCGGGCCCATTCGGCCAGGGCTCCGTCCTCGTTGATCCGGTGCGGCGGGAGCCGGTCGGCGAGGGCGTTCCAGCGGTCGGCGTCGGGGCCGGGGTGGTAGGCGGCGGCCGTGCGCAGGGCGTGGCGGGCCGCGGAGAGGTCCATGGCCGCGTTGATCGTGCCCCAGCTCGCGTTGGCGGGCCGGTTCTCGGGTGAGTAGGAGGGGACGACGACGAGGTCGCCGTTCTCGTCCGTTCTGGTGAGGAAGTCCTCGTAGAACAGGGCGACTTCGGCGAGTGCGGCGGCGGTGCGCGGGTCACGGTCGGCGTGGGTGTCGTCGTGGTCGACGAGCGGCTTGAGCAGCCAGTCGGCGCCGGCGGTCCACAGGTGCAGCGGGTACTCGCGGTTGTAGTGGTAGGAGTGGCCGGACTCGCCGTCGGTGTGGGCGGGGGCGACGACGCCCCGGGCGCCGAAGATCGCGCGGGCGTTGTCGCGCCAGTCGGGAAGCTGTCGCCGGATCAGGTTCGCGTGGGCTTCGGTGACCTCGGGGAGGGCGGCGGCAGCGGCGGAGGCGGTCTGGAGGTTGAGGTTGGCGTCGTTGGTGAACGCGCCCGACCAGGCGGTGTTCCAGTCGCCGGTCCACAGTCCGGTCAGGCGGGGCGGGAAGAGGCCGCTCGCGGAGAGCAGGTGGTAGCGCCCGGCCGCGAAGAGGCGTTCCAGCAGGGCGGCGCTGCGGGGCTGTTTCAGCAGCTCCGAGCCCGGCAGGGCCCGTTCGGCGGGGTCGGCGGCGAGGTCGAGGGTGACGCGCTCGTAGGCGGTGCGGTGGAGCGCGAGGTGGCGGTCGAGGAGCTCGTCGAACCCGGGCGGAAGGTCGCGCAGGGCACGTCCCTCGGCGACCACGTCGAGCTCGCCGGTGTGCCGGTGCACCCGGGTGAGGAGCAGCACGGACCGGGCACCCTCGATGTGCACGCGCGGGGGCACGAGGGTGGTCGTTCCCCCGGTGACGGTGACCTGGGTGACGCCGGTGCAGGCCCGGTCGCTGTCCGGGTAGCGGGCGCGCAGGCTGAGCAGGGCGCCCTCGGGGGTGAGGACGGCTCCGTGGCCGATGCCCAGTCCGGCGGGGGCGCCGGGCAGCCGGGGGTCCAGGTCGATGTCGAGAGTGAGGCCCGGTCCGCTGACGTGCTGGACAATCACGTCGTCGGCGCGGGAGACGAAGACCCGGCTGGTCCAGCCGGCACAGGCCGCACTCACCACGCCGGTGGTGAAGTCGACATCGCGGCGGTAGTCGTGACAGGCGTCGGCGGGCCGGTCCAGCCGGACCTGGAAGGCGGGGTGGAAGGGCTGCACCCACTGGAGCGGGCGGCCGTCCGTGAAGTCCTCGGCGGCTCTCGTGTCCCCCGCCAGGAGGCGGTCCTGGAGCCCGGCCAGGTCGCCGGCGAGCTGCGGGGGGCGGGGGTCCCGGCCGTTCGGCCGCACCAGGGTGTGGTGCGTGACGACGACCCGCTCGGCGTGCGGATCACCGAACACCAGGGCGCCGTGCCGGCCGTTGCCGCTGAGGAAGGCGTCCTCCCAGCGGGCGGCCGGGTGCGGCTCCCAGGTGCCGTGGACGGGGGCGGAGGCGGTCATGGCCGGAGCACCGCCACCTCGTAGCGGCCGAGGGTGACCCGGTCGGTGACGTCCGTCCCGGTCAGCAGGTCGCGGTGGGTGCCGGGCACCTCGACGGTCACCGGCTCGCGGCCGTGGTTGAGCACGAACAGCACTTCGCCCCGGCGCACGGCCTCGACCTGTTCGGGGAGGTTGTCGAGCACCGGCCGGACGCCCACGCCACCGGCGATCGAGGCCAGCAGGCCGCGCAGCGCCTCGGGCTCCGGGAGCGTGGAGACGTACCAGGCCCGGCCCTTGCGCAGGACGGCGGGCAGTCCGTCGAGTTCGCCGCCCTTGTAGGGGACGGTCTCCTCGGCGGTGCCGTCTCCTTCCAGTTCCTCGGACCACAGCGTGCCCCGGAAGCCCTCGCAGGCGACGGTCTCTCCCGCGTCCAGCGGCCACCACTCGTGCAGCGTGCGGATGCCGAACAGTTCGCGCAGCCGGGCGTCCATGCCGCCGGGGCGCACGCGGTCGTCCTGGTCGGCGACGCCGGTCTGGAACCCGCAGACGAGGGTGCCGCCCTGCCGTACGTAGGCGAGGAGGTTGTCGATCGCCGCGTCGGTGAGGGCGTACAGCTGGGGCAGGACGACCAGCGGGTACGACGTCAGGTGGTGCTCGGGGTGGGCGAAGTCGGTGGTGAGGTGCGCCTGCCACAGGGCCCGGTGCCAGGCTCGCAGCACGTCCGGATACTCCACCTGACCGGACAGGCGGCCGTCCTGGGCGCCGGCCCACCAGGAGTGCCAGTCGTGCAGGACGGCGACGTCCGCGGTGAGGTGCCGGCCGGTCACCTCGGGCGCGATCCGCTCCAGGTCGGCGCCGAGCCGCTTGACCTCCTGGTACGTCCGGCCCTCCTCCCCCGCGTGACTGACCATGCCGGAGTGGAACTTCTCCGCGCCCTGCCGGGACTGCCGCCACTGGAAGTAGCAGACGGCGTCGGCTCCCCGGGCCACGGCCTGGAGGGACCACAGCCGGTTGAGGCCGCGCGGCTTGGGGTGGTTCACACCCCGCCAGTTGACCGGCCCGGCTGCCTGCTCCATCAGCATCCAGGGCCCGCGCGCCTGGGAGCGGGTCATGTCCTGGACCAGGGCGCCGTTCTGCGCGCCGAGGGGGTCGCGCGGGTCGGGGTAGAGGTCGACGGAGACGACGTCCTCCTCCTCCGCCCAGCGCCACGCGTCCTGCCCGAACCACAGCGGCATGAAGTTGCTGGTGACCGGCAGGTGCGGGGTGTGCCGGCGGACGATGTCCCGCTCGGCGGTGTAACACTCCAGGAGCATGTCGGAGGTGAAGCGGCGGAAGTCGAGGACCTGGCCGGGGTTGCGCATGTAGTGCGGCAGGCGGGGCGGCAGGATGCCGTCCCAGGTGTCGTAGCCCTGGCTCCAGAAGGCGGTGCCCCAGGCCTCGTTGAGGGCGTCGAGCGTGCCGTACTTCTCGCGCAGCCAGCGGCGGAAGGCGGTCGCGGCCTCGTCGCCGTAGTCGAAGGTGCAGTACTCGTTGTTGATGTGCCACATCGTCAGGGCCGGGTGGCCGCCGTAGCGGGCGGCGAGGTCCTCGGTGATGGCGGCGGCGTAGCGCCGGTAGGTGGCGCTGGAGTGTGAGAAGTGCTGCCGGCCGCCCCACCACTCGGTGCGGCCGTCCTCGGTGACGGGCAGGGTGTCGGGGTGCAGCCGGCCCATCCAGGGCGGGGGCGAGGAGGTGGGCGTGGCGAGGACGACGCCGATGCCGCTGTCGTGCATCAGGTCCATCAGCGTGTCCAGCCAGCCGAACTGCCGTGCGCCCGGTTCCGGTTCGAGCGTCGACCAGGAGAAGACGCCGAGGGTGACCGAGTTGACGCCGGCGGCCTTCATCAGCCGGACGTCCTCGTGCCAGGTCTCCTCGGGCCACTGCTCCGGGTTGTAGTCCCCGCCGAAGAGGAGACGGCCCCGGGTCGCTTCGCTCAGGCCGGGCCGTTTCCCTACGGTCATCAGGCGGGCTCCCCGTACTGCACGCCGCGGCCGTTGGTGGCGATGTAGACGCGGCCGTGGACGCGCGGGTCGCCGGTGACGGCGGCTCCGATCCAGCCCCACTGGTGCTGGTCGTCGTTGATCCGCGTCCAGCTCTTCGCCTCGTCGTCGGAGCGGTACACGGCGGTGATGGTCTCGGTGGAGCCGACCAGGTAGATCGCCGGGTAGGAGGCGCCTTCGGCGGCCTTGCCGAAGCCGAGGGTGTACGAGGCCCAGCAGCTTGCGACCTTGGTGAAGGTCGCGCCGCCGTCGGTCGAGCGGTACAGCCCGTTCCACTTGAGGCTCAGCCAGAGGTCGCCGGAGCGCCCGGGGGCGGCTGTCAACTGGAACTCGGTGTCGCCCGAGTTCAGGCCGGTGGCCCGTGCGGTGAAGGTCCGGCCGGCGTCGGTGCTGGCGTGGAGCGTGCCGGTGGTGGTGTCGAAGGCATAGAAGCGGGCCGGGTCGACCGGGTCGGCGAGCGGTGTGGCGCCCTTGGGGAAGGAGGCGACTTCCGCCCAGGTTGCGCCGTTGTCGGCCGAGCGGTACCCCGGGTTGGCCGTGCCGAAGGACCACAGCAGCACACTGCCGTCGGCGTTGGCCGCGATCGGCCCCGGTGCGGACTTGGCGACGTCCGGCTGGGCCTCGAACGGTGCCCAGGTCTTGCCTCCGTCGTCCGACCAGGCGCCGTTGCCGTGGTCGCCCCACCCGGCCCGCACGACGTACGACGGCTTGGCCGCGGCCAGCGACAGGCCCGTCGCCGTGCCGAACACCGGGTTCGACGCCATGCCGCGCGACGGGGACGCAGTGAGCCGCTCGTGGTACATCACGCCGATGTCCCCGGAGCCGCTGAGCAGGTGCGCCTGACCGGTGGGGGGCGAGATCAGCTGCCGTATGGACGCCTCCTCCACACCGCGGATCTGCGGGGCCCAGCGCTTGAGGTCGCGGGTGCCGTAGAGGGTCGCGCCGGTTCCGTAGACGATGTGCCGGGAGTCGTACGGGTCGAGTCCCACGGCCTGGATCCACCAGCCGAACTTGGGCTCGTCGGCGCCGAAGGTGAGGTAGGGCGTCTCGGAGACGTCGAGAACGGCCTTGTCCTTCAGGGACTTCCAGGTGCGGCCGCCGTCGGTGGTGCGGTACAGGGTGTCGATCAGCGACCAGCGGTTGTTGGTGGAGACGACGACGGTCCCGGGGCGACGGGCGTCCACGGCGCAACCGCCGTAGCCGAAGGAGTCGGTTCCGCCGTCGCCGGTCGCGCCGCCGGGCTTCACCGGGGTGACCTCGGTCCACTTCCCGTTCGTCGTACGCAGCTTGTGCACGCTGCCGTCGGACTGGCCGTTGGGTCCGGGGGCGTCGGCGTACGTCACGTACAGCTCGCGCGTGTGCTTGTCGTACGCGGCCCGGACCGGCACCCGGGCGGCGGTGCCGGCGGGCTGCCCGGGGACGGCCTCCCAGGTGGTGCCGTCGGCGGTTCTGTAGAGGTTCGCGGACGTGCCGTCGGAGTCGCCCCAGCCGGCGTAGACCGTACGGCCCGCCGCGACGAGGAGGGTGACGCCCTGGCCGGTGGCGCTGGGGGCGGCCGGGAAACTCACGGCCTTGAACGTCGCGCCACGGTCGGTCGACTTGAGCAGCCCGTCGTGCCGGGTGCCCAGCCACAGGGTGTCGCCGTCCCGGGGGTCGACGAGGAGCCGCTCGCCGCACCCGCGGCCGTCTTCGTTGGCCCCGAGCTTGACGGTCAGGTCGGTGCGCTTCCAGGTGGCGCCCCGGTCCTCGGAGCGCAGCACGGCCCCGTTGCCGGCCCAGGACTGCGCGTATGTGCCGAGGGAGAGGTACAGCCGGTTCGGATGGGCGGGGTCGACGGCCATGGCCTCGACGCCGAGCAGGTTCCAGTCGTCCCAGCCGATGTGGTCGGTCAGCGGCGTCCACCGGTCGGTCCGGTCGTCCCAGCGGTAGGCGCCGCCGATGTCGGTGCGGAGGTAGGCGAGTCCCCTGACCGACGGGTGGAACAGCACCCCGGTGACGAACCCGGTGCCGCCCTGGACGGCGTTGCGCCAGCGATATCCGCTCTTCGCGGCGGCCGCGGGCGGGACGGCGGCGGCGTGCCCCTGAGTGACCGGGAGGGAGACGACCGCGGCGACGGCGGCGGTCCCGGCCAGCACGGAACGTCTGCTGAGGTGGAACGTGCTCATGACATACCTCGGTTCTTGCAGAACAGGGAGGGGTGGATGCCCTTTTCTTGGGGACGCGGGGAACCGCGCGATCGACCACGGCGCAGCCGCGCTCGACACACAGACCGAAAGCCCTACGGCGAGAACTCGGCCATGAGGTCTCAGCCCTTGATGGCTCCGGTGAGCATGCCTTTCTTGAAGTGCCGCTGGACGAAGGGAGAGGCGACCGCGACGGGAATCAGCGCGAGGACCATGACGGCCATCTGCAGGCCCAGGGCGGAGAGTTGCCCGGTACGAACCGCCTGCTGAAGACCGGTCGGCGCCTCGGTGTTCTTCTGGACCAGCTGGATGAGCACGTTCTGCAGCGGCATCATCTCCTGGTCGGTGAGGTAGATGGAGGCGTTGAACCAGGCGCTCCAGTACCCCACCGCGTAGAACAGGGAGATGACCGCCAGCACCGCCCGTGACAGCGGCATGATGATGGTGAGCAGGATGCGCAGGTCACCGGCCCCGTCGATGCGGGCGGACTCGGTGAGTTCGGGCGAGATGCCCATGAAGAAGGCCCGCAGGACGAGGATGTTGAAGACACTGACCGCGCTCGGCAGGACCAGCGACAGGTAGGTGTCGGTGAGGCCCAGCGACTGCACCAGAAGGTACGTCGGGATGAGGCCGGCCCCGAAGAACATGGTCGCCATCATGGTCATCAGGAAGAACCGGTGGCCCAGACTGCCCGGCCGGGACAGGCCGTAGGCCGCGAGCACCGACACCGCCATCGAGAACAGCGTGCCGAAGAGCGTGACCCCGACCGAGACCATGATCGCCCGGCTGACCTGGCCGCCGCTGAGCAGTTCGGTGTAGTTGACGAAGGTGATGCCCTGGGGGATCACGACCAGACCGCCGACCCGGTCGATCACCGGCTTCGGGGAGAGGCTGGTGACGATCACGATCCACAGCGGTCCGAGCACCGCCAGGCAGCACAGCAGGAGGAAGCCGCTCTTGGCGGTGATTCCGGCCTTGCTGGGCGGCTCCTCCCACACGGGGCGGGCGGGAGCCTTGAGGCTGCGGACGAGCTGCGTGTTGAGGCTCATTTCTTGTACACCCCCTGCTCGCCCAGCAGGTGTGCGAACTTGTTCGCGCCCAGGACGAGACAGACTCCGATGGCGCCCTTGACGAGGCCGACCGCGGCCGCGTAGCTGAAGTCGCCGTTCTGGATACCCATGTTCCACACGTAGGTGTCGAGGACCTCGCTGGCCCCCGCGCCGACCGCGTCCCGCTGGAGCAGGAACTGCTCGAATCCGACGCTCAGCGCGTCGCCCACCCGCAGCACCAGCAGCAGCGCGATCACCGGGCGCAGCGCGGGCAGCGTCACGTGCCACATGCGCCGCCAGCGTCCCGCGCCGTCCATGGCGGCGGCCTCGTAGAGGTCGGTGCTGACGGCGGCCAGCGCGGCGAGGAAGACGATGATCCCCCAGCCGGCGTCCTTCCACACGGCCTGCGCGGTGACCAGGTACTTGAACAGGTCCGCGTTGGTCATCAGGTCGAAGCCGCTCCAGCCGTGGTCCTCCAGGGTCTGGGCGATGATGCCCGCGCCGCCGAACATCTGCTGGAAGACGGTGACCACGAGGACCCATGAGAAGAAGTGCGGCAGATACATGATCGCCTGCGCCACCGCCCGCACCCGGGGCCTGATCACGCTGTTGATGAGCAGCGCGAGGGCGATGGGGATCGGGAAGAACAGCACCAGCTGGAGCGAGAACAGCACGAGGGTGTTCTTCGTGGCGCTCCAGAACAGCGGGTCGTCGACCATCCGCGCGAACTGCTCCACGCCGACCCAGGGACTGTGGAAGATCGCCGTGACGCCGTTGCTGGAGGCGTATGGATCGTAGTCCTGGAAGGCGACGACGTTGCCGAGCAACGGGACGTAGTTGAAGATCAAAAGCAGCACGATGACGGGCAAGGTCATCAGGATGAGCGCGCGGTCCCGGCGCAGGCGGATCCGCCAGTGGACCTTGCCCGCCTTGCCCGCCTTGCCCGCCTTGTGCGGCACCCCGTCCTTCGCCACCGCCGTGGCGACCGCGACCGTCGGCTCCTCGACGGCCGCGGGAGGACGAGTCCCGTCGGGCCTGCTCCCGGCCGTGAGAGACATCAGTTACCGCTGCCGTTCTTGTCGATGAGCTCCTTGTACCAGTCGCGCAGCTTGTCGCCGCCGGAGGACTTCCAGGTGGAGATGGCCTGCTGGACGTCGGACAGCTTCTTGTTGCCGCGCACGTAGTCGATCTCCAGCTGCTCGAACTGGCTGGAGAGGTTGGCGTAGCGGGACGGCTCGACGATGTTCATGCCGAAGGTGGAGGTCTTCTTCATGAAGGCCCCCATCCGCTGCTGCCACTCGACCTGCTTGCGGGCGATGTCCGGGAGGTCGGGGTGGGCGTAGTAGGCGGCCGGCGCGGCCAGCATCACCCAGGCGTTGAGCACTTCGGAGTTGCCCAGGTCGTTCTTGACCGGGACGCCGTCCTTGACCGTGTAGTGGGTGCCCTCGACGCCGTAGTCGACGAGCATCCGCTCCTTGGTGCCGTAGGGCGCGGCGGAGAAGTTTGCGGCGGCCAGCGCGTTCTCGATCGTCGCCTTCGAGGCGCCCTTGCGGATCAGCGACCAGATGGTGGCGGGCTGGGACGCGTACAGCGTCGGGTTGCCGCCGTCCGCGCCGAAGAGGTCGATGGCGTCGATCTGGAGGTCCGGGTTGGACTGGGCCTGTTCGGCGGCCTTTCCGTACCAGTCGGCGATGTTGGTGTTCCAGACCAGGATCTGCCCGGCGGCGAAGCGCTGGCCCGCGTCGCCCGAGCGTGCCTTGTCGTCGGGGTGGACCACGCCCGCGTCGAACAGCTTGCGGACCCACTCCAGGGCTTCCAGGTACTCGGGCTGCTCGACGCGGTAGGTCAGCTTGCCGTCGGATCCGGTGTCCCAGCCGATCGTCCCGGAGCCGCGGACGCCGAAAATGCTCCACGCCGACCAGGTCATGTCACCGCAGGCCCACACCTTGGCCTTGGAGCTGGTGGCCTCCTTGGCCCAGCTCATGAACTCGTCGGGCGACTTGGGTACCGCGTAGCCCTTCTTGTCGAAGAGGTCCTTGCGGTACAAGGGCGTGATCCAGTTCGCGGTGGCGGCCGGCATCGGGATCCCGCGCAGTGCGCCGCCGAAGATGCCCATGCGCCAGGCGTCGGACGGTATCGCGGCCAGGTTCGGGTACTTCTTGACCTTGTCGCCCGCCAGGTAGGGGCCCAGGTCCATGAACTTCGCGGTGACCGCGTTCGCGATCTTGCCGACCAGTTCCCAGCCGGGCACGACCACCATGTCGGGTATGGAGCTGGAGGCGAGGACGGCGCCGAGCTTCTGGCCGTAGGTGTTGCCGTCCTGGTTCTGCCAGGTGACCTTGGTGCCCGCCGCAGCGTCGAGCGCCTTGTAGTAGGCGCAGCCGGCCTTCGGCGGGGACCCCCAGAACGGGGACATGACCTTGAAGGGGGCGCCGGTACCGAGCTTGTCCGGGACCGACGTGGAAAGCCCCGCGAGGTCGACCTTGCCGGTGTATCCGGAAGCCGAACCGTTCTTCGAGGGCAGGTCCGGCTTGGCGACCGTGCTGGCGACGAACGCCGGGAGCAGCTTGTCCGCGGCCTTGCCCGACGTCGTCCCGTCCTTCGAGCCGCTGTCCGACCCGCCGCAGGCGGCGAGCAGCGGTACCCCGCCGGCCACGGCTGCGGTGGCGACCGCCGTGGAGGCGAGGAAACTTCTCCGGCTCGGTCCGGAGGAGGCGGCGTTCGGCGTCATTGCGTCAACCCTTCATGGCGCACCAGGACACCCGGCGGAGGGCCGTCGGCTGCGGTGTCTCGAGTGGAACTGGCTGAGCCGAAGCGATACTCCGACGCGTGACGCGGAAGGTGCACCACCGGGTGGCGGACTTCACAGTCGAAGCGCTTCGATGTTGCTGCGAGGTTAAGTGAACACCCAGGGGTGCACAAGGGGCGATTCCAAGATTCCTCCGAGGTGTGCACGAGCACGTACGGCTCCAGCGGGGCGTTGGTATGGCACCCCGAAGCTCGGAGTTGTTGCGCCGGGGTGTCTTGACACCCACCCCTGTGCCGATCGAGCATCGAAGCGCTTCGAAAGAGCCTTGCCGCTCCATCGCAAAGGGATTCCCACGTGACCGCACACACGCCGCCCATGCCGCCGTTCCGCGATCCGCGCCTGTCGTTCGCCAAGCGGATCGACGACCTCCTGTCGCGGCTGACGGTCGAGGAGAAGACCGCTTTCCTGCACCAGTTCGCGCCCGCGGTCGAGCGGCTCGGGGTCGCCGCCTTCCGCACCGGCCAGGAGGCCCTGCACGGCGTGGCGTGGATGGGCCCGGCGACGTCGTTCCCGCAGGCGGTCGGCCTCGGCGCCACCTGGAACCCGGAGCTGGTGCGGCGCGTCGGCGACGCGGTGTCCAAGGAGATCCGCGCGATGCGCGCCAAGGACGACCGGGTCGGCCTCAACGTCTGGGCACCGACGGTCAACCTGCTGCGCCACCCCCTGTGGGGCCGCAACGAGGAGGGCTACTCGGAGGACCCGAAGCTCACCTCGGCGATCGCCACGGCCTACACGCGCGGCCTGCGCGGCGACCACCCCACCTACTGGCGCACCGCGCCCGTGCTGAAGCACTGGCTGGCCCACAACAACGAGACGGACCGCTCCACGACGTCGAGCTCGGTGCGCCCGCGCGTGCTGCACGAGTACGATCTGCGGGCCTTCCGCGAGACGGTCGAGGCGGGCGCGGTGGCCGGGGTGATGCCGGCGTACAACCTGGTCAACGGCCGCCCCAACCACGTCTCCCCGTACCTGTCCGAGCATCTGCGGACCTGGACCGAAGAGGACCTGCTGGTCTGCTCGGACGCGGGGGCGCCGAGCAACCTGGTCGACTCCGAGCACTACTTCGACACCCATGAGGAGGCCACCGCCGCCTCCCTCGTCGCGGGCGTCGACAGCTTCACCGACCACGGCACGGACTCCTCGCAGATGACCGGACGGCTGCGCGGCGCCCTGGCACGCGGTCTGCTGACCGAGGCCGATCTCGACACGGCCGTCCGCCGCCAGCTCTCGGTCCGCTTCCGGCTCGGCGAGTTCGACCCGGAGTACGACCCGCACGACGCGACCGGCGAGTTCGACACCCCGGCGCACCGCGCCCTCGCCCAGGAGGCCGCCGAGCAGGCGATCGTGCTGCTCAGGAACGACGGGGTGCTGCCCCTCGCCCCGGGCACCCGCATCGCGGTGGTCGGGCTGCTCGCCGACGAGTGCAAGCTCGACTGGTACAGCGGCACGCTCCTGCACCGCTCGACCCCGCTGGAGGGCCTGTACGAGCGGTTCGGCGCGCAGCGGGTGGAGTTCGCGGAGGGCGTGGACCGGGTCCGGCTGAAGACCTCCGCGGGTGCGTTCCTGCACGTGCCGGTGGCCGAGGAGGCCCCCGACGAGGTGCGCGGCGCCGAGGGCGCGCTCGACCCGGCACTGCTCGCGGGCCGCACCGACCTGCCCGCGCTCACCACCCACGCGACCGGCACCGAGCTGGCACTGGTCGACTGGGGCGAGGGCGTCCTGACCCTGCGCGCCCCCGACGGCCGCTACCTCTCGGTCGCCGAGGACGGCTACCTGCGCGCCTCCGCCGACCAGCCGGGCGGCTGGATCGTGCAGGAGACGTTCCGGCTGGAACCGCACGGGAACGGACACCTCCTGAAGCACCTGGGGACGGGCCGGCACGTGTGTGTCTCCGCCGACGGCGTGAAGGTTGCCGACGAAGATCCCGAGGTCTTCGAGCTGGTCGTCGCCGAGCGCGGCGAGGAGACGGTGGCGCGTGCCGCCGCCCAGGCCGACGTGGTCGTGGTGGTGGCGGGCAACGACCCGCACATCAACGGCCGCGAGACCGAGGACCGTACGACCCTGCGACTGCCCGCGCACCAGGAGCGGCTGTTGCGGGCCGCGCGTGCGGCGAACCCGGCGACCGTACTGGCGCTGGTCTCCGCCTACCCGTACGCCGTCGACCCCGCCGGGCTCCCGGCGGTGCTGTGGACCGCGCACAGCGGCCAGGCGGCAGGCACCGCCCTGGCCCGTGTCCTGGCCGGTGACGTCTCCCCCGCCGGGCGCCTCCCGCAGACCTGGTACGCCGACGACGCCGACCTGCCCGGCCTGCTCGACTACGACGTGATCGGCGCCCGTCAGACGTACCTGTACTTCGAGGGGACGCCCCTGTTCCCCTTCGGGCACGGCCTGTCGTACGCGTCGTTCGCGTACGGCGACCTGACGGCCCGGGTCGAGGACGCGACGGTGCGGGTCTCCTTCTCCGTCACCAACACCGGTGACGTCACGGCCGACGAGGTGGCCCAGCTCTACACCCGGGCCGTCGGCGCGTCCGTGCCGCGTCCGCGCCGCGAGCTGCTGGACCACCGCCGTGTCACCCTTTCCCCGGGGGCGACGGCCGAGCTGGCCTTCGACGTCCCGCTGACCGCTTTCGGGTTCTGGGACGTGGCCCAGGACCGGTGGCGCGTTGAGCCGGGCGGGTACGAGCTGCTGGCCGGGGCGTCCAGCGAGGACGTCCGGCTGCGGACGACCCTGACGCTCGACGGTGAGCCGACCCTGCCGCGCGCGGTCGTCGCGCACGGCCTCCCCGCTGCCGGGTTCGACGAGCACAGCGGTATCGAGATCGTCGACCGGACGAAGGTGTCGGGCGACGCGGTGACGCCGGTGGACTCGGCGGCGGGCGAACTGGTCTACCGTGCCTGCGACTTCGGACGCGGCATCTCCGGCGTGACGGTGGAAGTGGCCGGTGAGGGCTCGGTCGAGCTGTCCCTCGACGGCGGCCCGGCACTCGCGGTGCTGTCGACCGCCGTGCCCACATCCGGCCCCTACGACTACGTCTCGCTGAGCGCGTCCGTCGTCGCCGCGGGCGTCCACGACGTGCACCTCAGGCTGCGCGGCCCGCTGCGGCTCGCGCACGTCGGCTTCTCCGGCTGAGGGTCCGGAGCAGGCCGGCGCCAAGAAGGGGCCCGGCACCGGAAGGCATCGGTGCCGGGCCCCTTCGCAGAGCTTATATGAAAATGGTTTCCATAAGCCAGAGGGTGGACTAGAGGTCGATGCCGGTGAGGACCAGCACCCGCTCGTACGTGTAGTCCTCCATGGCGAACCGCACGCCCTCGCGGCCCACGCCGGACTGCTTGACGCCGCCGTACGGCATCTGGTCGGCGCGGTAGGACGGCACGTCACCGATGACCACGCCGCCGACCTCCAGGGCGCGGTGGGCGCGGAAGGCGGTCTGCAGGTCGTGGGTGAACACACCCGCCTGGAGGCCGTACTTGGAGTCGTTGACGGCGGCGAAGGCCGCGGCCTCGCCGTCCGCCTTCTGCACGGTGAGGACCGGCCCGAAGACCTCCTCGCAGGAGAGCGTGACGTCGGCGGGGACCTCGGCCAGGACGGTCGGCGCGTAGGAGGCGCCGTCGCGCTTTCCGCCGGTGAGCAGCCGGGCCCCGGCGTCCACGGCCTCCTGGACCCACGTCTCCACGCGCCGGGCGGCGTCCTCGCTGACCAGCGGGCCGACGTCCGTCTTGTCGTCGCTCGGATCGCCGGTGACCTGGGCCTCGACGGCGGCGACGACGCGCGGCAGGAGCCGGTCGTACACCGAGGCGTCGGCGATGACCCGCTGCACGGAGATGCAGGACTGGCCGCCCTGGTAGTTGGAGAAGGTGGCGATGCGGTTCGCCGCCCACTCCAGGTCCTCGTCGCTCGCCCAGTCGGCGAGGACGACGGCCGCGCCGTTGCCGCCCAGCTCCAGGGTGCAGTGCTTGCGCGGCACCGAGTCCATGATCGCGTAGCCGACCTTCTCGGAACCGGTGAAGGAGATGACGGGCAGCCGCTCGTCCTGCACCAGGGCCGGCATCTTGTCGTTGGCGACCGGCAGGATGCTCCAGGAGCCCGCCGGCAGCTCCGTCTCGGCCAGCAGCTCGCCGATGATCAGGCCGGACAGCGGGGTCGCCGGAGCCGGCTTCAGGATGATCGGGGCGCCGGCGGCGATGGCCGGGGCGATCTTGTGGGCGCAGAGGTTCAGCGGGAAGTTGAAGGGCGCGATGCCGAGCACGACGCCCTTCGGGAAGCGGCGGGTGAGGGCGAGCCGGCCCTGGCCGCCGAGGTCGGTGTCGAGCCGCTGGGCCTCGCCGCCGTTGAACCGCCGGGCCTCCTCGGCCGCGAACCGGAACACGGACACGGCCCGTCCGACCTCGCCGCGCGCCCACTTCAGGGGCTTGCCGTTCTCGGCGGAGATCAGCTGCGCGATCTCCTCGGTGCGCTCGGCCAGGCGCTTGCTGACGTGGTCGAGGGCGGCGGCCCGGACGTGGGCGGGGGTGGCGGCGAACTCGTCCACAACGGCGTGCGCGGCGGCCACGGCCTCCTCGACCTGCGCGTCCGTCGGCACACTCACCTCGCCGACGAGCCGCCCGTCCCACGGGGATGTGACGTCGAAGGTGTCCTCGCCGGTGGCCTGGCGGCCGGCGAGCCAGAAGGCGTAGGTGGCCGCCACATTGTTCTTTGGCATAGGGGTTCCGGCCCTTCGGCGTTGGGGTGATCCTCTGCTACGGGACCAACGGTAGGCGCGAGGTGGCCGAAGGGCGTTTGTCCGGGTCGTAGCAGTGAGGGACGCGGACACTCCGGTTTGGCTACTCGGTGGTGGTCGCCTTCAGGGCGAGCCAGAGCTCCATCCGGACGTCCGGGTCGTCCAGGGAGCGGCCCAGGATCTCCTCGACCCGGCGCATGCGGTAGCGCAGGGTGTGGCGGTGGACGCCGAGTTCGGCCGCCGCCGCGTCCCACTGGCCGTGCTTGGACAGCCAGGCGCGCAGGGAGGCGACGAGGTCACCGCGGCCGGTGGCGTCGTGCTCGTTCAGCGGCCGCAGTATCCCGTCGGCGAACGCCCGCACCGCGTCGTCCGCCAGCAGCGGCAGCACCGATCCGGCCGCCATCTGCTCGTGCTCCACGAGGACGCGTCCGCGCCGCCGCGCCACCGACAGCGCCTGCCGGGCCTGCTTGTACGCGGCGGACGCGGCGATCGGCCCGGCCGGTGCCGACAGGCCCACGACCAGTTCGTCGTCCTCACCGCCCGGCACCTTCTCGCGTATGCCGGCCCGGGCCGTCTCCAGGGCGGCCGCGTACTCCCCGCAGGCCGCCGCGGCGGCACCGCCGTCCGCGGCCAGCACCACCAGCCGCTCCCCCTCCGGCACCACCAGCACGGCCTCACCGGCCCGGGCCGCCGCGGACTCCACGACGTCGGCGAGCGCCGCGAGGGGGTCACCGCCGGTGTCGGCCGCGGCGAGCGCTGCGGCCGAGGGCCGCTCGACGGGCGGAGCGCCGTTGCGTGCCTCGGCCCGGGCCAGCGCGGCCGACGCCGACACCGGCACCCGCTCCGCGACCATCATCCGGAACGGCGCGTCCAGCAGTTCGCCGTACAGGTCCCCGGCGACCGCGCGGGCATGGTCCGGCTCCCCGGCCAGCAGCATGCGCAGCACCGCCGCACCGACCCGCTGCTCGGCCGCCTGGAGGGACCGGGAGCGTTCCGTGGTGAGGGTCAGCAGCGCGATGGCCGAGTGGACGGCGTAGCGCTCGGCGGTGCCCGGGGCGGCGGCCGTACCGACGGCGAGGGCCGCCCGGGGCCGCCGGCCGGTGCCGATGGTGTGCAGCTCGACGCGGTCCTCGTTCTCCGGCCCGCCGACCACGGAGGAGGCGGGCGCGGGGCGGTCCCGCAGCTTCTGCACGTCACCGGTGAGCCGCGCGGCGCGCCGCCCCGCCCACTCCGGTGCCGCGGCGACGACCGCGCCCGAGGCGTCGTACAACGCCGCCCATCCGTCGACCTGCGAGGCCAGCGCGGCCAGCAGCCCCTCCGGGCCGCCGGTCTGGGCCTGCCGGGTCAGCTCGCGCTGGGCGGCGAACCCGGCGGTGACGGCCCGGTACTGGTCGGCGGCGATCGCGGCGGACACGGCCTTGCTGATGGCGAGGAACGGGGTGCGGCGCGGCACCTCCAGCAGCGGCAGGCCCTCCTCCTCGGCCGCGTCGACGAGCGCCTTGGGGATTTCCTCGTAGTTGACGCCGACGGCGAAGCCGAGCCCCGCCACTCCGGCCCCGGCCAGCCGCCGCACGTAGCGGCGCATGGCCTCCGGGTCTTCGGCGTCCAGCTTGAGCGCGGTGATCAGCAGCAGTTCCCCGCCCTCCATGTAGGGCACGGGGTCGGCGAGCTCACTGGGGTGCGCCCAGCGCACCGGCACGTCGAGGCGGTGTTCGCCTGCCCGCACGGTCAGCTTCAGCGCGGAGTGGTGGACGAGCGAGGCGAGCGTCGGGGGCATGAGGCCTTCTGCGTCAGGGCTGTGTGATCTCTGTGGTCTTTTGGCCGCAGCGTATGAACGACCTGTGACGATTCTGCCTCACCGTACGATCCCCGCGTACCCGCACGGCTGGAAAGGGGTCAGCCCCGCAGATCCACCAGCAGCGGTGGCGCGTGTTCACCCTTGACGTCGGTCAGCGACAGCACCGCGTGCCCCGCCGGCACGCCGTGCGCCAGCTCGGAGGCGGACCAGCGCTCCCGCTCGACCTGCCGCACGGTCACCGCCCGCGCGGTCGGCGCCTTGCCGGTGATCACCCGGCGCAGCATGTGCACGGCCTTGCCCGCCGGGGTCTCCGCGATGATCTGCCGGTCGGTGACGTCGCGGGCCTCGGTCCACTCCTTGCCCCAGACCTCGGCGAAGTCCTGCCCGTCCCACGGCGTGAGCCCCGCCAGCGCCATCCGGCATCCGGTGGCCCCGAGCAGCGGCCCCCGCAGCGGCCGGGCCACGTCGTCCAGGGTCCGCAGGGTGAGCACGACTCCGGCGTTGCCGGACCGCAGCCGCTGGATGCCCCGCACGGCCTCGGGCGTCACCACCCCGGTCGCGTCGTCCAGCAGCAGGCACGCGAACAGCGACCGGTCCTCGCGTACGGCGACACTCGCCGTGAACTGCGCGAGCACGAGCCGGGCCAGCATCCGCGAGGCGTCGGCGTGCCCGCGCTGGGGCAGGTCGATGCGCACCCGCACCGGGTGGTCGAGGGCCTTGAGCGTGAAGGGCCGGGACTGCCCGGAGGTGTCGAAGAACCCGGCGAAGGCGGGCCGGTCGAGCAGCGCGACACGGTCGCCCAGCACCCCGGCGACGTCCCCGGGCTGCCCCATCTGCCGCTCCCGGGCGTCGAGCTCCCGCAGCAGCGACTCCTGCCCGGCCTCGTGGAGCCCCTGCCGCAGCTCGGCGAACGGCCCCGGCGCGCCGTCGAGCAGCTGCCGCAGCTCGGGCACGGAGGGGAAACGCCCGTGCACGGCCCGGAACGGCCCGAGCAGCTGGGCGAGGACGGTGGTGGAGCGGCGGCTGTCGCTGCCGGGATGCGGATCGGCGAGATCCCCGACGAGCGCCTCGGCGAGCACGGCAGCGGCCTCGTCCGGGTCGGTGCTGCCGCCGTACAGATCGAGGTCGTACTCGGAGTCCTGGTTCCCGATCCGTACGACCACGTCATACGCGTCGGCCGGTCCGAGCCCCGCGCCGGCCGCCCCGACGACGACCACGGCGGCACGCCCGGCGAGGGCGTGCAGACAGAGCGACTCGGCGAGGGGGCGGACGACCGTCCCGGTCTTGCCGGAACCGGCCGGGCCGACGGCCACGAGCGAGGTGCCGAGCAGGTCGGGCCCGAGGGCCAGCCCGGTGCCGCGGTAGGCGTACGGGTTGCGGGCGTCGTCCACGGTGGTCCCCAGCCGCACCTGTCCGGTGACGAGGTCGTGCCGGGCGAGCCGGGCGGGCAGGTCGCGCTCCCCGGAGGGGTGCAGGCACGCGGCGGCACCGTCCTTGAGCACGGCGCCGCTGAACGTGGCGAGGCTGTGCCGTCCGGTGCGGACGCCCTGCCAGGCACGGAGGATCCGGGCATGGTCGACGTCCCGCATCAGCCCGGAGCGGGCCTCGGCGGCGAGGCGCTCGGCGGCGTCGGCGGCCCCGGCGGCGCGCAGTTCGTTCCACTGGGCCGGGTCGTCCTCGGGGGCCGTACGGGCCTCCAGCGCCTCCGGCCGGCGGAAGCGGGGGGTGACGAAGCGGCGCCACACCTCGCCCCAGCGGCCGAGCCGGGCCGCCCCGACCATGATCCCCAGGGCGACGAGCAGCTCGTACCCCCGGTAGACGATGAACGTCCCGGTCTCCCCGAGATCACTGTCGCCACCCCGCCAGGCGTCGGGAACGATCAGGTCGAACGGCACCCACCACCAGTTGCCGAGGTACCCGTTCTGCAGCAGCGACCAGATCAGCCATCCCACGAGGAAGGCGATCAGCGCGCCGCTCAGCAGCTGCCGGGAGGGGATCTCCTCGGGCTCTTCCGCGGGCCGCGGCCGGTGCCCGAACCGCCACACGCCCGGCGCGGCGTCGGGACGTGGCGCGCGCAGCCAGGTGAGGAACGCCGACCCGTCCGGCAGCGGCGGCATCCCGGGGGCCCGGGGCGGCCGGGGCGGCATCGCGGGCACCTGAGGAGGTCCCGCCGGGCGCGGCACGGGGCTCGCATGCGTACCCCGCGCGTCGTGCGTCCCGTCGCTGTCCATCGCCCTTGCCCCCTGACCTGCCGCTCCGTCCACCGTCAGCGAGCCAATCTAACGCCCTCCGCTGGGGAGTTCACCGCTTACGCGGCCGGGTCCTGGGCACCGGTCCACGTAACTGCCATGTCCACCCCGGACAACGCGCTCCGCCGACAACGCCCACATGGAGCATGCCCACCCCCCTTCCCCCGCCCTAGCCTGCGAGAAAAGAAGCCGAGCGTCCGTAAGAGACCATCCGCACCACCCCCAGGAGCCCCGCATGACCGCACTTCCGCAGGAGCGCCGCGTCGTCACCGCCATTCCCGGTCCGAAGTCGCAGGAGCTGCAGGCCCGCCGTACCGCCGCGGTCGCGCAGGGCGTGGGGTCCGTGCTGCCCGTGTTCACGGCGCGTGCGGGCGGCGGGATCATCGAGGACGTCGACGGCAACCGACTGATCGACTTCGGGTCGGGCATCGCCGTGACGTCCGTGGGCGCCTCCGCCGAGGCCGTCGTACGACGGGCGTCGGCGCAGCTCGCCGACTTCACCCACACCTGTTTCATGGTCACGCCCTACGAGGGGTACGTCGAGGTCGCCGAGGCACTCGCCGAGCTGACCCCCGGTGACCACGCCAAGAAGAGCGCCCTGTTCAACTCCGGCGCCGAGGCCGTCGAGAACGCCGTGAAGATCGCCCGGTCGTACACCAAGCGGCAGGCCGTCGTGGTGTTCGACCACGGCTACCACGGCCGCACCAACCTCACCATGGCGCTGACCGCGAAGAACATGCCGTACAAGCACGGCTTCGGCCCGTTCGCGCCCGAGGTGTACCGGGTGCCGGTGGCGTACGGCTACCGCTGGCCGACCGGGCCCGAGAACGCCGGCCCCGAGGCCGCCGCGCAGGCCATCGACCAGATCAGCAAGCAGGTCGGCGCGGAGAACGTCGCCGCGATCATCATCGAGCCGGTGCTCGGCGAGGGCGGCTTCATCGAGCCGGCCAAGGGCTTCCTGCCGGCGATCAGCCGGTTCGCGAAGGACCACGGCATCGTCTTCGTCGCCGACGAGATCCAGTCCGGCTTCTGCCGTACGGGCCAGTGGTTCGCGTGCGAGGACGAGGGCATCGTCCCGGACCTCATCACGACGGCGAAGGGCATCGCCGGCGGCCTGCCGCTCGCGGCCGTCACCGGGCGCGCCGAGATCATGGACGCCGCGCACGCCGGCGGCCTGGGCGGCACCTACGGCGGCAACCCGGTCGCCTGCGCGGGTGCGCTCGGCTCGATCGAGACGATGAAGGAGCTCGACCTCAACGCCAGGGCGAAGAACATCGAGTCGATCATGAAGGCCCGCCTCACCGCCATGGCCGAGAAGTTCGACCTCATCGGGGACGTCCGGGGCCGTGGCGCCATGATCGCCGTCGAGCTGGTCAAGGACCGCGCCACCAAGGAGCCGAACCCGGAGGCGACCGCCGCACTCGCCAAGGCCTGCCACGCCGAGGGCCTGCTGGTCCTGACCTGTGGCACCTACGGCAACGTGCTCCGCTTCCTGCCCCCGCTGGTGATCGGCGAGGACCTGCTGAACGAGGGCCTCGACATCATCGAGCAGGCGTTCTCCCGCATCTGAACCCCGGTTGCGCGCATCTGAGCCCCCGTCGGGGCAGGTGAGCCGCCCCGGTTCCGCTACCGGGGCGGCGAGCGTCAGAGCGTGTGAAGAAGGTGTGCGAGGTGGATGACAGGGGGCCCTACGGCCTGTCCTGTGCCCTGCCCCTGTCGTAGGTTCTACCCAGATGAGAGATACACCCCGCCCACAGGGCACTGTGGGTGACATCAGGCCGGGGCCTCCCCAGCTTCGACCTGGTCGTGCCCTCGCGCACACAACCGGAGCCTGAGGCTCTGGATCTCCTCACCGATCGGACGGTCGCCCGCCCCAAACCCCCCGGGGCGCGCGACGTTCCGGTCCGGACGGCCGCCCCGGAACCACCCCCCCCTGTTCCGGGGTGGCCGACCTCCCTTTCCGCCCCCTTGTGCGGCGCCGTGAGTCGTATCAGGCCTTCGTGGCCGGCGCGGGCTCCGGGCGGTGAATCCCCCGCGGGCGGTACCCCAGGACGTCGGCCAAGCCGAGAACGTCCGCGAGCAGCCAGATGATCGCGAGCCACATCTCCGTGCCCTGGAGGCCGGGGGCGCGGCCCGGGCCGGTGCCGTCGGGTGTGGGGCCGAAGCCGAAGCCCTCGCCCGGGTGCCAGCGGCGCAGCGCGGCCGTGAGCTGAGACGCCGCCCAGGCGCGGGCCTCCTCACCGCGATGGGTGATCTGCCGGGCGCAGAGCCACAGGGGGTGGATCACGTCCAGGACGTTGCAGGCGTTCTCGCGGCCGGGTGCGAAGTGACGGGGGTCGCGAGCGTGGTCGAGCACCGTGTCGATCACCCGCTCCGCGTACGGCACGGGCAGGCCGAACTGGGCGAAGGAACCGCGGGTGAGCCGGTAGTAGCCGTTGACCATCTGCTGGCGCCCGGACATCCGGGTGGGTGAGCCCCACATCCCGGTCCACGGGTCGGCGTGGGTGTGCAGCCAGCCGAACAGCGCCTCCAGCGCCCCCGGCACGGCCGCCTCGCCCCCGGCCCGCAGGTTCCAGTGCGCGGCGGTGGCCCAGGAGTCGACCCACGCCCCGGCGTGCCAGGCACGGTCGTCCCAGGGCAGTCCGCCGAGGTGCCGGACCAGCCGGTCGGCCGTCGTGGTCCGCACCGCGTGGACCGGGTGGGCGAAGGAACTGCCGAGCAGGTCCAGCGCGTAGCCGACGCACAGCACGTGATAGGCCGCAGCCCCGTCCTCCGGCAGTCCGGCCGGGCCGGGGAGCGGTGGAGCCGCGCCGTACTCGGGGACCAGACCGGTCGCCGGGTCCTGCAACGCCCGGAGCCGCTCGACGTGCTCGGCGGCCGGCAGGTGCGGCGGTACGTCCCCCAGGAGCAGGTCGGCGATCTCGACGGCGTCGCAGTGGGCCCGCACGGTCGGCTCGGTGCCGGGCCGGTCGACGTAGCGGCCGGTGTCCGGACGCCAGGAGCGGTCCAGCAGGTCCGCCGCCTGCGCTCGGGCGGTCTCGGCGAAGGCCGTCAGTTCCCCGGCGAGGGCCTCGGTGCCGGCCGGGCGCTTCGCTCCGTGCGGCTCGCGCCGGTCCCGGATCCGGCGCGCGGGGTTGCCCGCCGCCACCGTCCACGCGGGCAGGTCCTTCGTCACGACGGCCCCCGCGCCGATGACGCAGTGGTCGCCGATGGTGACACCGTCCACGACGATCACCTGCGAGCCGATCCACACGTCGTCGCCGACCGTGATCCCCCGGCTGGTGACCGGCTGCCGATGGACCGGCAGGCCGGGCGCGAAGCCGTGATTGAAGGCGAGGAGCGAGCTGTGGGCGCCGACGCGTACGCCGTCCCCGAGGGTGACGGCGCCCCGCACCACCGTGAAGGGATTGATCGTGCAGTCGGCACCCGTGCGTATCTCGCCGGTGACGTAGGCCTGGGCCGCGATGTACGAGCGGTCGCCCAGGTGCAGGAGGTCCGGGTACACCGCGGACGTCTCCGCGACGAAGCAGCCCTCGCCCAGACGCACCTCCCCGGGTCCCGCGAGCAGCCGCTTCTGCCGCTGCTCCTGGGCTGCCCGCTGACCGTCCGAGGCCTGCCCGGCGAAGAGCCACGGACAGTGGTCGAAGAGGCCGTCGTCGTGTGACGGGTGGTTCACGTGATCCTCCGCAGGGGCCGCGAGTGGACGTGAGGGCTCGTGCCAAGCTGTGCCCCATGCCGATCTCCGCGAACCAGGAACGCGCCGCACTCCCGGGAGCCGTCGCCCTCCTGCTCGCCCTTCCGGCCCTCCTCTTCGCCCTGATCACCTGGCAGGTCGTCGCCGACGGCCCGCTCGTCCGGCTCGACGAGCGCCTCAGCCGCGTCCTCGTGAACCCGGACCGCTGTTCCGAGCTCCTCGCCGACCTGGGCAACATCCCGGTCGCCTGCCCGGTGCTCGCCGTCGCGCTCGGGTACGTCGCCGTACGCCACCGTCGCGCCGGGGCGGACCGCTGGTGGCTGCCCGTCGCCGCGGGGGCCCTGCTCATGGCCCTGGTCCCGGCGCTGGTCGTCCCGCTGAAGGTGCTCACCGACCGCCCGGGCACCCCGGCCGTCCCGCCCGGCACCGGCTACTACCCCTCCGGCCACACCGCCACCGCCGCCATCGCCTACGGCACCGCGACCCTGCTTCTGCTCCCCTGGCTCCGCACCGCCCTGGCCCGCCGCGCCCTGATCACCCTCTGCGTCGCTCTCGTCCTCGGCACGAGCTACGGCCTCGTCCGCCGCGGCTACCACTGGCCACTGGACGTGGTGGCCGGCTGGTGTCTGTGCGCGGTGCTGCTGTCGTCGCTGTGGCTGTTCGTCCGGACGGCGCAGGCACCCGGCCGGTCTCAGGCACCGGGGCCCTGACCGTCGTTCTGCGTCGCCGGCCCCGCCGCCGCCTCGTGCATCGCCAGTTCCAGCAGGGCCGGGTCCGTCAGCAGGCCGGAGCCGTCCGGTGGAACCAGCCAGCGGACGCCGCCGGGCGAGGAACGGCCCGGGTACGGCACGACGATCCAGGTGCCGGCGCCCGCCGTGCGGATGCCCGTGCCGAGCCACCGGGCCGCGGTGCCCGGCGGCACGAAGAACCCCATGCGGGCGTCGCCGAAGTCGACGAGCACGGGGCCCGGCCGGTCGAGGACGCGAGTGAGCACGTCGAGCGTGCCGTAACCGAGTTCGCCGGGCAGGATGAGCACGTCCCAGGCGCTGCCGGCGGGCAGCAGCGCGACCCCGAGCGGGTTGCGCTCCCACGCCCAGCGGCAGGCCCCGGGATCGGGTGCCACGGATGCGAGCCACTCGACCGCCGTCTTCGCACCGGTCATCGGAAAGACCCCCTTCTCCCTCACGAATCTCACGGCCGCCGCGAGGCATCCGTGAGGTCATCACGAGAGAGAAGGGGGTATCCCCCCGGCCATTACGCGGGTTCCGGCACGTCGTTGGAGTGAACCGGGTCACACGCGGTCGATCAGCTGTCGAATCCCAGCCCCAAGCGGTCCATCGTGCGCAGCCACAGATTGCGCCGGCCGCCCTGGGCGTCCGCCCGGGCCAGTGACCACTTGGTGAGGGCGATGCCCGTCCAGGCGAACGGCTCGGGCGGGAACGGCAGCGGCTTCTTGCGGACCATCTCCAGCTCGGTGCGCTCGGTGCGCTCCCCCGACAGCAGGTCCAGCATCACCTCGGCGCCGAACCGGGTGGCGCCGACGCCGAGGCCGGTGTACCCGGCCGCGTACGCCACCTTGCTCTGGTGGGCGGTGCCGAAGAACGCCGAGAAACGGGAGCAGGTGTCGATCGCGCCGCCCCAGGCGTGGCTGAAGCGGACGCCCTCCAGCTGCGGGAAGCAGGTGAAGAAGTGCCCGGCGAGCTTGGCGTAGGTCTCGGGGCGGTCGTCGTACTCGGCCCGGACCCGGCCCCCGTAGGGGTAGACCGCGTCGTAGCCGCCCCACAGGATCCGGTTGTCGGCGGACAGGCGGAAGTAATGGAACTGGTTGGCGCTGTCGCCGAGGCCCTGGCGGTTCTTCCAGCCGATCGAGTCGAGCTGCCCGGCGGTGAGCGGCTCGGTCATCAGGGCGTAGTCGTAGACCGGGACGGTGTACGAGCGGACGCGTCTGACCAGGTTCGGGAAGATGTTGGTGCCGAGGGCGACCTGACGGGCGCGGATCCGGCCGTAGGGGGTGCGCACGGCCATGCCGGGGCCGTACGGCTTCAGGGTCAGGGCGGGGGTGTGCTCGTACACGCGCACGCCCAGCTCCACGCACGCCCGCTTCAGGCCCCAGGCGAGCTTCGCGGGGTGCAGCATGGCGACGCCCCTGCGGTCCCACAGGCCCGCCTGGAAGGTGGGTGAGTCAACCTGCTCCCGTACGGCGTCGGCGTCCAGGAACTCCACGCCCTCGGCCAGGCCCCGGCGGGCCGTCTCCTCGTGCCACTCGCGCAGCTCCTGCGCCTGGTAGGGCTCGGTGGCGACGTCGATCTCGCCGGTGCGTTCGAAGTCGCAGTCGAGGGAGTGCCGGGCGACGGCCGCCTCGATCGCGTCGAGGTTGCGGTCGCCCAGCTCCTGGAGCTTGTGGATCTCGTCGGGCCAGCGGGCGAGGCCGTTGGGCAGGCCGTGGGTCAGGGAGGCGGCGCAGAACCCGCCGTTGCGGCCGGAGGCGGCCCAGCCCACCTCGCGGCCCTCCACCAGCATCACGTCCCGCTGCGGGTCGCGCTCCTTGGCGATCAGCGCCGTCCACAGCCCGCTGTAGCCGCCGCCGACGACCAGCAGATCGCAGGTCTCGGAGGTGGTGAGGGCGGGTTCGGGCCGGGGCCGGCCGGGGTCGTCCAGCCAGTACGGGACCGGCTGGGCGTCGGAAAGCGAACGGATCCACTGATTCATGGCGCTCGGGGCCATGATGTCAACTCCCTACGGCTATGCCTTGTGCCTGTTGCGGCGGCTTCCGGCGATCATGGAAACCAGGACGAACAGTACGGCGACGACGAACATGGTCGTGCCGATGACATTGATCTGAACGGGCGTTCCGCGCTGCGCCGAGCCCCAGACGAACATGGGGAACGTGACGGTCGAACCGGCGTTGAAATTCGTGATGATGAAGTCGTCGAAGGAGAGCGCGAAGGCGAGAAGCGCACCGGCAGCGATGCCGGGCGCCGCGATCGGCAGCGTGACCCGGACGAAGGTCTGGAACGGGCCCGCGTACAGATCCCGTGCCGCCTCCTCCAGCTTCGGGTCCATCGACATCACACGCGCCTTGACGGCCGTGACCACGAAACTCAGGCAGAACATGATGTGGGCGATGAGAATCGTCCAGAAGCCCAGCTGCGCGCCCATGTTGAGGAACAGGGTGAGCAGCGAGGCGGCCATGACGACCTCGGGCATCGCCATCGGCAGGAAGATCAGCGAGTTCACGGCGCCACGGGCACGGAACCGGTAGCGGACCAGGGCGAAGGCGATCAGGGTGCCGAGGAGCGTGGCGCCGAGCGTCGCCCAGAACGCGATCTGGAGGCTCAGGGACAGCGAGCCGCACAGTCCGGAGACGCCGCACGGGTCCTTCCAGGCGTCCAGGGAGAACTGCTGCCATTCGTAGTTGAAGCGCCCCTTCGGTTTGTTGAAGGAGAACACCGTCACGACGACGTTCGGCAGCAGCAGATAGCCGAGGGTCAGCAGTCCCGCCAGGACGACGAGATTTCTCTTGAGCCAGTTGACGAAGGGCATTTAGACCAGATCCTCCGTCCCGGACCTGCGGATGTAGAGCGTGACCATGAGCAGAATGGCCGCCATGAGGATGAAGGACAGCGCCGCGGCCGTCGGATAGTCGAGCACTCTCAGGAACTGCGTCTGGATGACGTTTCCGACCATGCGGGTGTCGGTCGAGCCGAGCAGGTCGGCGTTCACGTAGTCACCGGCCGCCGGAATGAAGGTCAGCAGCGTGCCGGAGACGACACCCGGCATCGACAGCGGGAAGGTGACCTTGCGGAACGTCGTCGAGGGGCGTGCGTACAGGTCGCCGGCGGCCTCGTGGAGCCGGCCGTCGATGCGCTCCAGTGAGGTGTAGAGCGGCAGGATCATGAACGGCAGGAAGTTGTACGTCAGACCGCACACCACCGCGAGGGGCGTGGCGAGGACGCGGTCGCCGGCGGTCCAGCCGAGCCAGCTGGTGACGTCCAGGACGTGCAGCGTGTTGAGCGCGCCGACGACCGGGCCGCCGTCCGCGAGGATCGTCTTCCAGGCGAGGGTGCGGATCAGGAAGCTGGTGAAGAACGGCGCGATCACCAGGATCATGATCAGGTTCTTCCAGCGGCCGGCGCGGAAGGCGATCAGGTACGCCAGCGGGTAGCCGAGCAGCAGGCACAGGATCGTCGCGGTGCCCGCGTAGAGCACCGAGCGGACGAACTGCGGCCAGTACGCGGACAGCGCGTCCCAGTACGTGGCGAAGTGCCAGGTGACCTTGTAGCCCTGCTCCAGGGAGCCCGTCTGTACGGACGTGGAGGCCTGGTAGATCATCGGCAGCGCGAAGAACACCAGCAGCCAGAGGATGCCGGGCAGCAGCAGCCAGTACGGCGTGAAGCGGCCCCGGCGCTTCGGGGGCTTCGGTTCGGGCGCTTGCGGCGCGAGGGGTGGTGGCGCCTCGGTGAGTGTCGACATCAGGCCGCCTCTTCCACTCCGGCATCGGCGTCCTGGGCGGCGTCCAGGCCGAAGGTGTGGGCCGGGTTCCAGTGCAGGACGACCTCGGCGCCGGGCACCAGGCGGGGGTCGCGGTCGATGTTCTGGGCGTAGACCTCGAAGTCGGAGCAGACCGGGCTGTCGACGACGTACTGCGTGGAGACGCCGATGAAGCTGGAGTCGGCGATCCGGCCCGTGATGCGGTTGCGGCCCTCGGGTATCTCACCGGCGTCGTCCGCGTGGGTGAGGGAGATCTTCTCCGGGCGGACGCCGACCAGCACCTTGCCGCCGGTGCCCGCGGGCGCGGAGCAGCGCGCCTCGGGCAGGACGAGCTTGCCGCCGCCCGCCTTCAGCACGATCTCCTCGCCGCTGGTGGAGTCGACCTCGGCCTCGATGAAGTTGGAGGTGCCGAGGAAGTTCGCGACGAACGTGGTGCGCGGGTTCTCGTAGAGGTCGGTGGGCGCGCCCAGCTGCTCGACGCGGCCCGCGTTCATCACGGCGACCGTGTCGGCCATGGTCATGGCCTCCTCCTGGTCGTGCGTGACGTGGATGAAGGTGATGCCGACCTCGGTCTGGATGCGCTTGAGTTCGAGCTGCATCTGGCGGCGCAGCTTCAGGTCGAGGGCGCCGAGCGGCTCGTCGAGCAGGAGCACCTTGGGGTGGTTGATCAGCGCGCGGGCCACGGCGACGCGCTGCTGCTGGCCGCCGGAGAGCTGGTGCGGCTTCTTGCGGGCCTGCTCACCGAGCTGGACGAGCTCCAGCATCTCCTCGACCTGCTTCTTCACCGACTTCAGGCCGCGCCGGCGCAGGCCGAAGGCGACGTTCTCGAAGATGTCCAGGTGGGGGAAGAGGGCGTACGACTGGAAGACCGTGTTCACGGGCCGCTTGTACGGGGGCAGGGCCGTCACATCCTGGTCGCCCAGGAAGACGGTGCCGGCGGAGGGTTCCTCCAGACCGGCGATCATGCGCAGGGTGGTGGTCTTGCCGCAGCCGGAGGCGCCGAGCAGGGCGAAGAAGGAGCCCTGCGGCACGGTCAGGTCGAGCGGGTGCACGGCGGTGAAGGCGCCGTAGGTCTTGGCTATGCCCGTGAGACGGACGTCGCCGCTGGGGTCGGTCTTGTTCGTCATGGTGGTCACGCCCCCGTCAGCTTCGCGAACTTCGCTTCGAACTCGGTCTCTTCCTTCGAGCTCAGCGAGCGGAAGGCGTGCGACTTGGCGGCCATGGCCTTGTCGGGGATGATCAGCGGGTTGTTCGCCGCGTCCTCGTCGGTCTTCGCCAGTTCGGCCTTCACGCCGTCGACGGGGCACACGTAGTTGATGTACGCGGCGAGTTCGGCGGCCGCCTTCGGCTCGTAGTAGAAGTCGATGAGCCGCTCGGCGTTGGTCTTGTGCCGGGCCTTGTTGGGGACCAGCAGGTTGTCGGTCGACGTCACGTAGCCGCTGTCCGGGATGAGGAAGTCGATGTCGGGGCTGTCCGCCTTGAGCTGGACGACGTCCCCGGCCCAGGCGACACAGGCCGCGAAGTCGCCGCTGGTCAGGTCCGAGGTGTAGTCGTTGCCGGTGAAGCGGCGGATCTGGCCCTTGTCGACGGCCTTCTGGAGGCGGGCGATGGCCGCGTCGTAGTCGTCGGCGGTGAAGTCGGCCGGGTCCTTGCCCATGTCGAGCAGGGTCATGCCGATGCTGTCGCGCATCTCCGACAGGAAACCGACCCGGCCCTTGAGCCTGGGGTTGTCGAGCAGATCGGATATCGACGTCACCTCGACGCCGTCGAGGGCCTTCTTGTTGTAGGCGATGACGGTCGAGATGCCCTGCCAGACGTACGAGTAGGCGCGGCCCGGGTCCCAGTCGGGGCTGCGGAACTGGGCCGACAGGTTGGCGTAGGCGTGCGGCAGGTTGGCCGGGTCGAGCTTTTGCACCCAGCCGAGGCGGATGAGGCGGGCGGCCAGCCAGTCGGTGAGGACGATGAGGTCGCGGCCGGTGTCCTGGCCCGCGGCGAGCTGCGGCTTGATCTTGCCGAAGAACTCGTTGTTGTCGTTGATGTCCTCGGTGTACTTGACCTTGATGCCGGTCCGCTCCGCGAACCGGTCCAGCGTCGGGTGGCGCTTGCCGCTGTCGTCGACGTCCATGTACTCGGTCCAGTTGGAGAAGTTCACCGTCTTCTCCTTGGACGAGTGGTCCTCGGCCGGGACGCCGCCCTTCGACTGGCCGGCCGCCGGGATGCCGCAGGCACTCAGCGTCCCCAGTCCGCCGGCCGCGAGCGCCCCGCCCGCGGAGGCGCGCAGCAGCGACCGCCGGGTGAGGGCGGCCCTGCCGTTGGTGAAACTCCGCCGCATGGCGGCCACTTGGGCCGGGGACAGGCGGTCGGGCTCGTACTGCTCCATGCGCGTGGTGCCCTTTCGGAGGGTGGGCGGCCGTTGGTCGGGCGGCCTGCGTACGACTATCGATCCCCGAAGACGGTGCGGTGCCAGTCCTTCGCGGCCACCGCGGTGTTGTCGAACATGACGTGCTTGATCTGGGTGTACTCCTCGAACGAGTACGCGGACATGTCCTTGCCGTAGCCGGAGGACTTGGAGCCGCCGTGCGGCATCTCGCTGATGATCGGGATGTGGTCGTTGACCCACACACAGCCCGCCTTGATCTCACGCGTGGCCCGGTTCGCCCGGTACACGTCCCGGCTCCAGGCGGAGGCGGCCAGCCCGTACGAGGTGTCGTTGGCGAGCGCGAGACCCTCGTCGTCGGTGTCGAACGGCAGCACGACCAGGACCGGCCCGAAGATCTCCGACTGGACGACTTCACTGTCCTGGGCAGCGTCGGCGATCAGGGTGGGCCGGTAGTAGGCGCCCTTGGCGAGCTCCCCCTCGGGTGCCTCGCCGCCGGTCACCACGCGCGCGTAGGCCCGCGCCCGGTCCACGAACCCGGCGACCCGGTCCCGCTGCACGTGCGAGATCAGGGGGCCGAGGTCGGTCCCGGCGGCGAAGGGGTCGCCGAGCCGGACCGTCTCCATCAGCGCCGCGGTCCGCTCCACGAAGGCGTCGTACAGCGGCCGCTGCACGTACGCCCGTGTGGCGGCCGTGCAGTCCTGCCCGGTGTTGATGAGCGCGCCCGCGACCGCGCCGTGGGCGGCGGCCTCCAGGTCGGCGTCGTCGAAGACCAGGAAGGGGGCCTTGCCACCGAGTTCCAGGTGGAGGCGCTTGACGGTGGCGGTGGCAACCTCCGCGACGCGCTTGCCGACGGCGGTGGAGCCGGTGAAGGAGGTCATGGCCACATCGGGGTGGCCGACGAGGTGCTCCCCGGCCTCCCCGCCGGTGCCGGTGACGATGTTGATCACACCGTCCGGGATCCCGGCGTCAGTGGCCGCCTGCGCGAAGAGCAGCGAGGTCAGCGGGGTGAGCTCGGCGGGCTTCAGAACGATGGTGTTACCCGCGGCGATCGCCGGGAGGATCTTCCAGGCGGCCATCTGGAGGGGGTAGTTCCAGGGCGCGATCGACCCGACGACCCCTATGGGCTCGCGCCGGACGTAGGAGGTGTGGTCCCCGGAGTACTCACCGGCGGACTGCCCCTGGAGAAGGCGTGCGGCACCGGCGAAGAAGGCGGTGTTGTCGATGGTCCCGGGGACGTCGAACTCCCGGGTCAGCTTCAGCGGCTTGCCGCACTGGAGCGACTCGGCGCGGGCGAAGTCCTCGGCCCGGTCGGCCAGGACCGCGGCGAACCGATGCAGGGCGTCGGACCGCTCGCCGGGGGTGGCTCCCGCCCACCCGGGGAAGGCCGCGCGGGCGGCGGCGACGGCCCGGTCGACGTCGGCCGTGCCCGCCAGCTCGTAGGTGAGGACCTCCTCGCCCGACGCCGGGTCGACGACCGCGTGCGTATGGCCGGAGGTGCCCCTGGTCAGGCGCCCCGCGATGAACTGCGCGCCCTCCGCGAAGCGCTCCTCGGCCGGGAATCGGTCCGGGGTGGCAGTGCCCGGGTTGTGCATGTCGCTCTCCTCCGTGTCCCCTGATGGGGCCGGCGTGGCTCAGGCTCGATTTGAGTGCCGATCCTGACAGAGGTATGCCACTCCAACAAGTGATTCCGTTGTTGATTTTTGGTTACGCGACGGAATCTGTCGACCAGGTGTCGAGTTCACCGCGAAAAGGCAGGACGCTGTGTCAGTGGTGCGTGCCAGACTCGCGTGCATGGAGAAGATCACGGGGGCGGTCGGCTCGCAGGAGGCCCTGATCAGGGCGGTCCGCGCAGGGGCCAGGATCAGGTTTCTGCACTTCTGGGGGCACCGGCCGCGGCCGGACGGCCGGATCGGGGCGAGCTGCCTGAGCCAGTGGTGGCCGGCGCCGTTCACGGTGAACGGCGTGGCGTACGCGACGGCCGAGCACTGGATGATGGCGGAGAAGGCCCGGCTCTTCGAGGACGCGGCGGCGGAGCGCGCCGCGCTGGCCGCCGGGCATCCCGCCGACGCGAAGAAGGCCGGGCGGCTGGTGCGCGGGTTCGACGAGGCGGTGTGGGCGCGGGAGCGGTTCCGGATCGTCGTCGAGGGCAGCGTCCACAAGTTCGCCGCGCATCCAGAACTGCTGGCGTATCTGCAGGGCACGGGCGACCGGGTGCTCGTCGAGGCGAGCCCCGTGGACCGGGTGTGGGGCATCGGACTGGCCGCGGACGACGAGGCGGCGATGGATCCGGAGCGGTGGCGGGGGCCGAATCTGCTGGGGTTCGCGCTGATGGAGGCGCGGGAGCGGCTGCGGGCAGCGGGAGCATGAGTGAGGGGCCGGTCCCCTGGACCGGCCCCTCCTGAACCCGGAGCTTCCGTTCAGGCAGCCGCGCCGAGCCCGCCCATGATGCTGGCGAACAGCAGGAAGCCCAGCAGCGGCAGGATCACGGTGGCGATGATGCCGCAGACCAGGCCCGCGGTCGCCGCGCCCTTGTTGGTGGCCTCACCGCGGGTGGCCCTGCCCCGGCCGATGGCGCCGAAGATGATCGCGAGAATGCCCAGGATCACGCCGAAGAACCACATGATGAACGTCACGCTGCACACCACGCCGATGATGCCCAGCACCAGCCCCGTGGTTCCCATGCCGTTGCTGGGCTGGGCGGGCATCCCGTAGCCCGGCGCCTGCGGGTAGCCCACGGGCGGCGCGGCGGGGTAGCCGGGGCTGCCCTGAGGGTAGCCGTAGCCCGGGCCGGGCTGCTGCGGATAGCCGTACCCGGGAGCCGGCTGCTGCGGCGGCTGGGCCGGCGGGCCGAAACCCGGGGGCGGGTTGGTGTTGGACATGGACGTTCTCCCCTCCGTTGTCAGACCAGGGCATCGTAGTGGCCAAGTCGGCCGTGGAGGGCGGCAGTTTCAGCGGTGGGACGGGGCGGTGGCCACCGGGCCGAGGGTCCCGTAGTACGGGTCGTCGTCGGAACTGTCGCTGTTGATCGCGGCCGTGATGCCGACGGCGATCAGGACGATCACCGTGATGCCGAGGATGATCCCGATGATGCCCATGATCAGTCCGGCCTGGGCCTGACCGTGGTTGGTGGCCACTCCGGCCTCGGCCCGCTTGCGGCCCTTGATGCCGAAGACGACGGCGAGGATGCCGGTGACCAGGGAGACCACGCCGTAGAGGCAGAAGAGGGTGCAGGAGATGATGCCGAGCACCATCGCGGCGACGCCCATGCCGTTCTGGGGGGCCATGGGCATGCCGGGCCAGCCGTGCCCCGCCGGGGGGTAGCCGGAGTAACCGGGGTAGCCGTAGCCGCCGGGGGCGACGGGTGGCGGCGGGACCGCCCCGGTGCCGGTGGTGTCGAACTGCGGCGTGCCGGCGGGCGGGGTGAAGCCGGCGCTCGGCATCGAGGTGACCGTGGCCTGGTCGTGCACGGAGGGCGGCCCTTGGGGCGGCTGGTCCTTGTCGAGCGACGGCTTGTTCTCCGGGGGCGCCCACGGGTCGTGGCCGCCGCCTCCGCCGGGCTGCGTCGGGTCCGTCATCTGTGCATCCCCCCTGGGTCGATCGTGTCGCCATGCTACGGGGCTGCCCGGCGCGGGCCACAGGGCGGGTGGGCGCGGCCGGCCCCCGGGCCGGCCGCGCCCACGCGGCGGAGCCGCACATCGGTCCAGGCCCGCGCCCCCGAGAGGGGACGCTGTGCCACGGCCTACGATGATGCCGAGTCATCGATCAGCCGATCACCCGCGCCCGCCCGCCCTGTGCCGGCCGGGGCGCCGTTCCGGGGAGGAACCTTGACCCAGCATCTCGTCGACCCGCGCGCCCCGCGCGACCTCACGGCGTTCATCGCGACCCTGCCCAAGGCCGAACTGCACGTGCACCACGTGGGATCCGCCTCCCCCCGGATCGTCTCCCAACTGGCCGCGCGGCACCCCGACTCGAAGGTGCCGACCGACCCCGAGGCGCTGGCCGACTACTTCACGTTCACCGACTTCGCGCACTTCATCGACGTGTACCTGTCGGTCGTCGACCTGATCCGCACCCCGGAGGACGTCCGGCTGCTGACCTACGAGGTGGCCTGCGACCTGGCCAGGCAGCAGGTGCGGTACGCCGAGCTGACCATCACCCCCTTCTCCTCCACCCGCCGCGGCATCGACGAGCGGGCCTTCATGGACGCGATCGAGGACGCCCGCAAGGCCGCCGAGGCCGAGTTCGGGACCGTGCTGCGCTGGTGCTTCGACATCCCCGGCGAGGCCGGTCTGCAGGCCGCCGAGGAGACGGCCCGGCTCGCCACCGACGACCGGCTGCGCCCGGAGGGTCTGGTCTCCTTCGGTCTCGGCGGGCCCGAGGTCGGCGTGGCGCGGCCGCAGTTCAAGCCGTACTTCGACCGGGCGATCGCCGCCGGGCTGCACTCCGTCCCGCACGCCGGCGAGACGACCGGCCCGCAGACGGTGTGGGACGCGCTGACCCACCTGCGGGCCGAGCGCATCGGGCACGGCACCAGCTCCGCGCAGGACCCGAAGCTCCTCGCGCACCTCGCCGAGCACCGGATCCCGCTGGAGGTGTGCCCGACCTCGAACATCGCCACGCGCGCGGTCCGCACCCTCGACGAGCATCCGATCAAGGAGTTCGTGCGGGCCGGGGTCCTCGTCACCATCAACTCCGACGACCCGCCGATGTTCGGCACCGACCTCGACAACGAGTACGCGGTCGCCGCCCGGCTCCTGGACCTCGACGAGCGGGGCCTGGCCGAGCTGGCGAAGAACGCCGTCGAGGCGTCCTTCCTGGACGCGGCGGGCAAGGCCCGGATCACGGACGAGATCGACACGTACACCGCGCAGTGGCTCACCCGGTGACGCCCGCGCCGGTCGCGGTGGCCCACCGGGGCGACCCCTACCGCGTGCGTGAGAACACCGTCGCCTCGCTGCGTTCCGCGCTGCGCCGGGGCGCGGACGCGGTGGAGATCGACGTACGGCTCACCCGGGACGGGGTGCCGGTGCTGCTGCACGACGCGACGCTGAAGCGGCTGTGGGAGCACGAGCGGCCGGTGCTCGCGCTGTCCTGGGAGGAAGTGCGCGGGCTGACCGGCGGCGGGGTGCCCACCTTGGCCGATGCGCTGACCGCGACCGCCGGGCACCGCGTGATGATCGACCTGCCCGGATCGCCCGAGGTGCGGGCGGTGCGCCGGATCATGGGCGTCGTGGCGGAGGCCGGGGCGGCGGACCGCGTCTACTACTGCGCGGGCGCCGACGCCATGCTCGCCGTGCGCGCGGCGGATCCGGCTGCCGAGATCGCCCTCACCTGGACGACTGTGGCCCCGCCCCGGCCCGTGCTGCTGGAGGCGATCCGCCCGCGCTGGCTCAACTACCGCTTCTCGCTGGTGGACCGCCCGCTCGCCGAGCGCGTGCACGCCGACGGCTACCTGGTCTCCGTCTGGACCCCCGACACCCGCCGCTCCATGCGGCGGCTGCTGGAGGCGGGCGTGGACTCGATCACGACGAACCGCGTCGACGTGCTGTGCGCTACACGCGCGAGCGCTGCGGCACCGTCGACGGGTCGGCCGGGGCCGAGCGCGTGACGTACTGCGGCACCGGCGCACTGTCCGTGCCGGTGTCGCGGACGAGCCCGTAGCGGAGGGCGCCGTCGGCGGGGCCCTCGTTGATGTCCCTGACCACGGCCTCCCGGTCCGACGGGAAGACGGTGATGCCGTAGTCGCAGCCCCGTTCGTTCTGGGTGAGGGTGACGGTGCCGTCGAGGTAGAAGTACTCGTTCTGCCACATCTGCTGGGTGCCGGGCGGGAGGACGGCGTAGCCGATGGCGGGGCCGCCCATGCCGGTGGCGTAGCCGTTCGGGGCACCGGGCAGCGGGTCGTCCATCCGGCGCCAGCCGCCGGACGCCACGTGGAACAGCCTGCCCTTCAGGCCGGTCCAGGAGGGCATGACCAGCGCGCCGGGCCGGGATCCCGGCGAGATCTGCCAGCGGACCAGGACATATCCCCGGCCGGTGAGGGTCACGCTGTCGCCGCGGTGCTGCATGACGGCCTTCGGGCCGCCGGTGCTGGTGATGCCGGACTCGGGACGGCGCGGCAGGGCGGCGGGCCGGGCGTTCGGGTCGGGGGCGCGGTCGACGGCGTCGACGACCGTGCCGTACGGATCGGACTTCTTCGTCGCCGAGGGCGAGGACTTGGGGGTGGGGGCGGCCGGGGCGGAGGAGCGCGGCGGTGCGGAGGTGGCCGGGGCCGGGGCCGGGGGGATGGACGCGGCCCGGGGCGGCGGGGCGTCCGGCGGCTGGGTGACGACGTAGGCGCCGCCCGCGACGATCGTCGCGCCGGCGGTCATCGCGACGGCCGGCTTGGTGAGCGCGCCCAGCAGCTTGGCGGACCACCCGGCGGAGGTGGCGGCCACGGCCGTCTTGCCGCCGAAGGCGAGCGACAGCGTGAAGCCGACGGGCAGCGGGACGAGGGCGATGCCGACGAGGAGGTGTTCGGCCGGGACGACCGCCTCGCGGGTGTCGCCGCAGTAGCCGCAGCCGCGGATGTGCCGGGCCAGCCGCTTGCGCCACACCGAGTCGGGCCGGCCGTTCCAGCGGCCGGTCACCTCGCGCAGGTCGGGGCAGGCGCCGTCCAGGGCGCGGACGATGCCGCGCGAGGTCTCCAGGCGCTCCTTCATCCGCTGGACGCGCACCGCGGCGTGCTGCCGGGTGATGCCCACGGCGGCAGCCAGCTCGCGCCGGGTCAGTTCGCCCGCGACCTCCAGCCACCACAGCGACAGCAGCTGCCGGTCCTCGTCATCCAGCCACCGCACCGCCTCGGCGACCTCGCGCCGCTGGCCCTCCAACTGGAGTCGCAGCACGGTCAGTTCGGCGAAGTCGGAGGTTGCCGCCTCCTCCAGCCGGTCCGGGGTCCTGCGCCGGGCCCGGTCGCGGATCTGCCGCATGGCGATGGCCACCAGCCAGGACCGGAAGCTGTCCGGGTCGCGCAGTGAGCCGAGGTTGTCGACCGCGCGCAGCATGGTCTCCTGGACGACGTCGTCGACGTCGGCGTGCCCGTTCAGGGCCCGGCCCACGATGTTGTAGACCAGCGGCAGCCAGCCCGCGACCAGTTCGTCCAGCGCCCGCCGGTCGCCGGCCTGTGCGGCCGTGATGACGGCGCGCCGGTTCTCACTGTCCACGAGGCCCCTCGCCGGCTGGGATCGGTACTTTTCCGCACGCACCCTCTCAGGCGGCACGGGGGTCTTGGCTATGCGGGGGATCACATGCGGGGAGACGGCGTGAAGCTTTCCGGGACAACGGCTTTCCTCAACCGCTGAGCACCGGGGTGGCCACCGGCGCGGTCAGCGCCTCCAGCCGCTTGATCCGCTGCCGTACGACGTACAGCGGGATCACCCCGAGCACCCCGAAGGCCATGTCGATCACCGACCACCAGAAGGGGATCTGGCGGATCGGTCCGCAGATCAGGGCGAGCGGCACGATGCCCGCACAGGCGATCATCCCGAACTCGACGACCCAGATGTTGCGGACCGGGTCACGGTAGGGCCCGTAGAAGGCGACCGCGATCACCAGGTGCGCGAAGGCCAGCCAGTCCGTGCCGTAGAGGAGGAAGGGGTGGTCGGCGTCGGCCCGGTCGAGACCGGCCCGGACGCGCGCGATCCAGTCCGTCAGGCCGGGCAGGTGCTCGCCGACGGAGAGAGCACGCAACGCGTCCTCCGTCCACCGCAGTTCGTGAACGAGGGGAAAGGCCGTGGCGCCGCTCAGCACCAGGCACACGACGAAGAAGACCAGCCAGGCGCGGATGCCCTTCACGAGGGCGGCTCTGTCGCTCATGGCGGCACTCTACGCCCGTGTTGAACATGTTCAAAAATGGTTCCGGGTGCAGCGGAACGGCCCCGGGCGAGACGGAGTGCCGCCCAGGGCCGTGAGTTCACTACCGCGTGACTACGCGTCCAGCGACGTCATCACGTGCTTGATCCGCGTGTAGTCGTCGAAGCCGTACCCCGACAGGTCCTTGCCGTAGCCGGACTTCTTGAAGCCGCCGTGCGGCATCTCGGCGACCAGCGGGATGTGCGTGTTGATCCACACACAGCCGAAGTCGAGCTTCTTGGACATCCGCATGGCACGGCCGTGGTCCTTGGTCCACACGGAGGAGGCCAGCGCGTACTCGACGCCGTTGGCCCACTCGACCGCCTGCTGCTCGTCGGAGAACGGCTGCACGGTGATGACCGGGCCGAAGACCTCCTTCTGGATGATCTCGTCGGTCTGCTTCAGGCCCGAGACGACGGTCGGCGCGTAGAAGTAGCCCTTGTCGCCGACCCGCTTGCCGCCGGCCTCCACGCGCGCGTGCGCGGGCAGCCGGTCGATGAAGCCCTCGACCTGCTTGAGCTGGTTGGGGTTGTTGAGCGGGCCGAACAGCACGTCCTCGTCGTCCGGCTGCCCGGTCTTCGTCTCGGAGGCGGCCTTCGCCAGCGCGGAGACGAACTCGTCGTGGATGGACTCGTGGACGAGCACGCGCGTGGCGGCGGTGCAGTCCTGGCCCGCGTTGAAGTAGCCGGCGACCGAGATGTCCTCGACGGCCTTCGGGATGTCGGTGTCCTCGAAGACCACGACCGGGGCCTTGCCGCCCAGCTCCAGGTGGACGCGCTTGACGTCCTTGGAGGCGGACTCCGCGACCTGGATGCCGGCCCGTACGGAACCGGTGATGGAGGCCATCGCCGGGGTCTCGTGCTCGACCATCAGACGGCCGGTCTCGCGGTCGCCGCAGATGACGTTGAAGACGCCCTTGGGGACGATCGAGCCGATGATCTCGGCGATGAGGACCGTCGAGGCCGGGGTGGTGTCGGACGGCTTCAGCACGACGGTGTTGCCCGCCGCGATCGCCGGGGCGAACTTCCACACCGCCATCATCATCGGGTAGTTCCACGGCGCGACCTGCGCGCAGACGCCGACCGGCTCCCGGCGCACGATGGAGGTCAGGCCCTCCATGTACTCACCGGCCGAGCGGCCCTCGAGCATCCGCGCCGCGCCCGCGAAGAAGCGGATCTGGTCGACCATCGGCGGGATCTCCTCGGAGCGGGTCAGCCCGATGGGCTTGCCCGTGTTCTCCACCTCGGCCGCGATCAGCTCCTCGGCACGCTCCTCGAAGGCGTCCGCGATCTTCAGCAGGGCCTTCTGGCGCTCGGCGGGCGTGGTGTCGCGCCAGCCGGGAAAGGCCTCGGCGGCCGCCGCCATCGCGGCGTCCACGTCCGCCTGCCCGGACAGCGGAGCGGTCGCGTACGCCTCGCCCGTCGCGGGATTGACCACCTCGGTGGTCCGTCCGTCGGCGGCGTCCCGGAACTCACCGCCGATGTAGTTGCGCAGACGACGCAGCTCGGTGCTCACTGCCGGCCCTCCAGTTCGGATGTCCAGTACTTGAGACACCCACCCTAGTCGGCCGACCCACGTTTTCAACACCCCCGCTCCCTTCGATCGTGCGGAATCCGCAGGAGTCAGGGACTCAAACAACGGATTTCATCGATCCAGGCTTGCGGAAGTGTCGAGACCTCGTGCACAGTGACCTCGTGGCCAGTCGAAGCGCAGACCAGAAGGGCTCGCGGGAGTCCCGCGAGCCCTCCCGCGAGTCCAGGAACGGCAGCTCGCCGCAGCTGGACGCCGTCTCCCTCGCCATCATCGAGCAGCTCCAGGAGGACGGCCGCCGGCCGTACGCCGCCATCGGCAAGGCCGTGGGCCTGTCCGAGGCGGCCGTGCGCCAGCGCGTCCAGAAGCTGCTCGACCAGGGCGTGATGCAGATCGTCGCCGTCACGGACCCGCTCACCGTGGGGTTCCGCAGACAGGCGATGGTCGGGGTCAACGTGGAGGGCGACGTGGAGTCGGTCGCCGACGCGCTGTCGGCCATGTCCGAATGCGAGTACGTGGTGATGACCGCAGGCTCCTTCGACCTGATGGTGGAGATCGTCTGCGAGGACGACGACCACCTTCTGGAGGTCATCAACAAACGCATCCGGGCTGTGCCCGGAGTGCGCTCCACCGAGAGCTTCGTCTACCTCAAGCTCAAGAAGCAGACCTACATGTGGGGAACCCGATAATCGTGAGGACCCGATAGCCGTGAGCAAGGACCTCTCCCAGACCGCGTACGACCACCTGTGGATGCACTTCACGCGCATGTCGTCGTACGAGAAGGCCCCCGTTCCCACCATCGTCCGGGGCGAGGGCACGTACATCTACGACGACAAGGGCAAGCGCTACCTGGACGGCCTCGCCGGCCTCTTCGTGGTGCAGGCCGGACACGGCCGGGTCGAGCTCGCCGAGACCGCCTTCAAGCAGGCGCAGGAGCTCGCGTTCTTCCCGGTGTGGTCCTACGCCCACCCCAAGGCCGTCGAGCTGGCCGAGCGTCTCGCCCACCACGCGCCGGGCGACCTGAACAAGGTTTTCTTCACCACCGGCGGCGGTGAGGCGGTCGAGACCGCCTGGAAGCTCGCCAAGCAGTACTTCAAGCTGGTCGGCAAGCCCACCAAGCACAAGGTCATCTCCCGCGCGGTCGCCTACCACGGCACCCCGCAGGGCGCCCTGTCCATCACCGGCCTGCCGGCCCTGAAGGCCCCCTTCGAGCCGCTGGTCCCGGGCGCCCACAAGGTCCCGAACACCAACATCTACCGCGCCCCGATCCACGGCGACGACCCCGAGGCCTACGGCCGCTGGGCCGCCGACCAGATCGAGCAGCAGATCCTCTTCGAAGGCCCGGACACCGTCGCCGCGGTCTTCCTGGAGCCGGTGCAGAACGCGGGCGGCTGCTTCCCGCCCCCGCCCGGCTACTTCCAGCGGGTCCGCGAGATCTGCGACCAGTACGACGTGCTGCTCGTGTCGGACGAGGTCATCTGCGCCTTCGGCCGGCTGGGCACGTACTTCGCCTGCGACAAGTTCGACTACGTGCCGGACATGATCACCTGCGCCAAGGGCATGACCTCGGGCTACTCCCCGATCGGCGCCTGCATCATCTCCGACCGCCTGGCCGAGCCGTTCTACAAGGGCGACAACACCTTCCTGCACGGCTACACCTTCGGCGGCCACCCGGTCTCCGCCGCCGTGGGCCTGGCCAACCTCGACCTGTTCGAGCGCGAGAACCTCAACCAGCACGTCCTGGACAACGAGGGCAACTTCCGCGCCACCCTGGAGAAGCTCCACGACCTGCCGATCGTCGGCGACGTCCGCGGCAACGGCTTCTTCTACGGCATCGAGCTGGTGAAGGACAAGGCCACCAAGGAGTCCTTCAACGACGAGGAGACCGAGCGCGTCCTGTACGGCTTCCTCTCCAAGGCGCTGTACGACAACGGCCTGTACTGCCGCGCCGACGACCGAGGTGACCCGGTCGTGCAGCTCGCCCCGCCGCTGATCTCCGACCAGTCGACGTTCGACGAGATCGAGCAGATCCTGCGCGCCACCCTCTCGGAGGCGTGGACCAAGCTCTGACCGGCCGTCGCTCCGATAGTCTGCCTGGATGATCAACACCGGCCCCGGTGCCGCCCGTTCGAGTGAGAAACGGCGGCCCGGGGCCGCGTGCTGTCCGGCGTCCCGCCGCCTTCTGCCTAGCGTGCCCAGTGACCGATCGGCCCTGCCTTCGTTCCCCCGCACGGGGGATGGCACGGGAACTACGGATCTGAACCGAGGTGTACGCGCATGGAGGCCCCGCCGGACAACGACGTGCTCTGGGCACGCGCCCTGCACTTCCAGCACGACGACGGCTCGCCCGCGCTCTGCGGCGTCTCGCTCGGCGTGCGCGAGGGCGAGATCCTCGCCCTGAGCGGACCGCGCGGCAGCGGAAAGACGACCCTGCTGCGGTGCCTGTCCGGCCTCGTGCCAGTCCGGCGCGGCGAGGTCTGGTTCAACAGCGTGCCCGTGCACACCATGGGCCCCCTCACCCGCGAGCGGCTGCGCCGTGACCGCTTCTGCTGGATCGACCCGGCCCCCTCCCTGGTGCCTGAGCTCAACGCCTGGGAGAACGCCGCCCTGCCGCTGATGCTGCGCGGCACCAGCCGGCGCCGCGCCAAGACCGTGGCCATGGAGTGGCTGGAGCGCCTGGACATCGGCGACAGCGCCCGCAAACGCCCGCACCAGCTGGTGCAGGCCGAGCGCCAGCGGGTCTGCATCGCCCGCGCCCTGGCCCCCGCGCCGTCGGTCCTGTTCGCCGACGAGCCCACGGCGCCCCTGCACCGCGCGGACCGCGCCCATGTGCTGCGGACCCTCACCACGGCG
Organism: Streptomyces flavovariabilis; assembly: GCF_000725785.1. NCBI lineage: Bacteria > Bacillati > Actinomycetota > Actinomycetes > Kitasatosporales > Streptomycetaceae > Streptomyces > Streptomyces flavovariabilis. The sequence goes on along the minus strand of NZ_JNXD01000012.1, from coordinate 192,181 downwards.
GCGCGCTCCCACCGCATCACCGTCGTCCTCGCCACCCACGACGCGGAGACCGCGGCCCTCGCCGACCGCACGGTGTCCCTGCTCGACGGGCGGCGCGTGCAGACGGTGCACCTGCCGCCGGTCAGCGAGAACGCCGAGCCGGAAGGCCGGGCAGCGTGCTCGCTCTCCGTCTGACCCGCGGCGCCCACCCCGCCGTCCAGCTGCGCCGCCTCCTGGTCGCGGCCGCCTCGGCGGGCACGGGATTCCTGCTGCTCTGCGCCCTCGGCTACGCGATGAGCCACCCCGGCTCCCCCGGCTCCGCCCTGCTGCGGCTGGCCTGGTGCGCCGCCCCGCTGGCCGCCACGGTGTACTTCGCGGTCGCGGTGGCCCGTACCGACCCCGGCACCAAGCCCCGCACGGGCCTCTCGGCGATCGGCCTCGGCCCGGTGCGCATGATGGCCGTCTCGGCGACGACGACGGCCCTGTCCTGCACACTCGGCTCGATGCTGGCCCTGCTCGTCTTCCTGCACCTGCGGGGCGACCTGACGGGCATGCCCTTCGACGGCGCCGCCGCCGAGTCCCTCGCCGCGGGCCGGCCCCTGCCGCTGCCGGGCGCCCTGACTCTGCTGGCCTTCGTGCCCGTCGGCGCGTCGGTGGCGGTGGCGCTGGCCCTGCGGCCGCGTGAGGCGGGGCCGTCCGGGCCCCGGGCGGCCCGGACGTACGGCCGCTTCGGCGCCTACCGCCGCACCAGCACCCGCGAGACCTTCGGGGCCTACGGCCGGTTCGGCCGGCAGACCGTCCGGCCCACGAACGGCCGCACCGCCGAGCCCGCCGCGAAGAGCGGCCCGCCGGCGGCCCGGACGAGCGGGTCGGCGGCGGCGGTCGCGGCCCCCGGCGGGACGGTGAGCGCGGTCGCGGACCCCCCGGCCCAGTCGCCCGGCCGGCCGCTCGATGACCCGGCGCATGCGACCGCCCCGCACCCGGCCTCACCGGAAGCGGCCGGCGATCCCGCCCAGTGGCTCAGCCCGCGCGCCGCGGCGCCGGACGCGGCCGGTGCCATCAGCCCCGCCGGGGACCTGGCACGGCACCCGGGCCCGCCCGCCACGGCATCCGACGACGCCGACGGTTCCACCGCCCCGGACGCGGCCCTGCCGGACAGCACCGCCGCCCCCTCCGGCCTGCCCTGGGGCATCACCGTGCTGGCCGCGGGCCTCGCCGTGGAGAGCTACACCAGCCGCACCGCCCCCACGCCCCCCGACCTCTCCTTCACCGGCGCCTCCCCCGGCGTGATGGCGGGCTGGGCGCTGGCCGCCGCCGGGCTGGCCCTGGCCGGTCCGGGCCTGACCCATCTGTGCGGACGGCTGCTCCAGTCGGCCCGCCCCGGCGCCCTGCGGCTCCTGGCCGGCCGCATCCTCATGGCGGAGGCCCTCCGCATCGGGCGCCCCCTGGGCGTCGTCAGCGCGGTCCTGTCCGCCGCGTGGGCCATGGCGCTGCTGCACGCCCCGGACGGGCTCTCGCTCGGTCCGCTCACCACCCTCGGCGTGCTCCTCGTGGCCGGCTGCACCGTGGCGACGCTCCTCACGGCCGCCGTCGAGGCCCGGCAGGCCCGCGCCGCGACCACCGCCGCACTGCTGCGGCTCGGCGCCCCCGCCACGATGCTGCGCAGTGCCGCCGCCGTCCGCGCGGGCGCGCTGCTCGCCCTGTTCGGTCCGCTCACCCTGACGGTCGCGGAACTGGCGGCGCTCCCCCTGGCGCGCTGAGCCCCGCTGCCGCCGCCGGAAAACTCGTACGAGAAAAATCTCCGAACGGCGATGAGTTCCGGACCTGCCCCCCGTCTATCCCCGCGTAACGACACGCACTTGATGGGAGAGACCCCGCATGTACCAGCAGATGATCTTCGTGAACCTGTGCACCGGCGACCTGGACGCCTCGAAGAAGTTCTTCACGGGGCTCGGCTTCACGATCAACGAGCAGTTCAGTGACGACACCACCGCCTCGGTCGTGATCAGCGAGACCATCGTGGTGATGGTGCACACCAAGGAGAAGTACTCCCAGTTCACGAAGAAGGAGATCGCGGACTCGGCGAAGACCAGCGAGGTGCTGCTCGCGCTGAGCGCCGAGAGCCGCGAGAAGGTCGACGAGCTGGTCGAGAAGGCGGTCGCGGCGGGCGGTGCCGTCTCGGGCGAGACGCAGGACCACGGCTTCATGTACGGCCGCGCCTTCGACGACGTGGACGGCCACACCTTCGAGGTCGTGTGGATGGACCCGGCGGCGGTCGAGGGCTGAGAGGCGCTGTGCCAGCATGGGCGGGTGCAGACGATGCCCGCCCATGCGGCCCACCACGACGACCGTGAGATAGAGACCCTCGAGGAGTTCGACGCGACCGTCTCGGCGCGCGGCACACTCGCCGGATACCGCGTCCAGGCCGTCGATCTGACGGACCGTACGCGCGAGCTGCTCGCCACGGACACGGCGGGCGCGGTCTTCCTCGGCTGCGCGATGCGCGAGGACGCGGCGGCGAAGATCCGCGGCGACGGCGCCCTGGTCTTCCCGCCGGTCCCGGGCCTGCCGTTCGACCCGTACCGCGGTCTGGTCTACTCACCGGACGAGCTCTTCGCGTCGCTGGCCGGCGGCTACGAGGCCACGCCCGACGCCCTCGCCTACGCCTGGTTCCAGCGCACGAAGGCGGACGGCGACATCTACGCGTCCATGCTCCGCGCGGTGCACGACGACTCCGTCTCGGACGCGCTCGACGAGCTCCTGTCCGGCGCCCGGGTCGTGGGCGTCATGGGCGGCCACGCGATGGCCCGCGGCACCGAGGAGTACGCCGGCGCCGCACGCCTCGGGCGGGAGCTGGCCCGCGCCGGCTTCACGGTCGCCACCGGTGGCGGCCCGGGCGCCATGGAGGCGGCCAACCTCGGCGCGTACGCCGCCCCGTTCGGCGACGAGATGCTCTCCGAGTCGCTCGAACTCCTGGGCAAGGCACCGCACTTCACCCCGTCGATCACCCAGTGGGCGTCGGCCGCCTTCGAGGTGCGCACCCGCTGGCCGCAGGGCGGCCGTTCGGTGGGCATCCCGACCTGGTTCTACGGCCACGAGCCGCCGAACGCCTTCGCCTCCCACATCGCCAAGTACTTCGCCAACGCCACCCGCGAGGACGGCCTGCTGGCCCGGTCCAACGCGGGTGTGGTGTTCCTGCCGGGGGCCGCAGGGACCGTACAGGAGATCTTCGACAACGCGACGCCCAACTACTACGAGTCGCGTGGCGAGCCGACGCCGATGGTGCTGGTGAACCGCGTGCACTGGACGGAGAAGCTGCCCGCGTGGCCGCTGCTCCGGTCGCTGGCCGGGGGGCGTTCGATGGAGGCGCGGATCGCGCTGGTGGAGCGGATCGAGGAGGCGCCGGAGGCGTTGAAACGTCTCGGCGGTTAATAAGAAGGCAAAGCAAGTGCTTGCAAGCCGCATATGCGTTGACACTACTTATGCAGCGCTTATAAACCTGTGAGCCTCCCGGTAGTGCTGATGTTCCGTCAACACTGCCTCAGCCCCCCGCTTTAGCAATCCTGTGAAGGACAAACGTGGCAGTTCTGTCCGTATCCCGCCGCGCACGTGCCGTGCGTGTCCTCGGTGTCGTCTCCGCCTCGGCCGCGCTCGCGCTCGGTACCGCCGGCAACGCGCTCGCCTGCAACATCAACGAGTTCTCCGCCGAGGCGAAGTGCGACGGCGACAAGGGCGTCATCACCGTCACCGATGTGGACCCCGCCGGCGTCCCGGCCACGGTCACCGTGTACCTGGAGAACAACGGCGCCGACGTGAAGAAGGTCGGCGAGCAGGAGGTGAAGGGCTCGCGCGAAGGCACCACCATCACCTTCGCCGAGGACTGGAAGCCGAACGCCGAGTACCGCATCCACGTCAAGGCCGCTCCCTACGTCGACGAGGACATCAAGCCGAACCTCGTCACCCCGGCCACCGCCTGCAAGAAGGAGGAGGAGCCCCCGGCTTCGACTCCCCCGGCGACGCCGACCCCGTCGGCCTCCCCGTCGAAGCCGGCGGAGGAGACCGAGACCCCGGCTCCGGAGCCGTCGGAGAGCCAGAGCACCTCGCCGGCGGGCAACGCGCCCGCCCCGGCCGGTGACTCCAACCTCGCCGAGACCGGTGCCAACTCCAACACCGGCATCATCGCCGGCATCGCGGCGGCCCTGGTCGTCGTCGGTGGCGGTGCGGTGTTCTTCGGCATGCGCCGTCGCGGGGCGAACAGCGACAGCTGACCCCCGCGCACACCATCACGTGGCCCGCCCCCGACTCAGGGGGCGGGCCACGTCCCGTCTCATCCGAAGGTCGCCCGCTCCAGCCAGAACTCCAGCAGCCGCCGGTCGCCGAGCACCTTCAACTCCGGCGCTTCGAGCGGCAGTCGGCGGTAGAACGCGAGCATCACCGCGGTGAGCGGCCCGCGCAGGGCGACCGTGGCCGTCTCGTGTCCCCGGCGCCAGGTGACACCGCCCTCGGTGAGCTCGACCAGCCACTCGGCGTCGAGCCCGGGTTCGGTGTCGGTGGCGTGCAGGCGGATGCTGCGGCCAGGGCCGCGCAGTTCGCTCGCCGCGTCGTGCGGCTGCGTCCGCTGCACGTACTCCACGATCTGGAGCCACTCGTCGATCGCGTCGGCGGCGACATCGGGGGCGAGCTCGTAGGGCAGTCCTGCGGCGAGCGTGGCGTCCGCGCGGTGCACGGTGATCTCGTGCGTCATCCGGCGGGCCCAGAACCCGGTGCTGCGGATTCCCGCCCATGCCCACACCTCGGTGTCCGGCCCGGCCTCGCGCAGCGCCGCGACGACCCGCTCGCCGCTCTCCGCCAGCCATGCGTCCAGCACCGCGGCGTCACCCCGGGCCGCGGGTCCCTCGATGTGTGGCACCCGCGCCTCGGCAACCTCCTCCTGGGCCCGGGTCCGCACGATGAACTCCACCCAGCGCAGCGCACCGCCCGTATGCCGGACCAGGTCCTCCAGCGACCAGTCGGGGCAGGTGGGCACGGTGCCGGACAGATCGGGGCCCGAGGTCACGACGGACCTCAACAGGCCGACCTGGTGGGCGATCTCATCGCAACAGCGGTCGTGCGCGAGCATCGTCATGTCCGGCACCCTAAGCCGGAAGCGATCAGCCGAGCACCACGATTTCGGCCGGGTCGAACTCCACGCCGACCGCGTCCCCGACCTCCGGCGCGTCCCGCAGCGCACACGCCGCATCCAGGCGGGGGGCGTCCCCGGGCTGGAGATGCACGGCGACATGGGTGCCCTTGAAGGTACGCGCGGTCACCGTGCAGCGCAGACCCGCGTCGGCGGCCGCCAGGCGCACTCCGGCGGGCCGCACCAGCAGGGTCCGTGTGCCCTGCGGGGCACCTTCCGGCACCGGCACCTTGCCCCACGGCGTGTCCGCGGCCTCCGCCCCGACCGTCGCCTCGACCACGTTCTCGAAGCCGAGGAAGCGGGCGACGAACGCGTCGGCGGGCCGCTGCCACACCTCGAGGGGCGTACCCGACTGGGCGATCCGCCCGTCCCGCATCACCACGACCCGGTCGGCCAGCGCGAAGGCCTCCCCCTGATCGTGCGTCACGGCGAGCACGGTCGTGCCCAACCGGCCGAACAACTCCTTCAGTTCGACCACCAGCCGCTCCCTGAGCGACCGGTCGAGCTGCCCCAGTGGCTCGTCCAGCATCAGCAGCCGGGGGCTCGGGGCGAGGGCCCGGGCCAGCGCCACCCGCTGCTGCTCCCCGCCGGACAGCGCGGCGACGGCCCGGCGGCCCGCGCCGGGCAGCCCCACGAGATCCAGCAACTCCTGCACTCGCTCGGCCTGTTGCCGCTTCGGCTCGCCGTGCATCCGCAGCCCGAAGGCCACGTTGCCGCCCACGTCCCGCTGCGGGAACAGCTGGTGGTCCTGGAACATCAGCCCCACGCCCCGCTTGTGCGCGGGCACGCCCGCCTGGTCGCGCCCGTCCAGCACCACCTGCCCCGAGTCGAGCGGCTGCAGCCCGGCCACCGCCCGCAGCAGGGTCGACTTGCCGCTGCCGCTGGGCCCGAGCACGCACACGACCTCGTGCTCGGCGACCTCCAGATCGACGGCGTCCAGCACCGCCCGCCCACCGAAACGGACCGTCGCACCCCGCAGAGCGAGCAGCATCAGAACTCCCCCGTCCGGTCCGTGCGGAGCCTCTCCAGCACCAGCAGGGCCACGGCGCACACCACCATCAGAATCGTCGAAAGGGCCATCGCCTGGCCGTAGTTGAGGTCACCGGGCCGCCCCAGCAGCCGGGCCACGGCCACCGGCAGCGTCGGCCGGTCGGGCCGTGCGATGAACACCGTCGCGCCGAACTCCCCGAGGGACACGGCGAAGGCGAACCCGGCCGCGATCAGCAGCGCCCGCCGCACCATCGGCAGGTCCACCTCCCGCCACACCCGCCAGGGCGAGGCCCCGAGCACCGAGGCCGCCTCCCGCAGCCGCACGTCCACCGCCCGCAGCACGGGCAGCATGGTCCGCACCACGAACGGCACCCCGACCAGGGCCTGCGCGAGCGGCACCAGGATCCACGAGGACCTGAGGTCCAGCGGCGGCTCGTCGAGGGAGATCAGGAATCCGAAGCCGACGGTCACCGCGGACACCCCGAGCGGCAGCATCAGCAGCGCGTCGAAGCCACGCACGAACCGCCCGGCGTCCCGGCGGGTGAGCGCGACGGCGGCGAGACCGCCGATCAGCACGGCGATGAGCGTGGCGGCGACGGCAAACGACAGGGAATTGCCGATCGCCTCGATCGGCGGGACCAGGAACACTCCCCCGTCCTCCCGGGTCAGTGCCCGGTAGTAGCCGAAGCCCGGCGCGCCCAGGGACCGCTGCACCAGCACCGCCAGCGGCAGCACGAGCAGCACGGCGACGGTGCCGAGCACCCCGCCCAGCAGCGCCCACTGCCCCGCCCCGCGCGGCCGGCGCGCGGTCCCGGACGCGTCCACCAGCCGCAGTGCGGTCTCCCGCCGCCGCACGGTCCAGGCGTGCACCGCGAGGATCGCGCCCACCGCGACGAACTGGATCATGGTCAGGACGGCCGCGGTGGACAGGTCGAAGATCTCGGACGTCTGCCGGTAGATCTCCACCTCCAGGGTGGAGAAGGTGGGCCCGCCGAGGATCTGCACGACACCGAAGGAGGTGAAGGTGAACAGGAAGACCATGAGAGCCGCGGCGGCCACGGCAGGCGCGAGGGCCGGCAGGGTGACCTGCCGCCAGGCCTTCAGCGGGGACGCGCCGAGCATCCGCGCAGCCTCCTCCTGCCGCGGATCGAGCTGCGCCCAGAGCCCGCCGACCGTCCGGACGACGACCGCGTAGTTGAAGAAGACGTGCGCGAGCAGGATCGCCCACACCGTGGTGTCCAGGCGTACGCCCCACAGCCCGTCGAGCAGTCCGCCCCGCCCGACCAGCGCCAGGAAGGCCGTACCGACGACGACCGTCGGCAGCACGAACGGGACGGTCACGACCGCCCGCAGGACGTGCTTGCCGGGGAAGTCGAAGCGCGCGAAGACGTATGCGCCGGGGAGCGCGACGAGCAGCGTGAGCGCGGTGGAGGCGAACGCCTGCCAGGTGGTGAACCACAGCACGTGCCGGACGTCGGACTGCGCCAGCACCTCCCCGATCCGCCCGAGGTGCCAGGTCCCGTCGGCCTTCAGGCCGCGCGCGACGATCGCGGCGACGGGGTAGGCGAAGAAGACCGCGAAGAACGCGACGGGCACGGCCAGCAGACCGAACCGCGCCGCCGCGCCCCGCCTCCGAGCGGCTACTTCAGTACGAGTGAGGTCCACGACTTGACCCACTGGTCACGGTGGTCGGCGATCTTCGCCGGGTCCATGGTCTCCGGGTCCTTCGCCTGCGGCCCGTACTTCACGAACTCCGGCGGCACCTGGGCGCCCTCGCGCACCGGATACACGAACATGTTCATCGGCATGTCGTCCTGGAACCGCTTGCCGACGAGGAAGTCGAGGAAGGCCTTGCCGCCCTCGGTGTTCTTCGCGTTGCTGAGCAGCCCCGCGTACTCGACCTGCCGGAAGCAAGTGCCCTCGGCGACCCCCGTCGGGGCGGAGCTGGGCTTCGGGTCGGCGTACAGCACCTCGGCGGGCGGCGAGGAGGCGTACGACACGACGAGCGGCCGGTCGCCCTTGGCCTTCTTGCCGCTGCTGGAGCCGGAGAACTCCTCGTTGTAGGCCTGCTCCCAGCCGTCGACGACCTTCACACCGTTGGCCTTGAGTTTCTTCCAATAGCCCTCCCAGCCGTCATCGCCGTACTTGGCGGCGGTGCCGAGCAGGAAACCGAGACCGGGCGAGGACGCGGAGGCGTTCTCGGTCACGAGCAGGTTCTTGTACTGCGGCTTGACCAGGTCGTCGAAGCTGCGCGGCGGCTCCAGCTCGCGGTCGGCGAAGTACTTCTTGTCGTAGTTGACGCAGATGTCGCCGGTGTCCACGGGCGTGACCCGGTGCTTGTCCTGGTCGACGCGGTACTCCGGCAGGATCAGGTCGGATCCCTTCGCCTCGTACGACTGGAACAGGCCGTTGTCGAGGGCGCGGGACAGCAGGGTGTTGTCGACGCCGAAGAAGACGTCGCCCTGCGGGTTGTCCTTGGTCAGGATGGCCTTGTTCACGGCCTGCCCGGCGTCGCCGTCCTTCAGGACGTCGACCTTGTAGCCGGACTGCTTCTCGAAGGCCGCGATGACGTCCTTGGACGCGGCCCACGAGTCGTGGCTGACGAGCGTCACGGTCTTGGAGTCGCCGGACCCCTGGCCTCCGTCGGACGACCCGCACGCGGCGAGCGTGCCGGCCATGCCGAGCCCGACGACTGCCGCCGTCAGCCGCTTGATGTTGTTACTCACTGGATTCCTCCTGGAGTGACCAGGAGAAGACGCGGCCCCGCCCGGGACTTCCGGGGTCCCGGGCAGGGCGCAACAGCTCGAGTGATGACCGATCTCCCTACCCAGAATGACCTGGGCCAGGTTCGGAGGGTCTGCGGCCGTGTGCCGCACTCTCAGCGCTGTGGCGCTCCCCTGTCGGAATATGCAGATGTTCTTACGGCGGTCAGACTACCGTTCGGTGGCCGCGAGCTGACCACACGCCCCGTCGATCTCCTGACCACGGGTGTCCCGGATCGTCACCGGCACACCATGAGCGGCGATCGCCTCCACGAACGCCTTCTCGTCCTCGGGCCGGGAGGCCGTCCACTTCGACCCGGGCGTCGGGTTCAGCGGAATCAGGTTCACGTGCACGGGCCTGCCCTTGAGCATCCGGCCGAGCCGGTCACCCCGCCAGGCCTGGTCGTTGATGTCCCGGATCAGCGCGTACTCGATGGACAGCCGGCGCCCGGACTTGGCGCTGTACTCGAAGCCGGCGTCCAGCACCTCCCGGACCTTCCAGCGCGTGTTCACGGGGACGAGGGTGTCGCGCAGCTCGTCGTCGGGGGCGTGCAGCGAGATGGCGAGGCGGCACTTGAAGCCCTCGTCGGAGAACCGGTGGATGGCCGGGACGAGCCCGACCGTCGAGACGGTGATGCCGCGCTGCGAGAGCCCCAGCCCGTCGGGCTCGGGGTCGGTGAGCCGCCGGATGGATCCGATGACCCGGTTGTAGTTGGCGAGCGGCTCGCCCATGCCCATGAAGACGATGTTGCTGAGCCGCGCGGGACCGCCGGGAACCTCCCCGTCCCGCAGCGCCCGCATGCCGTCCACGATCTGGTGCACGATCTCGGCGGTGGACAGATTCCGGTCGAGACCGGCCTGCCCGGTCGCGCAGAACGGGCAGTTCATGCCGCATCCGGCCTGCGAGCTGATACACATGGTCACCCGGTCCGGGTAGCGCATCAGCACGGACTCGACGAGCGTCCCGTCGAACAGCCGCCACAACGTCTTGCGGGTGGTGCCCTGGTCGGTGGACAGATGCCGCACGACGGTCATCAGCTCGGGCAGCAGGGCCTCCTGCAGCCGCCCCCGGGCACCGGCCGGAATGTCGGTCCACTGCTCCGGATCATGCGCGTACCGCGCGAAGTAGTGCTGCGAGAGCTGCTTGGCACGAAACGGCTTCTCCCCGACAGCGGCTACGGCCTCCTTGCGCTCGGCAGGAGTGAGATCGGCGAGATGCCGCGGCGGCTTCTTGGCTCCGCGGGGGGCTACGAAAGTGAGTTCTCCGGGCTTAGGCATGGCTCAACCAGTGTCGCAGATCATCAGCGGTGGCCCGTGCCCCGCCTGCGGCACCGGGAGGGAGACGCCCTACTCGCCCGTGTGCTCCAGCCGGTCCTTGAGGAGCTGCTCGTTGCGCGGGAGTTCCTTGCGGACCTGGGGGCGCATGACGAGCGGCACCAGGACCTTGCCGACGCCGTGGCCCTCCAAGTCGATGTCGATCGTCACATGGGAGCGCTGTCCCTCGTCGAACGGCTCGACCTCGCCGTGCACCCGTGCCCGGACGGGGCCGTCGACACCATGCATGCCCCAGGTATGCGGCGGGTCGTACTCGGTGACCTCCATGGTCATCGGCATGACGCGGCGGCCGACGTGCCGGGTGACCCGGACCCGGGAGCCGATGCCGAAGGGTCCCTCGTCGAGGCGTTCCGCGGACACGGCGCTCAGCTGCCACTCCGGCATTCGCGGGGTGTCCGTGATGTAGTCGTAGACGTCCTCGGGACGCCGGTCGACATCGATGGTCTGTCGAATGCTGGCCATGATGGCCCCCTTTGCGGCGTACACCTGAATCGTCCCACTTGGTCTCCCCGCAGGCACCCCCACAGAACGACGGCGAGCCCCCGCCGATCACCGGGCGGGGGCTCGCCGTGAAGACCGATGCGCTCAGCCGGACCCCACGAAAAGGACCAGCAACAACCACACCACCGGAGCCGTGGGCAGCAAGGAATCCAGCCGGTCCATGATGCCGCCGTGCCCCGGCAGCAGCGTGCCCATGTCCTTGATGCCGAGGTCCCGCTTGATCATGGACTCGCCGAGGTCGCCGAGCGTGGCGCTGACCGCGACCGCGAGGCCCAGCACCAGGCCCTGCCACCAGGCGCCGTCGTCGATGAGGAACTGCATGCACAGCGCGCCCGCGACCATGGCGAAGGCGACCGCGCCGAGCAGACCCTCGCGGGTCTTGCCGGGGCTGATGCGCGGGGCGAGCTTGTGCCGGCCGAACCGCCAGCCGACGGCGTAGGCCCCGGTGTCACTGACGACCGTGAGCAGCAGGAAGGTGACCACCCGCTGCGGCCCGTCGTCCGCGGTCAGCATCATCGCGACGAAGGTCGCCAGGAACGGCACGTAGAACGCCGCGAAGACGCCCGCGGTGACGTCCCTCAGGTAGCCCTCGGGCGGTTCCGTCATGCGCCAGACCAGGACGGCCAGTGCCGTGAGCGCCATGGCCACCCACGCGCCCTCGGCGCCCCGGACGTAGCCGGCGACGACCATCGCGGCACCGCCGAGCGCGAGCGGCACGAGGGGCGCCCGGATGCCCTTGCGTTCCTCCAGCCGCTTGGTCAGCTCCCACAGGCCCACGACCACGGCCACCGCGACGACACCGACGAAGACGGCCTTGACGACGAACAGGGACGCGACGATCACCGCACCGAGCCCGACACCGACCCCTATCGCGGCACTCAGGTCGCGACCCGCGCTCTTCTTCGGCGGCTTGGGCGCCGGCTGCGAGGCGTCGGGCATGGGCTCCGGATTCGTGTCGTTTCGGACCGGGGTGCCGCTCGGCCGAGCAGTCCCCCGGTCGTCATCCTGGTTTCCGCCGAATTCGGTCATGTCGGGCACGATGGGCATGGGGCGAGTCTGAGGCGCTTCATACGCATCGTATGCGGGACCCGCCGGAGCGGCCCCCGGGACGTGACCCTGGCCGGGGCTGTGGAGCTGCCCGTGGCCGTGGCTCTGCACGTGCCCGTGGCCCTGCCCTTGGTCGGTGGGCCCCCAGTACCCGGCCTGTGACGGCGCCCCCCAGGAAGAGTCGTTCATCAGACCTCGAGCAGCTCCGCTTCCTTGTGCTTCAGGAGCTCGTCCACCTGTGCGACGTACTTCGCGGTGGTGTCGTCGAGTTCCTTCTCCGCACGGCGGCCCTCGTCCTCGCCGACCTCGCCGTCCTTGATCAGCTTGTCGATGGCGTCCTTGGCCTTGCGGCGCACGGAGCGGATGGAGACCTTGGCGTCCTCACCCTTGCTCTTGGCGACCTTGATGTACTCGCGGCGACGCTCCTCGGTGAGCTCGGGGAACACCACCCGGATGATGTTGCCGTCGTTGCTCGGGTTGACGCCCAGGTCGGAGTCGCGGATCGCCTGCTCGATGTTGCGCAGGGCCGTCTTGTCGAACGGGGTCACCACCGCCATGCGCGGCTCCGGCACGGAGAACGAAGCCAGCTGGTTGATCGGCGTCGGCGCGCCGTAGTAGTCGGCCACGATCTTGTTGAACATCGCCGGGTGCGCACGGCCGGTGCGGATCGCGGCGAAGTCCTCCTTGGCGACCACGACGGCCTTCTCCATCTTCTCCTCGGCCTCGAGGAGGGTCTCTTCGATCACCACTTGCTCCTGCGTGTCTTGAGTAGGCCCGGCTGCGGTTCCATGTGGGGCGGCGGCCGGCTGCGTCGCGTCTTCTTCCTGCACGGTTCCCGACCGGCAGGACATTGTCCATCCCCCGGCCCGGCTCCGTCCCGTCCGTCCCCCGGACGGGGTTGTACCCGGGGTGTCAGTCCCGGCTGCCGGGGTCCCCCACCAGCGTGCCGATCTTCTCACCCTTGACGGCGCGTCCGATGTTGCCCTCCGCCAGCAGCTCGAAGACCACGATCGGGAGCTTGTTGTCACGGCACAGCGTCACGGCCGTGGCGTCGGCGACCTTCAGATCGCGCGTGATGACCTCGCCGTAGCCGAGGTGATCGAACTTCACCGCGTCCGGGTTGGTCTTGGGGTCGGAGTCGTAGACCCCGTCCACGCCGTTCTTGCCCATCAGCAGCGCCTCGGCGTCGATCTCCAGGGCGCGCTGGGCGGCGGTGGTGTCGGTGGAGAAGTAGGGCATGCCCATCCCGGCGCCGAAGATGACCACACGGCCCTTCTCCAGGTGCCGCACGGCGCGCAGCGGGATGTAGGGCTCGGCGACCTGGCCCATGGTGATGGCGGTCTGCACCCGGCAGTCGACGCCCACCTTCTCCAGGAAGTCCTGGAGGGCGAGGCAGTTCATGACCGTGCCGAGCATGCCCATGTAGTCGGAGCGGGCCCGGTCCATGCCGCGCTGCTGGAGTTCGGCACCGCGGAAGAAGTTGCCGCCGCCGATGACGATCGCGATCTCCGCGCCGTCGCGTACGACGGCCGCGATCTCGCGGGCGATCTTGTGCACCACGTCGGGGTCGACGCCAAGGCCCCCGCCACCGGAGAAGGCCTCTCCGGACAGCTTCAGCAGAAACCGGCCGCGCACTTTGCCGTCGTCGCTCTTCTGGGCCTTGGTGGTCATGGGGGATCCCGCCTCTTTCACGTGTTGCACATACCAAGAAGGCCATTGCCGGTGGGGCGTGTTTCGCATCCCATACGGCAATGGCCTCCTCGTCAGATCTGCTGTCGCCCGCCACTCGTGTGACGGCGCACGCGGACGACTGCTGTCGACCCTATCGGGGTCGGGCGTCGAGCGCGGTACGGACTCAGATGCCGACCTTGATGCGCGTGAAGCGCTTCAGGGTGACACCGGCCTCGTCCAGGACCTTCTGGACGGACTTCTTGTTGTCGAGCGCGTACGGCTGGCCGAGCAGCGTGGCGTCCTTGAAGAAGCCGTTGAGGCGACCCTCGACGATCTTCGGCAGGGCGGCCTCGGGCTTGCCCTCGGCGCGGGTGGTCTCCTCGGCGACGCGGCGCTCGGACTCGACGACCTCGGCCGGCACGTCCTCCTTGGAGAGGTACTTCGGCGCGAAGGCGGCGATGTGCTGGGCGACGCCCTTGGCGATCTCCGCGTTCGGCTTGTCCAGCTCGACGAGGACACCGATCTGCGGGGGCAGGTCGGGCATCGTGCGGTGCATGTACGCCGTCACGTAACCGTCGGCGAACTGCGCGAAGCGGTCCAGGACGATCTTCTCGCCCAGGTTGGCGTTGGCCTCGTCGACGAACGCCTGGACGGTCTTGCCGGCCTCGATCTCGGAGGCGAGCAGGGCCTCGATGTCGGCCGGGGAGGTCTTGGCGACGTGCTCGGCGATGGTGTTGGCCGCGGCCTGGAACTTGTCACCCTTGGCGACGAAGTCCGTCTCGCACTTCAGCTCGACCAGGACACCGGAGGAGTTGTCGTCGGCGATGATCGAGACGACGGCACCGTTCTCGGCGGAACGGCCCTCGCGCTTGGCGACGCCCTTCTGGCCCTTGATGCGGAGCGCCTCGACGGCCTTCTCGACGTTGCCCTCGGCCTCGTCCAGCGCCTTCTTGCAGTCCATCATGCCGGCGCCCGTGAGCTCACGGAGCTTCTTGACGTCGGCGGCGGTGTAGTTCGCCATGAGTCTGTGAATCTCTCTCGAAGTCTGGAAGATCGAAGATCTGCGGATGCGCCCCATGGAGCCGGAGGGGCGCTGTCCTTCCGCTGCCCTACGGGTCAACGGCGGGAGCTGGCTCCATCGCGCCCGAAGGCGCTGGTGGATACGGCCGCTCCCGCCGTCAACGCGGACTGACGGGTCAGGCCTGCTCGGCCTCGGCCGGCTTCTCGTCCTCGGCCGGCTTCTCGGCCTCGGCCTCGGCGGCGGGGGCCTCGGCGGCCGGAGCAGCCTCGGCGGCGGGGGCGGCCTCGGCGGCCGGAGCAGCCTCGGCGGCCGGAGCGGCCTCAGCAGCCGGGGCAGCCTCGTCGGCCTTCTTCTCGCCCTCGAGCAGGTCGCGCTCCCACGCGGCCAGCGGCTCGCCCGCGGCCTTGTCGCCCTTGCCCTCGGTGGCGACACCGGAGCGGGAGATGAGGCCCTCGGCGACCGCGTCCGCGATCACACGGGTGAGCAGGGTGACGGAGCGGATCGCGTCGTCGTTGCCCGGGATCTTGTAGTCGACCTCGTCGGGGTCGCAGTTGGTGTCGAGGATCGCGACGACCGGGATGTTCAGCTTCCGGGCCTCACCAACGGCGATGTGCTCCTTCTTGGTGTCCACGATCCAGACGGCGCTGGGCACCTTCTGCATCTCGCGGATACCGCCGAGGGTCTTCTCCAGCTTGGCCTTCTCGCGCGAGAGCACGAGAAGCTCCTTCTTGGTGAGACCGGACGCGGCGACGTCCTCGAAGTCGATCTGCTCGAGCTCCTTGAGGCGCTGCAGACGCTTGTAGACGGTCGAGAAGTTGGTGAGCATGCCGCCCAGCCAGCGCTGGTTGACGTAGGGCATGCCGACGCGGGTGGCCTGCTCGGCGATGGCCTCCTGCGCCTGCTTCTTCGTGCCGACGAACATGACCGTGCCGCCGTGGGCGACGGTCTCCTTGACGAACTCGTAGGCGCGGTCGATGTACGACAGCGACTGGAGCAGGTCGATGATGTAGATGCCGTTGCGCTCCGTGAAGATGAAGCGCTTCATCTTCGGGTTCCAACGACGGGTCTGGTGACCGAAGTGGACGCCGCTCTCCAGCAGCTCCCGCATCGTGACGACGGCCATGGCCGTATCTCCTTGAATTTCTCGGTTGTGCCGCGGATGCCGGACGGCTTCCGCGCCTGACGCCCACTGCGCGCCGTTCCACGAGGGACCGAGGGGCGCTGATACGGGCCCGTTGCCGGGGTTCATATCGGGGCGTGCGAAGTCGACCCGATGGCTCGGGTCGCCACCAGAAGTGTACGGGACCCGCGGGGTGCCGGATGACGCCGTTGTCCACAACCGGGCCCCCGTCCACAGCCGCGAGCGGCGACACCGGCGTTCCGGGACGCTCTCCGCATGCGAGCGAACCGATGTGTGCGTGTCAGTGCGCGCCTGATCCTGCTGGTGATCGTCACCACGACGGCCCTGCTGGCTCCGCCCCCACCCCTGTTCACGGCGGGTGCGGCGGCGCCCCTTGCGGACGCCGGCGTGCCGCCGGTCGGCCGCACCTGGCCCGTCGGCTCACACCCCCGGGTCCTGCGGGGCTGGGAGCCCCCGGCGACGGCCTACGGCCCGGGCCACCGGGGCGTGGACCTGGCGGCGCCCGCGGGCACACCGGTTCGAGCGGTGGCCGCGGGCCGGGTCTCCTTCGCGGGCCGGGTGGCCGGCAAGGGAGTCGTCTCGGTGGACCTCACGGGGACGGGCGATCCCCCCTTGCGGACGACGTACGAACCGGTGACGGCGACGGTCGAGAAGGGTGCGGAGGTGGAACCGGGCGAGGTGCTCGGCACCGTGGACGCGAGCGGCTCGCACTGCACGACGGTCACGTGCGTCCACTGGGGGCTGCGCCGCGGCGAGGAGTACGTGAACCCGCTGTCGCTTCTGCCGCCCTGGCTCCTGCACAGGGGCCCGTCGAGACTGCTTCCCGTACTGGGCGCCGGGCCGCCCGGCTGAGGGCGACAGCCACACCCTGGCCTCAGCCCGGCGTCGTCAGCCCCGCACACCCCGCAAGGCCATGGAAACCGCCGCATCGACGATGGCGCCCGGCTCCTCCGCCGCCCCCAGCTCGATCCGCCGCACGGCCGCGTCCACCACCCCCTGCAACAACATCGCCGCCAGCCGGGGCTGCTCGTGCCCCAGCTCGCCCAGCGCCTCGACGATCATCGCGACCAGCCCGCCGTGCGCCGCCCGGATCTTCTCCCGCGCCCCCGCGTCGAGCTCGCTGGCGGAGATGGCGACCACGGCGCGGTGCCGCCGGTCGCCGACCAGCTCCAGCTGCTGCCGCACATACGCCTCGACCTTGGCCTCGGCCGTCCCGGCCCGCTCCATCGCCGCCGACACGTCCGCCGCCCAGACCGGGAAGTCGACCTCGCACAGCTCCTCGACCACGGCCGCCCGTGACCGGAAGTACTCGTAGACGGACGATCGCGCGAGGCCCGTCCGCTCGGCGAGGGCCGGGAAGGTCAGCGCCTCCGTACCGCCCTCGGACAACAAGGAACGAGCCGCGTCCAGCAGGGCGGCTCGCTGCATCGACCGGTGCTCGGCCACGGAGGCCGCTCGAATCCTTGGCACATCAACACTCTACGGACGCCCCCCGCCGGACGGGAGTGCTTGTCGCCGGCCCGACGACATCCCGCCAGGTCAGCGGCCGAAGCTCGCCAGTTTCGCTCTCAGCTGCAGCACCGACTTGGTATGGATCTGGCTGACCCTGCTCTCGGTCACGCCCAGCACGTTCCCGATCTCGGCCAGGGTGAGGCCCTCGTAGTAGTACAGCGTGACCACGGTCTTCTCCCGGTCGGGCAGCGTGTTGATCGCCCGCGCCAGAAACCGCCGCAGCTCCCTGTCCTCGGCGACCTCGACGGGGTTGTCGGCGGCGGTGTCCTCCAGCGTGTCCATGACGCTGAGCCCATCGCCGGCCTCACCGCTCCCGTGCAGCAGCTCCTCCAGGGCCACCACGTTGGCCAGCGACAACTGGCTGAACACCGCGTGGAGTTCCTCGACGGCGATGCCCATCTCGGAGGCCACCTCGCCCTCCGTCGGGGTCCGCCGCAGCCGTGCCTCCAGCGTGGCGTACGCACGCTCCACGTTGCGCGCCTTCTGCCGCACCGAGCGGGGGATCCAGTCCAGTGCCCGCAGTTCGTCGATCATCGCGCCGCGGATCCGGGTGATCGCGTACGTCTCGAACTTGATCTCGCGGTCGATGTCGAACTTCTCGATCGCGTCGATCAGCCCGAACACCCCGGACGAGACGAAGTCCGCCTGCTCGACGTTGGACGGCAGGCCCACGCTGACCCGTCCCGCGACGTACTTCACCAGCGGCGAGTAGTGCAGGATCAGCTGCTCCCGCAACCGCTCGTCCCCCGTCGCCTTGTACGACCGCCACAGCTCGTCGAGCGTCGAGGGAGCGGGCGGCCGCACGCTGCCACCGTCACGGGCGGCTGGGGGGATCGCCGCCCGGTCGGACCCGGAGGTGTGCTGGGGCATTCGTCGCCTTGTGCCGTTCTGCTGCGGAGTGGTGCTGGGGTGGGCTGTCTGTCTGATGTCGAGTTGCCTGTCCGTGTCGGATCCACGTGAGCGTAGCGTGACTGCGGTGTCGCGGTGCGCGAAGGGCGAAGGCCGAGGCGGGCGCAGATACGTTCCGGAGGACGCCCCCGCAGGGCATGGCGGTCGCTCACTGTGATCACCCGAGGGCCCCAACTGGGCGCATTTCCAAGGGATGTCGGAGTTCCCCCGGACGGCCGAACACAGACGGTCAGCCCAGCCCGCGACCCCCGCGGACCGACATCACCGCCTGGCGTGTCAACTTCCAGCCGTCGCCGTGTCGTTCGACGTAACCGAGTGCTCGGAGTTCGTACAGTCTCGCGATCGCGTCGTCCGGTGCGGTCTGTGCGGAGCGCGCGATCTCGTCGGGCCGGGCCACCCCGCGTCCGGGCAGTGCGGCGAGCACCTGCCGGGCGGCAGGTTCCAGCAGGTCCCGGGGCAGGACGGGGCCTCGCCGGTCGGGGGCCAGCTCTCCGATGTCACCGACCAGTTCGACGACGTCCGCGACATCGGTGACCAGGACGGCCTCTGCGCGCAGCAGATCGTGCACTCCGGCGCTGAGCCCGCTGGTGGCCGGGCCCGGCACGCCCATCGTGTGCCGGCCGAGGCGCTGTGCCGCCCGCGCGGTGACCAGGGAGCCGCTGCGGTGGGCGGCCTCGACGACCACCGTGCCGCGGGTGAGAGCGGCGATCACTCTGTTCCGCAGGATGAACCGGCTCGGCGTCGGGTGATCGCCGGGTGGCAACTCGCCGATCACCAGTCCCTGTTCGGCGATTCTGCTGATCAGCCGGGTGTGGCCGCGGGGGTAGGGCCGGTCGACCCCGCAGGCGAGGACGGCGACGGTGGCGCCGCCGGCGCCGAGCGCTCCGCGATGGGCGGCGCCGTCGACTCCGTAGGCGCCGCCGGACACCACGACCCAGCCCTGCTCGGCGAGACCGGCGGCGAGGGTCGCGGCCATATGGGCCCCGTACTCGGTGCAGGCCCGGGCGCCGACCACGGCGACCGACTTCAGAGCCCACATCCGCAGGCTGGGCCGCCCGCGCACCCACAGCCCCAGGGGCCGGGCATCCCCCAGATCGTCGAGCTGCCCCGGCCACTCCGCGCCCCCGGGAGTCACGAACCGCACGCCGGCGTCCCGGGCCGCCTCCAGATCCCGGCGCGGCCGGGCGGCATGCGCCCTGGCCACCAGTCCGGCCCACCGCTTCCCGCTCACCCCCGGCAGCACGACCCCGCCCTCCCCGAGCCTCCGTACCACTTCCGCGACCCCGAGCTCCCGCACCCATCGCCCGCCGACCTCGTCGCCGGGCTCGATGACACGAGTGAGCAGGATGCGGCCGAGCAGCTCGTCGTCCGGTTCGTCGCCGGCGCTCATGTCGGTGCCCCGATGGCCATGGGGACGCCTCGCGGCACACCGGTGCGCAGCTGGAGGGCGAGGGCGACGTCCGTGGCGTCGGGCCGGTCGTGGCCGACGAGGTCGGCGACGGTCCAGGCCACGCGCAGGACGCGATCGAGGCCGCGGGCGGTCAGGACGCCCCGCTCCAGGCTCCGCTCGGCCTCGTCCATCGCGCCGGGCAGGGCGTGCCAGCGGCTGCGCAGCTCACGGCCGGGCACCTCGCTGTTCGTGCACCAGGGGGTGCCGGCGAGGCGCCCCGCAGCCCGTTCCCGGGCCGCCCTGACCCGGTCGGTGACCGTCGCGGTCGACTCGCCCCTGGCGCCGGAGGCGGTCAGCTCGGTGCGGGTGACGCGGTCCACCTCGACGCGCAGGTCGACCCGGTCCAGCAGCGGGCCGGAGAGCCTGGCCTGGTAGCGGCGGATGACCGAGGGCGGGCACTCGCACAGGTCGTCGCGCTGCGAGAACCGGCCGCACGGGCAAGGGTTGGCGGCGAGCACCATGAGGAACTTCGCGGGGAAACGCACGACTCCCGCGCTGCGCGCGATCACGACATGCCCCGCCTCCAGCGGCTGCCGCAGTGCGTCCAGAGCCCGACTGCTGAATTCCGGGGTCTCGTCCAGGAACAGCACCCCGCGGTGAGACAGCGACACCGCGCCGGGCCGCGCGATGCCCGGGCCGCCGCCGACGAGTGCCTGCATGGTGGCCGAGTGGTGCGGGGCGCAGTAGGGGGCGGCATCGATGAGCGGCTTGCCGGGGGGCAGCAGGCCCGCCACCGAATGGACCGCGGTGACCTCGAGCGACTCCTGCCGGCCGAGCCGGGGCAGGATGGCCGGCAGCCGCTCGGCGAGCATCGTCTTGCCGGCGCCGGGCGGGCCTTCGAGGAAGAGGTGGTGCCCGCCCGCCGCGGCCACCTCCACGGCCGTGCGGGCCGAGGTCTGCCCGACGACGTCCGCCAGGTCGTGGCCGTGGTCGTGGTGGGCCGCGCCGATGCTCTGCATGCCCGTGGCCGCGCCGGTCCCGGGCATGCGCAGCCCGGCGAGCAAGGGATCGGGGCGGCCCTGCTCGTCCGGTTCCTCGTCGGGCACCGGTTCGTCGGCCAGGATGGCGATCAACTGCCGCAGACAGCGGACGCCCAGCACCGACACGCCGGGCACGAGGGACGCCTCGGCGGCAGCGCACTCCGGCACCACCACCTGTTCGTAGCCCGCGTCCGCCGCCGCCAGCACCGCCGGCAGCACCCCCCGCACCGGCCGTACCCGCCCGTCCAGCCCGAGTTCGCCGATCATCACGATGTCGGCGAGGACCCGCGGGTCGATGCGCTCCGCCGCGCCCAGGACGGCCGCGGCGACGGCCAGGTCGAAGCCGCTGCCGGACTTCGGCACCGAGGCCGGGCTCAGGCCGACGGTGAGCTTCTTCTGGGGCCAGGCCGCGCCCGAGTTGACGACCGCGGCGCGCACCCGGTCGCGGCTCTCCGTGAGGCTCTTGTCGGGCAGTCCCACCAGGGTGAACGCCGCGACGCCGGGTTCGAGGTCGGCCTGGACCTCGACGACCACGCCCTCGACGCCCACCAGCGTCACCGAACACGTACGGGCGAATGCCATTCAGGCCACCCCCCGCACATGCTCGACCACGGCGGCGCCGCGGGCCGGCAGCAGCACCCCGACCACGTCGATGCGGACCCCTCCGGGCGGTGCGCCCCCGTGTGCCTGGATCCACCGCTCGGCGAGGTCCCGCAGCCGCTCCGCCTTCTGCGGGGTCACGGCCGCCATCGGATGCTCGAAGGGACCCTCCCTGCGGGTCTTCACCTCGCAGACGACCAGGACGTCCCCGTCCCTGGCCACGATGTCGATCTCGCCGGTCCGGCCGGAGCGCCAGTTGCGCTCCAGGATCGTCAGGCCGGCCTCGGTCAGCCGCCGTGCGGCCAGGCTCTCCCCGTACTTGCCCATGGCACTGCGTGCCAGTTGTGCGGTCATGTCGGCACCACCTCCGGCGCCAACGATCACGCACCCACCACCGCGAAGTGGATCTTGGTGGACAGCTCACCGGCTGTGGACAACCCCGTCACCCTTCCGGGTGGCCGAGCGGGTGTCACCCGCTCGGCAGCTCCAGGTCGCTCTTGTTCAGCTCCTCGATGTTCACGTCCTTGAACGTGAGGACCCGGACCTGCTTCACGAACCGTGCCGGCCGATACATGTCCCACACCCAGGCATCCGCCATGGACACCTCGAAGAACACCTCACCCTGGACCGAGTGCACCTGCATCTCGTAGTCATTGGTCAGGTAGAAGCGCCGCTCGGTCTCGATCACGTATTTGAACAGACCGACGACATCGCGGTACTCCCGGTAGAGCTTCAGCTCCATCTCGGTCTCGTACTTCTCGAGGTCCTCGGCGCTCATGGCATGTTCCCCTTCAGCCGTGCGATCCCCCCATTGTGCGCCAGTCCCGTGAGCCCCTAGACGATTTCCGGGTCAAGGATCACAGGCCTGGCCGGGGGACCTTCGTCGAGCAGCGTCCGCAGCAGCCCGGCGAGTCTGGTCGGATACACCGTCTCATGTGCCCGGTCCAGTTCCGGACACGTCCACCAGCGCGCTCCGGCGACACTGCGCCGTTCCAGCTCGGTCAGCCCGGTGGCGGCCACCGCCGTGCGCTCGGTACGAGCCAGGTAGTACCACTCGTCCTGATCCCAGCGGCGGCCCGCGAACGGGAAGGAGCACCTCCGCCGCCACAGCACCGGGCCGAGCTCGACCTCGGTGATGCCCGTCTCCTCGGCGAGTTCCCGCAGGGCGGCCTGTTCACGGGTCTCGTCACCCTCCACTCCCCCGCCGGGGGTGAACCACCAGGCGTCGGCCGGATCGTCCGGCTCGTGCCCGTGCAGCAGCAGGATGCGGTCCTGCGGATCGAGCAGCACGACCCGGGCGACTCTGCGCAGCCCGCCCTCGTAGGTGTCCTGGCCCGCCCCCACGGCCTCAGCGGACACCGGCGGGCTCCGCGCTCGCCCGTCGGGCCCGGGCCGCGCCCGCACGCTTGGCGATGGGCCCGTAGGCGCCTCCGCCCAGGACGAGCACGGCGCCGGCGATCACGAGGACGGTGATCGTCCGCAGCGGGCCGGGCGAGGAGAGGGTGCCGAGCGCCTCGAAGCCGGTGGGGCGCTCCAGCACGCCCTTCATGGGCCAGACGACGGCGTCGACGCGGGCGTCCACGGCGGAGCGGGCCACCGTGCCGCTGGCGGCGTCGGTCAGGTGGGCCGTGGAGTCCACGGAGTTGCCGCGCTCGTCGCCGAGCAGGAAGAGACGGCCCTTGGGCACGGTCACGGTCGGGAAGTTGCTCATCTCGGCCGGTGTGTCCTTGGGCAGGTACGTTTCGTCGATCTCCTTGCCGTTGACCTTCAGCTTGCCGTCCTGGCAGCAGGAGACCGTGTCGCCGCCGACGGCGACCACGCGCTTGACCATCGGCGCGTTGGCCCAGGTCGCGTCCTTGAAGACGACCACGTCACCGCGGCGCACCTCGACGCCGTCGACGCGCTGCGCCAGGATCCGGTCGCCCGCGTCGATCGTCGGAGTCATCGAACTGGTGGGGACGGTGTACGGCCGGTAGACCACCGCTCCCCAGGCGAAACCGCCCAGGAACAGCACCAGACCCAGTGCGACGGCCAGCCCGGACAACCGCTGTCCGGTCCGGCTGCCCACCGGGCCCGTGCTCGAGCCACCGCTGCGCGGGGCCGTGTGCGTCATGCTCTCGCCACCCATGGGTCCGCACCCTACCCGGGGGTACCGGCCGGGGTCAGCCCATGGCCGGGTTCACGGCTTCCTGCGGCGCCAGAGCACCACCGGCACCACACCGAGGAGCGCGATCCCCTGCGGGGCGACCGGCAGACCGGCCGCGTTCGGCTGAGCGTTCAGACCGGACTGGTCGAAGGTGTCCGGCACCGGCAGGGTGTCCCAGCGGTTGATCGGCCAGGCGACGACGACGGCACGGCCGACGACGTCCTTCACCGGGACCATGCCGTGGTTCTTGTCGGCCTGGTTGTAGCGGGAGTCCCGCGAGTTCTGCCGGTGGTCGCCCATGACCCAGATGTAGCCCTGGGGAATCTTCACCTTGAACTGGCCGCCCTGGTCGTCGACGCTGCACGGCGTGTTGCCGGCGTAGACGTAATCCTGCTCGTTCAGCGCCTTGCCGTTGACCGTGAGCGGGCCGGTGTTCTTGCACTCGATCGTGTCGCCGCCGACGCCGACGACGCGCTTGATGAGGTCCTTCTCCTCAGCGGACGGCATGAGGCCGATCCAGCTGAGGAAGGTCTGCAGGGCGTTCGGATCCGTGGTCGGCTCGCCGGCCAGCCAGTTGTCCGGGTCGTGGAAGACGACGACCTCGCCGCGCTCGGGCTCGGAGCCGAACCAGGGGGTGAGTTTGTCGACCAGGACGCGGTCACCCTGCTGGAGGGTGTTCTGCATCGAGTCGGAGGGGATGGAGAACGCCTGCACCAGGAAGGTCTTGATCAGCAGCGCCAGTACCAGCGCGATACCGATCAGGATGGGCAGCTCCTTCCAGAAGGAGCGCGGCTTCCGGGCCGTACCGCCCGGGCCCTGGCCTCCGTCTGTCGTGTGCTCGCCCGTCACTTTGTCGTCCTCGGCTGCCCCGGAGTCACTCCCGGAGGTCACGGCGCTGTCCGCGGCCGGGACGGCGGATTCCGCGGGGCGTCCGCGATGCTCCTCGCCGTCGTGTCCGGACCGTGCGCCAACCGCCACATCCCCCACGCCAACTCCTCACTCTGTGCCGCCGCCTGCCCCACACACGACGCAGGCCCACCACTCCCATAACGAGCGGGAGTTCCGCAGGGGTCGGGAGCTGGATCGTTCCGTTCGAATCGTAGGAGGCAACCCTATGCGACAGTTCGGGAGCAGCGGTCGACCCGGTGGCCGAGTCGGACACGGAGGCGTACGTATTCGGTTCCTCCAGCATGTTCCAGTGCCCGAAGGGCCAGGCGATGACCATGGCACGGCCCACGACCTCGTCCTCGGAGACCGTGCCCCCGTAGTCGGTGTCCTGGTGGGCGCGGGAGTCCGCGGAGTTGTTCCGGTGGTCGCCCATCACCCACAGCCGCCCCTGCGGGACCGTGATGTCGAACGGCGTGTCGGACGGGGCGATTCCGGGATACAGGTAGTCCTCGTTCAGCGGGACGTCGTTGACGGTCACGCGCCCCTGCGTGTCGCAGCACTTGACGCGGTCGCCGCCGACGCCGACGACCCGCTTGATGAGGTCCTTCTCGTCCTCGGACGGCAGCAGGCCGATGAAGGTGAGCCCTTCCTTGACCTGCTTGATGACGACGGGGTCGTCCTTCCGCGTGGCGGGCTGCTCGTCCTGGAGCCAGCCGCCGGGGTCCTTGAAGACGACGACGTCCCCGCGCTGCGGCTCGGAGCCGAACCACGGGGTGAGCTTGTCGACCAGGACGCGGTCGCCGATCTGGATCGTCTGCTCCATGGAGCCCGACGGGATGACGAAGGCCTGGACGAGGAACGTCTTCAGCACCAGCGCTATCAGGACGGCGACGCCGACGAGGAGCGGTATCTCCTTGACGGCACCGCGCCTGCGGCGCCGCTTGACCTTGCGCTGGAGTTTGCGCCGCTCGGCGCGTGTCCGGCCACTGGAGGCGCCGGCGGCGCGTCGGGCGCCGGTGGGCAGCAGGTTCTCCGCGGGGCTCGCGGGGACGCCGCGCGGTTTGCCGCGGTTACCCATGGGCGCCCGCCCTTCCGGCGGCCGGCACGCGTGCGTAGGCGTCCGGCCGGTGCAGCCGGGTGGCGTGGCCGAAGGGCCAGATGATCCAGTCGGCGCGGCCGATCACGTCGCCGACGGGGATCATGCCGCCGCCCGGCGAGCCGAGGTGGTCGCGGGAGTCGCTGGAGTCGCTGCGGTGGTCGCCGAGGACGAACAGGGTGCCGCCGGGCACGACGACGTCGAAGGGCACCGCGGACGGGCTGTCGCCCGGGTACACGAAGCCCGACTCGTCGACCGGCCGGCCGTTCACCCGGATCCTCCCCTCCCTGTCGCAGCAGACCACGTGGTCTCCCCCTACGCCGACAACGCGTTTGATGTAGTCCGCGTGCCCGAAGTACCCGGTCCCGTCGAACACGACGATGTCTCCCCGCCGCGGCGCGGCACCGAAACGGTATGCCAACTTATTTACGAGAACCCGGTCCCCGACCCTCAATCCCTGCTCCATGGATCCGCTGGGGATCTGGAACGGCCGCAGCACGAACGTGCTGAGCAGCAGCAGGAACAACAGGCAGACCAGCAGGGTGAGAGTGATCCTGCCGCCCGGGACCCAGTCGCTGGCACGCGACACCAACGCGAAACGCGACCGGCCCTCCGGCCCTGCGGAGTCCGAGGTCGTTCCCTCGGACTCGGAAGGGCGGGAGGAGCGGTCGCGCTCCGTGTGCTGTGCTTCGGTGTCCATCGGAGCCAGATGCTATCCGGCCCCGACGCGAACCCCGGAGAGCGCTCAGTTGTCGCGCTTCTCCTTGATCTTGGCGGCCTTGCCGCGCAGCTCGCGCAGGTAGTACAGCTTGGCGCGGCGGACGTCACCCTTGGTGACGAGCTCGATCTTCTCCACGATCGGGGTGTGCACCGGGAAGGTGCGCTCGACGCCGACGGAGAAGGAGACCTTTCGGACCGTGAAGGTCTCGCGCACGCCGGAGCCCTGGCGGCGGATCACGACGCCCTTGAACTGCTGCACACGGGAGCGGTTGCCCTCGATGACGCGGACGTGCACGTTGACCGTGTCGCCCGGGCGGAAGGCGGGGACGTCGCTGCGCAGCGACGCGGAGTCGACGGTGTCGAGCAGGTGAGACATTTCGTCTGCTTTCCTCGCTGATGCCACAGGTCATCAACGGAAACTAGGTGTTTCGGGATCAGGTGTGTGCGGGTCGGGGCGGACGTCGTCTCCCCCTGTGGCAGGGGCGCACGCCGGACGGACGCACAACAGCTGGCTATTCTTCCACGCCGTCGGTCCTGCGCCAAAATCGGCCGTACGGCTCCCCCTGGGGGTCGGGTGCCCAGCCCAGGATGGAGAGCATCTCGCGGTCCTTCTTGTCGAAGGCCTTGGGATCGCACCGCTCGATGAGGTCGGGCCGGTGGGCGGTGGTGCGCTTCAGGGCCTGGTCGCGGCGCCAGCGGGCGATCTTCCCGTGGTGGCCGCTGAGCAGCACGTCGGGGATGTCCCGGCCGCGCCACTCGGGCGGCTTGGTGTAGACGGGTCCCTCCAGCAGGTTCGCCATGGCGCCGGGCGCGAAGGAGTCGTCCCGGTGGGACTCGGCGTTGCCCAGGACTCCGGGCAGCAGGCGTGCCACGGCCTCGGTGACGACGAGGACGGCCGCCTCGCCGCCGGCCAGGACGTAGTCGCCGATGGACACCTCGTAGACCGGCATCCGTGTCGCGTACTCGTCGACGACGCGGCGGTCGATGCCCTCGTAGCGGGCCGGCGTGAAGATCAGCCAGGGGCGCTCGGAGAGGTGGCCGGCGAGTTCCTGGGTGAAGGGGAGGCCGCTGGGGGTGGGCACGACGAGGGCGGGCGCCCGGGAGCCCGTCTCGTAGCCGTCGGCCAGGACGGAGTCCAGTGCGTCCCCCCAGGGCTCGGTCTTCATGACCATGCCGGGGCCGCCGCCGTAGGGGGTGTCGTCGACGGTGTTGTGACGGTCGTGGGTCCAGGAACGAAGATCGTGGACGTGCACGTCGAGCTGCCCACGCGCGCGTGCCTTGCCGACGAGCGAGACGTTCAGCGGTTCCAGGTACTCGGGGAAGATCGTGACGACGTCGAGGCGCATCACGACTCTTCCCGGCCGGTGGCGTCTTCCCGGCTGGAGGCGATCTCGGCGCGGTCGTCGATCAGGCCCGGCGGCGGGGTGATGACGGCCTTCTGCTCCTCGAGGTCGATCTCGGCGACGATCTCCTCGACGAAGGGGATCAGCACTTCGCTGCCGTCGGGGCGCTCGACGATGAACAGGTCCTGCGAGGGCAGGTGCGAGATCTCCGTAATGCGGCCGACCTCGGCGCCGTCCGCGGTGACCACGTCGAGGTCGATGAGCTGGTGGTCGTAGTACTCGCCCTCGCCCTCGGGCAGTTCCTCCGGGTCGATCTCGGCGATCAGGAGGGTGTTGCGCAGGGCCTCGGCGCCGCTGCGGTCGCTGACGCCCTCGAAGCGCAGCAGGAGGCGGCCGCTGTGGACGCGGCCCGTCTCGATGGTGAGCGGTCCCGCGGCGGCGGGATCGGTGGTGAGTACGGCACCAGGGCCGAGCCTCAGCTCCGGCTCATCGGTCCGTACCTCGACGGTGACCTCACCCTTGATGCCATGGGCACGGCCGATCCGTGCGACTACCAGCTGCACGTGTCCATTCTCCTGTCATACGACTGCGGGCCGGGGACGGCCCTGTGGCCCTCCCCGGCCCGAGCCGGTTGCGCGATAAGCGTCAGCGGACGTGGTCCACGTCGACGAGATCGACGCGGACACCGCGACCGCCGATGGCGCCCACGACGGTGCGCAGGGCGCGTGCGGTGCGGCCGTTGCGGCCGATCACCTTGCCGAGGTCGTCCGGGTGGACCCGGACCTCGAGCACGCGACCGCGGCGCAGGTCGCGCGAGGCGACCTGCACATCGTCAGGGTTGTCGACGATGCCCTTCACGAGGTGCTCGAGAGCCTCCTCGAGCATGCTCAGGCCTCGGTCGAAGCGGACTCAGCGGCGGCCTCGTCCTTCTTCTCAGCCTTCTTCTTCTGGGTGATCGCCTCACCCTTGCCCTCGTCGTCACCGCTGATGGCCTCGAACGACGGACGCGCGGCCTTCTCGGGCTGCGTCAGCAGCGGAGCCGGGGCGGGCTCGCCCTTGTACTTCTGCCAGTCGCCGGTCTTCTTGAGGATGGCCATCACGGGCTCGGTCGGCTGCGCGCCGACACCGAGCCAGTACGCCACACGCTCGGCGTCGACCTCGATCACCGACGGGTTGTACGTCGGGTGGTACTTGCCGATCTCCTCGATGGCCCGGCCGTCACGGCGGGTACGGGAGTCGGCGACGACGATGCGGTAGTGAGGCGAACGGATCTTGCCCAGACGCTTCAGCTTGATCTTGACTGCCACGGGAGTGGGTTCTCCTGGTTTTGACGTGGTTGGGCACGGCGAGAGAGCCGCGTGGGGTTGCGGTACCCGAGTGCCCGATGGACGCGTCAGCCGGAGGCGAGAGGGTTCCTGTGCGGCTGTCGAGTACAGCTAGCCATTGTGCCACACCCTGTGGGCCGCTCCGGGCCGGGGGCCCGGGCCTGAGCGCGAGCATGCCGACGGCGCACCCGGCGTGGAGGTGGGACACATCGGGTGCGCACCGGCCCGAGCCCTGCGCCTGCGACCGGCAGCCACGAGATGCCGGTGGAGGGCGTCAGCCGGCTACCGCTCCCACCACGTCCGGGATCCGGAACGGCTTGCCGCAGCCGCCGCAGACGATCGGGGCCTGGGCGAGGACCGACGGGACGACCCGGACGTTGCGGCCGCAGTCGCAGACCGCCTTGACGCGGACGCCGCCGCCGGAGGAGCCGTGCCGGGCGGCCGGGCCCCGGAAGGTACGGGAGGTGTCGGAGGAGGTCGCTGCGGTGTGGGCCTTCAGGGCTCGCTGGAGACGCTCCATCGTCGGGCGGTAGCGGCGCTTCGCCTCGGGGGTGAGCGTGACCAGGGAGAATCCGCTGCTGGGGTGCGGTTCCTCGGGGTGGTCCAGGCCCAGCTCCTCGGCGATCGCGAGGAATCTGCGGTTGTGGTAGCGGCCGGCACGGGAGGTGTCGCGGACGCCGCGCGCGGCGGCGATGCCATGGACTGCCTCATGGAGCAGTCGCTCGAAGGAGAGCTCGTGACCGCACGCGGACGACGACTCCCCGATCAGGGACTCTGGCGCGGCAAGGTCGGGCAGCTCGGGGTGGTACCGCTGAACGTCGGCCCACGCCTGTGCCAGCTCTGCGGCGAGAACAGGTGGTGTCTGTGTCGTGCTCACGTAATGACAACGAGCCGGGGTGCCCCAGTGTTCCGATTCCGGGCCATCCCAAATAATTTGCACGTACCCGTCAGTTGCCTCTGATGCGTCCCGACGAGGGCGGGTGCGCTGATCTGTGGAGAAGCCTCGCAGCTCACCACAAGGTGGTGCGTAGTCCCGCGTACGCCCACCCGTCTCCCGCCACCGCCCTCAAACGAGGCCCTTCGGGCCGCCCTCCCGATCGGCGCGTAGGGGACATCCGCACGCCGGGGTACCAGGGACGCGCGGGTACGCAAGAGGTGTTTCGGCCGCCTTGCGCCCCACTCGGCCGGCGCGTGCGAGGACTCAGTAAGCGCGTGCGACGACCGCGACGTTACCGGGTGCGTCACCGTCGTCCGGCACCGACCCGTCCTCGGCGACCAGACACCGTACGGTCACCGCGTGCTCGGCCAGCTCCGCCTCGCCCTGCTCGCCGAGGACGGCCCACGGGATGCGCGCCCAGCCGCCGGCGGTGGCCGCCTCGACGGCCTCCTCGAACGTCGAGACCTCGGTCGTACGGGACTCGCGGCGCTCGCGGGACTGCTTCAGCAGCAGCGCCTGGTCCTCTTCGAGAGCCTTGGGAATCAGCTCCGCCAGGGCGTCCAGGGACACCGGCTCCTTGCCTCCCGGGATGCGGCGCGCCAGCATCGCTGTGCCGTTCTCCAGATCGCGCGGGCCGATCTCGATCCGGACCGGCACGCCCTTCAGCTCCCAGTCGACGGCGCGGCGGCCGAAAGGGATGTCGGTACGGTCGTCGACGTGGACGCGGACACCGGCCGCCTTGAGCCGGTCGCCGAGCTCGCGGACTTTGGCCAGAACCGGCTCCTCGCCCTTGATGGCGAGCACCACGGCCTGGATCTGCGCGAGCCGGGGCGGGACGCGCAGGCCGTTGTCGTCGCCGTGCATCATCACCAGGGCGCCGATCATGCGGGTGGTGGAACCCCATGAGGTCTGCCAGACCAGCTCCTGCCGGCCGTCCCTGGACAGGTACCGGGTGTTGAAGGCCTTCGCGAAGTTCTGGCCCAGTTCGTGGCTCGTGGCCATCTGGAGGGCCTTGCCGTCACCCATCATGCCTTCGAGCGTGAGGGTGTTGACGGCGCCCGCGAACCGCTCCTTGACGGTCTTGCGGCCTGGGACGACGTCCATCGCGAGGACGTTCAGCATGAAGTCCTCGTAGACCCGCCGGTGAATGCGCGCGGCGAAATCGCGCGCCTCCTCGTACGTGGCGTGCGCGGTGTGGCCTTCCTGCCAGAGGAACTCGGACGTCCGCAGGAACAGGCGGGGCCGCAGCTCCCAGCGCACGACGTTCGCCCACTGGTTGATGAGCAGCGGCAGGTCGCGGTAGCTCTGCACCCACTTGGCGAAGTACTCGTTGATGATCATCTCGGAGGTGGGTCGGACCACGGCGGGCTCTTCGAGTTCCTTGCCGCCGCCGTGGGTGACCACGGCCAGTTCGGGCGCGAAGCCCTCCACGTGGTCGGCCTCCCGGGCGAGGTACGACTCGGGGATCAGCAGCGGGAAGTACGCGTTCTGGGTGCCCGTCTCCTTGATGCGGGCGTCCATCTCCGCCTGCATCCGCTCCCACAGCCCGTACCCGTACGGTCGGATGACCATGGTGCCGCGCACCGGACCGTTGTCGGCGAGCTCCGCCTTGGTGATCAAGTCCTGGTACCAGCGCGGGAAGTCGTCCGCCTGGGGGGTGAGAACGGGTGCCTTGGCCATGGCGGGATGGTACGGGCCCGGGTTACCGGAATGTGAAATCTCGCCATAGGCACATGACAACTCACAAGCCCTTCCGCATTCCACTGGACGACAGGTCGAGGGGGGAGTTTCCTGGCATACGGGGGGAGTGCGAGCGCACTGTCACGGGGGCCATGGAATCGGGCAAGAGGCAACTCTCGGCGGATTGGGGCGCTTACTTATGACACCTACGCTCGTGCGGCAGCACCTGCCTCACGCGGGGGCCGCACCCCGTGTGGACCTGCGTGCACGCGCGCGTGACTGGTCCGAGATCCAGGAGCGGATGCTCGTACCGCTCTACGAGGCCGTCTACGAGCGACTGGACGTGGGTCCCGCCACGCGGCTGCTCGGTCTCGGCTGCGGTTCCGGACTCGCCCTGCTGATGGCCGCCGCCCGGGGAGCGGCGGTCACCGGTGTCGACGCTTCCCCCGAAAGAATGACCCTGGCGCGGGAGCGGCTGCTGACCGGGACACAGGGCACGGGTACACGTGCGGACACCCGGCTGGTCGACGGCTCACCCCGGGACACCGCGGTGCCGGGCGCTCCCGGGCACACCCTGGTGACCGCCTTCGAGCCGATCGGGTGCCTGGCGGGCGACTCGGAGGGACTGGGCGGGCTGCTCGCGGAGGCGACGCCGCTCGCCCAGCGCGGTGCGGCCGTGGTGCTGGCCGGCTGGGGTCCGCCGGAGCGGTGTGCCACGGCGTCCGTGATGCGGGTGGCCACGAAGCTGGCGGAGCCGCTGCGCCACTCGGGCAGCTGGCGTCCGGCCTGCCGCGACGACCTCGAGGACGTCGCCCAGCGTGCCGGGCTCAAGCCGGACGGCTCGGGGCGGGTGGCGTGCCCCTTCGGCTACGCCGACGTGGACAGCGCGGTGCGCGGCCTGAAGTCGACGGGCCTGTTCGACGCGGCGATGACGGCGACGGACCAGGTGCAGGTGGACAAGGAGCTGACCGAGGCCCTGCATCCGCACCAGCGCCAGGACGGGACGGTGTGGATGCCGAACGTGTTCCGGTACCTGATCGCCCGGAAGCCCTGACGAACAGGCTTCCGATGCACGTGTGAATGGTGTGAAGAAAACACCATGGGGTCCTTCGGGCTTCACCGAGTGGATCATGAACGCTTAATGTGATCCACCGCTCGAAGGACCTACACATCTGCATACAGGAGCTGTTGTGCCGCACCACCAGACCGCGCTGCGCCTCGTCGCGCCCGTCGCCGTCCTCGCCCTGACGCTCACCGCCTGCGGTGGCGGCGACGACACTGCCGACGCGAAGAGCACGGGCACCGCTCAGGCCAAGGCCTCACCGTCGCCGGAGCCGACCTCCGGCGGCGAGAGGGGAGCCGGCGAGAGCGCCACGGGCAAGGTCGCGGAGGACCCGGGGGAGGTCACCTACGAGGTTCTGGCGCAGAAGGTCGACGTGGGCACCGAGGCGGAGGCGGCGAAGGTCGTCTCCGAGCCGGACAAGGTCAAGGGCAAGGTGCTGGCCGTCGCACATGTGAAGTACACGCACAAGAGCGGTCCCGCCCTCACCGAGGGTTCCGATGTGCACGACGGCGCCACGGTCTTCGCCGACGGACAGCGCGGCTCCGTCCTCATCGGTGCGTCCGAGGACGCGGCGGGCTGCGAGGACCCGTACGACGTCGAGGCCTGGAAGCAGGGCGAGAGCCATGTCTTCTGCGAGACGTACGTGATCCCGGCGAACGCCAAGAGCGTCGAGGTGCACTGGTCCGAGGAGGACGGCGAGCCGTTCATCTGGAAGTTCCCGAACGGCTGATGCGCCGGGCCGCCGAAAACCGGTGAGGGGCGCCCCCTTGAGAAAGGGGGCGCCCCTCACTGCGGTTCCGGCCGGGGCCGTCAGCCCATGAACTTCTTGAACTCGTCGGGGAGTTCGAAGTCCTTGCCGCCCTGCTGCGGCAGCCCGAAGGCGCCGCCGCCCTCGGCCGCGGCGGCCCGGCGGGCGGCCTCCTCCTGCTCCTGCTGCTTGCGCTTCATCGGGTTGCCGGAGCGCTGCTTGCCCTTGGCCTGCTTCTGCTTCTTCTTCGTCCGGCCGGGGCCGCCACCCATACCGGGCATCCCCGGCATCCCGGGCATGCCGCCGCCCTGGGCCATGCGGGACATCATCTTGCGGGCCTCGAAGAACCGCTCGACCAGGTTCTTGACCGCGCTGACGTCGACACCGGAGCCTTTGGCGATGCGGGCACGGCGCGAGCCGTTGATGATCGTCGGCTCCTGGCGCTCGGCCGGGGTCATCGACTTGATGATGGCGGCCGTACGGTCGACGTCCCGCTCGTCCAGGTTGTTGATCTGGTCCTTCATCTGGCCCATGCCCGGCAGCATGCCGAGCAGCTTGGAGATGGAGCCCATCTTGCGGACCTGCTCCATCTGGGCCAGGAAGTCGTCCAGGGTGAAGTCCTGGCCCTTCTTGGACGCCAGCTTGGAGGCCATCTTCTCGGCCTCTTCCTGGCTGAACGTCTTCTCCGCCTGCTCGATCAGGGTGAGCAGGTCACCCATGTCGAGGATGCGGGAAGCCATCCGGTCAGGGTGGAACGCGTCGAAGTCGTCGAGCTTCTCGCCGTTCGACGCGAACATGATCGGCTTGCCGGTGATCTGCCGGATCGACAGGGCGGCACCACCGCGGGCGTCGCCGTCGAGCTTGGAGAGCACCACGCCGTCGAAGCCCACGCCGTCACGGAAGGCCTCGGCGGTGTTGACGGCGTCCTGGCCGATCATCGCGTCGACGACGAACAGGATCTCGTCCGGGGAGACGGCGTCGCGGATGTCCGCGGCCTGCTGCATCATCTCCTGGTCGATGCCGAGGCGGCCGGCGGTGTCCACGATCACGATGTCGTGGACCTTGGACTTGGCGTGCTCGATGGAGTCCTTGGCGACCTTGACCGGGTCACCGACGCCGTTGCCCGGCTCGGGGGCGTAGACCGCGACACCGGCGCGCTCGGCGACCACGCTGAGCTGGTTCACGGCGTTGGGGCGCTGGAGGTCACAGGCGACCAGCAGCGGCGAGTGGCCCTGCTCCTTGAGCCAGCGGCCGAGCTTGCCCGCGAGGGTGGTCTTACCGGCACCCTGCAGACCCGCCAGCATGATCACGGTGGGGGGCTGCTTGGCGAAGCGCAGACGCCGGGTCTCGCCGCCGAGGATGGTGACCAGTTCCTCGTTGACGATCTTGAGGACCTGCTGGGCGGGGTTCAGCGCCTTGCTGACCTCGGCACCGAGAGCACGCTCCTTGACGTTCTTGATGAACGTCCGGACGACGGGAAGCGCCACGTCCGCCTCGAGGAGCGCGATCCTGATCTCGCGCGCCGTGGCGTCGATGTCCGCCTCGGAGAGCCGTCCCTTGCCGCGCAGGTTCTTGAAGGTCGCTGAGAGGCGATCGGAAAGAGTATCGAACACGGCGCTCGCGGTCCTCAGGGTTGGTGGCTACAGGGAATCGCCCTCCAGGGTATCCCGGCGTGACAAGTCGCCGGGTCGGCCTCACCCCCGCAGTGTCTCCTCCAGCTTCCGGGCCACCGCCGCCGCCTCGTCCCCGGGCAGGGGCGCGCCTTCCTGGCCGGTCACGTAGAAGGCGTCGACGGCGTTGGCGCCGAGCGTCGAGACATGCGCGCTGCGCACCCGCACGCTCGCGTCCTCCAGGGCGCGGCCGATGCGGAACAGCAGGCCGGGCGCGTCCTGGGAGCGGACCTCGATGACCGTGGCCAGCCGGGAGGCGGCCGGGTGGACCGACACCCGGGCCGCGGGGGCGACCACGCCCCGGCGGCGCGGATAGGCCGCGTCCCGTTCGGCGAGGCGGCCGGCGATGTCCAGGGAGCCGTCCAGGGCACGGACGAGGTCCGAGCGCAGGCGGGCGGCCTGCGGCAGCGAGCCGTACTCGGCGGCGACCCGCCAGTCCAGCAGCAGGACGGAGCCGTCGACACCGTCCGGGAGGTGCAGGGAACGCAGCTCGGCGGTGCGCACGGTCAGCCGGTGCATGGCGAGGACACCGGCCACCGCGGGCAGCACCCCGGGCTGGTCGGGGACGGCGATGAGCAGCTCCACGCCGAGCGGCTCGGGGTCGCCGGACGGCTCCTGCCCGGCGGGCGGCTCGGTCTGGGCCCGCAGGGCGAGCACCGGGCTGCCCGTCGCTGCCGCCTCCAGGGCGAGCCGCTCCTGCTCGGCGGTCGGCGCGGCCTCCTCGGGGTCGTCCGGGTCGTCCCCGGCGAGCACCGCCGCGACCCGCTTGACCAGGTCGGCGACGAGCGAACCGCGCCAGGACGACCAGGCGGCCGGGCCGGTCGCGAGGGCGTCGGCCTCGGTGAGCGCGTGCAGCAGCTCCAGGGTGCCCTGGGAGCCGACGGCCTCGGCGACGGAGCGCACGGTGGCCGGGTCCTCCAGGTCACGCCGGGTGGCCGTGTCGATGAGCAGCAGGTGGTGCCGTACGAGGGTGGCGATGACGGTCACGTCGTGGCGGTCGAAGCCGATGCGGGCGGCCACGTCCTTGGCGATGATCTCGCCGGCGACCGAGTGGTCCCCTGGCCAGCCCTTGCCGATGTCGTGCAGCAGCGCGGCCACCAGCAGCAGGTCGGGGCGGCTGACCCGGCGCGTGAACTCGGAAGCCTGTACGGCGGTCTCGATGAGGTGCCGGTCGACGGTCCACAGGTGCACGGCGTTGCGCTGCGGGCGGCAGCGGACCCGCTCCCAGTCGGGCAGCAGCCGGGTGATCAGCCCCTCGGCCTCCAGCGCCTCCCAGACCTCGATGGTGGGGCGGCCGGAGCCGAGCAGGGTGACGAGCTGTTCGCGTGCCTCGGCGGGCCAGGGGGTGGGCACAGGGCGCACGGTGGCGGCCAGGCGCCGTACGGCGTGCAGGGAGAGCGGGAGTCCGGCCTGCGCGGCGGCGGCCGCTGCGCGCAGCGGCAGCACGGGGTCACGCTCGGGGCGCGCGGCGCGGGCGAGCACCACCTCGCCGTCCTGCTCCACCACGCCCTCGGCCAGCGGAGACCGCTCGGTGGCGGGCTTCCCGCCGCCGCCCAGCATGGCGCGCAGCCGGGGCCGCACGGCGCGCGACCGCAGCACGCGCCCCACCTCGCGCCAGGTGACGTCACTGGCGTACGAGACGACCCGGGCCGCCTCGTACACCTGCCGCAGCAGCGTGTCCGCGTCGAGCAGGCCGAGCTCGGCGGCCACCTGGTCCTGCTCCTGGAGGGCGAGCCGGTCGGTGGCGCGCCCGGTGGCCAGGTGCAGGGCGTCCCGGACGTCGAGGAGCCGGCGCCGGGCGTCGGCGAGGCCCTCGCGCGGGGCGTCGGCGAGCCAGGAGGCGGCGACGGCGCGCAGAGCGGTGGCGTCCCGCAGCCCGCCGCGGGCCTCCTTCAGGTCGGGCTCCAGCAGGTACTGCAACTCGCCTTGGCGCTCGGCGCGCTCGGCGCACAGCTCCTGGAGCTCGGGAAGGCGTTTGGGTGCCTGGTTGCGCCAGTCGGCCAGGACGGACGTGCGCAGTGCGGCGGTCAGGCCGAGGTCCCCGGCAAGGTGCCGGGCGTCCAGCAGGCCGAGCTGCACCTTGAGGTCCTCGCCGGCGGTCTTGCGGGCCTCGGCGGGAGTGCGGACGGAGTGGTCGAGGTCCAGGCCGAGGTCCCAGACGGGGTACCAGAGCCGGTCGGCGAGGGCGGCGACCGCCTTGGTGTCGCCGCCGTCGTGCAGCAGGAGCAGGTCGAGGTCGCTGCGGGGGGACAGCTCACCCCGTCCGTAGCCGCCGACGGCGACCAGTGAGACCCCGCGCAGCCCCTCCGCGCCCGCGGCGAACAGGCCGGTCAGCCAGTCGTCCGTGAGGTCGGCCAGGGCCGCACGGCGCGGCGGCCCGGACCGCGCCTCCTCGGTGAGGAGGCGCAGCCGGGCCGCCGCGTAGCCGCTGGGTCCCGAGTCCTCTGCTTCTTTCTGCACGTCCGTACCCGTCACCCAGTGGCTCCTGATTCCGTCGTCCTGCGTCAGAGCGCGTCGGGTCCGCGCTCGCCGGTCCTGACCCGTACGGCCGTCTCGACCGGGATGGACCAGACCTTGCCGTCGCCGATCTTGCCGGTGCGGGCCGCCTTGACCACCACGTCGATCAGCTGATCGGCGTCGTCGTCCTCGACCAGGACCTCGATGCGGATCTTGGGCACCAGGTCGACGGTGTACTCGGCACCGCGGTAGACCTCGGTGTGGCCCCTCTGACGACCGTAGCCGCTGGCCTCGGTGACCGTCAGTCCGTGTACTCCGAAGGCCTGCAGGGCCTCCTTGATCTCGTCGAGCCGGTGCGGCTTCACGACGGCGGTGATGAGCTTCATGCGTCCACCTTCTTGCTCGCGGCTGCGGCGACCGGGGCCACGGCCGTCTTGGCGGCACCGCCACCGGCGCCGCTGAAGTCGTATGCGGTCTCGGCGTGCTCGGCCTGGTCGATGCCGGCGACCTCGTCGTCCTCGGGGACCCGCATGCCCATGGTCTTGTCGAGGATGAAGGCGAGGATCGCGGAGACGATCAGGGAGTAGGCGAGCACCG
The DNA here is from genome assembly GCF_000725785.1 of Streptomyces flavovariabilis. NCBI lineage: Bacteria > Bacillati > Actinomycetota > Actinomycetes > Kitasatosporales > Streptomycetaceae > Streptomyces > Streptomyces flavovariabilis. The sequence goes on along the minus strand of NZ_JNXD01000012.1, from coordinate 154,434 downwards.
CGAAGACACCGGCGCACTGCTTCCAGAACTGGGTCAGGCCGCCGCCGTAGAAGAGGCCCTCGACCGTGGACTGGCCCTTGCCGCTGGCGAAGAAGCCGATCAGCAGGGAACCGACGACACCGCCGACCAGGTGGACGCCGACGACGTCCAGGGAGTCGTCGTAGCCGAACTTGTACTTCAGGCCGACGGCCATGGCGCACAGCACACCGGCGATGGCGCCGACGGCGATCGCGCCGAGCGGGGTGACCGCGCCGCCGGCGGGGGTGATGGCGACGAGGCCCGCGACCGCGCCGGAGGCGGCGCCCAGCGTGGTGAACGCGCCGTGGCGGATCTTCTCGTAGATGAGCCAGGCCAGCATGGCGGCGGCGGTGGCGACCTGGGTGTTGACGAACATCAGCGCGCCGACGCCGTCGTCGTTGCCGAGCCAGGAGCCGGCGTTGAAGCCGAACCAGCCGAACCACAGCAGACCGGCGCCGAGCATGACCAGCGGCAGGCTGTGCGGGCGCATCGGGTCCTTCTTGAAGCCGACGCGCTTGCCGATGACGAGGATCACGCCGAGCGCCGCGGCACCGGCGTTGATGTGCACCGCCGTACCACCGGCGAAGTCGATGACGCCCAGCTCGAAGGCCCAGCCGCCGGTGCCCCAGACCCAGTGCGCGACCGGGAAGTAGACGACCGTGGCCCACAGGGCGATGAACAGCGCCCAGGCGCTGAACTTCACGCGGTCCGCGAGGGCGCCGCTGATCAGGGCGGGTGTGATGATCGCGAACATCAGCTGGAAGACCAGGAACACGAACACCGGGATGGTGTAGCCGGGCCACAGCTCCGTCAGGCCGATGTTGCCGAGGCCGACCCAGTCGGAGTTCCAGCCGATGAGGCTGCCGGAGTCGGTGCCGAACGCCATGGAGAAGCCGTACAGCACCCACAGGATGGTGACGATCCCGAGGCTGATGAAGCTCATCATCAGCATGTTCAGGGTGCTCTTGACGCGGACCATGCCTCCGTAGAAGAAGGCCAGACCCGGTGTCATGAGCATCACCAGGGCGGAACAGATGAGCATGAACCCTGTGTTCGCGGCAGACAGCTTGGGAGCTTCTGCGGCAAGGGTGATGGCTGGTGCCATCGGCGTCTCCTCGTCATTGGTACGGCCCCGTGCGGGCGAAGCCTCGAGCGGAATGAGGGGTGGGCCGGTTATGCGCCACGAGATTGGCGCAGCGCGGTTTCGGTGGAAGCCCCTCGTTGTTTCGCGGCCGTGACGAAGGCGCCTGCTGTGTTACGCCTCGATGAACTGCCGGATTGCGGTCGCGTCGATCGTTATCGTGGCGCAACCTTCGGTTTCAGGCAGCCGGGGGAACACAGACCGGCCGCGGTCGGCCTTCCGATGACCTGGCATGGGGGAGCCGAGTCGGGCAGTTCAGGAGGGCCGGCCGCGGCCGGGGTTCCGGGGTGGTGCGGCTTCTCAGACCGCCTCGGCGGTCTCGGGCAGTTCGGCGGCGAGCCGCTCGGTGAGGTCGACGACCTCGCCCAGGTCGCCGAAGTCGCGGGCTGCGGTGTCCACGGTCTTTCGGATACGGGTGTTGACGCGCTCGGAACGGACCTTCTTGGCGACCTGCATGGCCTCGGTGGCGAAGACCGTGCTCTGCTCGGGCTCGCGCTGGAGGAGGTGCACCGTGGCCATGCCGATCAGGTTCAGCGCGTACGACCGCTGGTGCTCGCCGTCCTCGGCGAAGAGCTCCACCGCCCGGTTCATCAGGGGCTCGGCCAGCGAGGCGTACGCGGGGCTGCGGCCGGCGACGTAGGCCAGGTCGCGGTAGGAGTGCGAGTTCTCCCCGTACAGCTCGGCCTCCGAGAAGAAGCGGATCCAGTCGGGGTCCGGCTCGTCCCACTCGTCGGCCTCGGAGAAGGTGTCCTCGGCCATCCGGACCGCGCGCTTGCACTTGCCGGGCTGCCCCATGTTCGCGTAGGCGCGGGCCTCCATCGCATACAGCATCGACTGGGTGCGCGGGCTCGCGCAGTCCCGGCTGCCGTACTGCGCGAGGTGGATCAGCTCCAGCGCGTCGTCGGGCCGTCCGAGGTGGATCATCTGGCGGCTCATGCTGGACAGCACGTACGAACCGAGGGGCCGGTCACCGGCCTCCTTGGCGGCGTGCAGCGCGAGGACGAAGTACTTCTGCGCGGTCGGCTGGAGTCCGATGTCGTACGACATCCAGCCGGCCAGCTCGGCGAGTTCGGCGGCGACCTTGAACAGCCGCCGGGTGGTGCTTTCCGGCTGGGGCTCCTGGAGCAGGTCGGTCACCTCGTGCAGCTGGCCGACGACCGCCTTGCGGCGCAGACCGCCGCCGCACTGGGCGTCCCACTGCCGGAACATCACCGTCGTGGACTCCAGGAGGTCCAGCTCGGGCCTGGAGAGCCGGCCGCGGGCGCGCCCGGATCCGCCGGCGGGCTCGGGCTCGGAGCGCGGGGCCGGGGGTGAGGGGACGAGCCAGCGCTGCATGGGCTCGATGAGGGCCGGGCCCGCAGACAGGACCAGCGAGCTCCCGAGGAAGCCGCGCCGCGCCAGCATCAGGTCGCTGCGCGAGAACTCGCTGAGCAGGGCCACGGTCTGCGGGCCCGTCCAGGGAAGGTCGACGCCGGTCGCGGAGGGTGACTGGCGCGCGGTGCGCAGCCCCAGGTCCTCGACGGAGACGACGACGCCGAAGCGCTCCGAGAACAGCTCGGACAGGATCCTGGGGATCGGCTCGCGCGGGTTCTCGCCGTCGAGCCAGCGGCGGACGCGGGAGGTGTCCGTGGAGATGTGGTTGGCACCCAACTGCCGTGCCCTGCGGTTGACCTGGCGGGCCAGCTCGCCCTTGGACCAGCCGCTGCGCACGAACCAGGAGGTGAGCAGCTCGTTCGGGCGCTTGTCAGCGTGCGTCGCGCTCGCAGCGTTCGTTCCGCTTCCGCCGTTGCCGCTCACTGGAACGCCCCCATCCCTGAGACCACTTGTCGCCGAGTGCGCCAAGCCCTATCAGCATGCCGGTCCGTACGGCCGTCCGTCCGGCCCTTGTCACCCTTCGAACGGAATGACGACTTGCCTCCGGCATACCCACGAGTGCATGTGCCCCCAGGACTCGTGCACACAAAGTAATCCTACGATCACCCGTCCAGCCACGGCTCACACGGAAACGCCACCATTCGCCACCCCTTCGAATGAACTCACGTACGGCTACGCGCGATTCACTTGACACGACACAACCAGAAGCGGGTGCAGCGATGCACTCGGGGGCGCGCATCGTCGGGCACACCACCCTGGGCACTTCCGGACGCTGAGTGAACGCACCGCCATCGGGAAGGCGGAAACAGAGAGTCACGCACCGCGTCCGCAGCGTAACCACCGGTGTGTCGAACCCGTTGGAGGGGGCATGGGCTTCACGATCGGCATCAGCCGGGGCATGCGCGACATCCGGTCCGGTTCACGCCGCCGCGGCCGCACGTCGGACGGCACGGCCGTGGCCGAGTACACCGGGCTGTGGGGCTGGGACGTGGTCCCGGGCGCCCGGGCCTCGGCGGGCGCCTGCTCCTGCGGCCGCGGCGACTGCCCGGCGCCGGGAGCACACCCGCTGGACTTCGCGCCGGTACTCCCCGGCGGCGCGACGCTGGACGACGTGACGGAGGCGTGGGGCGAGTTCCCCGGCGCCTCGGTGATGCTGCCGGTCGGCCGGGCGTTCGACGTCATCGAGGTGGCCGAGCCCGCCGGCTGCCGCGCACTGGCCCGGCTGGAGCGCATGGGCCTGCCCGTCGGCCCGGTCGCGGCGACCCCGGACGGCCGCGCCCACTTCTTCGTCGCCCCCGGCGCCGCCGCCGACCTGCCCGGCCTGCTCTACCGCATGGGCTGGGACGACCCGGACTCCCTCGACCTGCGCGGCCTCGGCCCGGGCGCGCACATCACGGCGCCGCCCTCCGACCGCGGCGGCCTCGGCCCGGTCCGCTGGCTGCGCTCCCCCGCCCTGGACTCGGCGTCCCGGCCGCCGGAGGCCCGCCTGGTGCTGGGCACACTGGCCTATGTGGCCCACCGCTCGCGGGCCTGACCGCGCCACGGACGTACACAGCGAAGCGCCCGTCCCCGACTGCATCGGGGCGGGCGCTTCTGCGACGCACGGATCGCGCGGTACGGCTGCGGGGAGGTCACTCCCCGATAAGGGCGTCAACGAACGCCTCCGGCTCGAACGGCGCCAGGTCGTCCGCGCCCTCGCCGAGCCCGATGAGCTTGACCGGGACGCCCAGCTCGCGCTGGACCGCGACGACGATGCCGCCCTTGGCCGTGCCGTCGAGCTTGGTCAGCACGATGCCGGTGATGTTGACGACCTCGGAGAAGACCCGTGCCTGGACCAGGCCGTTCTGGCCGGTCGTGGCGTCCAGGACGAGCAGCACCTCGTCGACCGGGGCCTGCTTCTCCACGACCCGCTTGACCTTGCCGAGCTCGTCCATGAGGCCGGTCTTGGTGTGCAGGCGGCCGGCGGTGTCGATGAGCACGACGTTCGCGCCCATCTCCTTGCCCTCCTTGACCGCGTCGAAGGCCACGGAGGCCGGGTCGCCGCCCTCGGGTCCGCGCACGGTGTGGGCGCCGACGCGCTCGCCCCACGTCTGGAGCTGGTCGGCGGCGGCGGCCCGGAAGGTGTCGGCTGCGCCGAGGACCACGCTCTGGCCGTCGGCCACCAGGACGCGGGCGAGCTTGCCGGTGGTGGTGGTCTTGCCGGTGCCGTTGACGCCGACGACCATCACGATGCCGGGCTTGCGGTCCTCCGGCTCGGTCTTGACCGCGCGGTCCATGTCGCGGCCGACCAGCGTGACCAGCTCGTCGCGGAGCAGGGTGCGCAGCTCTTCGGGGGTGCGGGTGCCGAGCACCCTCACGCGCTCGCGCAGGCGCTCGACGAGCTCCTGGGTGGGCAGCACACCGACGTCGGCGGTGAGCAGCGTGTCCTCGATCTCCTCCCAGGTGTCCTCGTCGAGGTGCTCGCGGGACAGCAGGGTGAGCAGTCCCTTGCCGAGGGCGTTCTGCGAGCGGGAGAGCCGGCTCCGCAGCCGGACCAGACGGCCGGCGGTGGGTTCCGGGACCTCGATCTCGGGGGCTTCGGCGGGCGGCTCCTCGACTACGACCGGAGCCGAGCCGTCCGGGAGATCCACCTCCTCTATCGTGCGCCGCGGTTCCTCCCGCGGCGTCTCGGCCTCGTCGCCGACGTGCGGCTCGGCCGGTGGGGCGGTGATGTCGGGCGCTGCGGGCGGGGGCGGGGGCAGCTGCTTCTTGCGCCGGCTGCCGACGATGAGCCCGCCGAGCGCGCCGAGCACGACTACGGCGATGACTACAGCAAGGATGACGATGTCCATAACGCGTCCAGTATCAGTCATGGGGCCCCGGGTCACCCTGCTCGCACCGCCCCGGAAGGCCGCGGGCCGCCGGATCCCCACACCCCTGGATGTCTGACGCATCGTCAGCTAACGTCCCCCGGACACCCGCCCGGTGGAGGGAGACGCCCCCATGCCCGTCACGGTCGCACGCTTCAACCTCGTCGCTCCCGGGGCCGGCCCCGCCGAGCTCGGTGCCCGGTACCGGACGGCCCTGGAGATGGCCGCGTACGCCGACGACCGGGGCGTTAGCACCGTGCAGACGGAGGAGCACCACGGGGCCGGAAACAACTGGCTGCCGTCCCCGTTCGCCTTCGCGGGGGCCGTCTTCGGGGCCACCCGGCGTGTCGCGGTCACCGTCTCGGCGATCATCGGCCCCCTGCACGACCCGCTGCGGCTGGCCGAGGAGATCGCCGTGCTGGACCTGCTGAGCAACGGCCGGCTCGTGACGGTCGCCGGGATCGGCTACCGGCCGGAGGAGTACGACCTGTTCGGCGTGGACTTCGCCCGGCGCGGCACGCTCCAGGACGAGCTGCTGGAGACCCTGCTCAAGGCGTGGAGCGGCGAGCCCTTCTCCTACCGGGGCCGCACGGTCCGTATCACCCCGCGTCCCTTCACCGAACCGCACCCGCTGCTCCTGGTCGGCGGCTCCTCCAGGGCAGCCGCCCGCCGCGCCGCCCGGCTCGGCCTGCCCTTCTTCCCCAGCGCGCATCTGCCGGAGCTGGAGGCGTACTACAAGGAGCTGCTGGTCGAGTACGGCACCGAGGGCTGGGTCATGATGCCCGCCGCCGAGACACCCCTGCTGCACGTGGCCGAGGACCCGGACCGGGCCTGGGCGCGGTACGGCCGGCACTTCCTGCACGAGGCGCGGACGTACGCCTCCTGGCAGTCGGGCGGAGTGCGCTCGGCGGTGAAGTCGGCCGCGACGACGGTCGAGGAGCTGCGCGCGGAAGGCGTGTACCGGATCCTCACCCCGGACGCGTGCGTGGCGCTGGGGCTGGACTCCTATGTCCTGCATCCGCTGGCGGGCGGGATGCCGCTGGAGGAGGGGTGGCGGAGTCTGCAGCTGTTCTGCGAGCGGGTGCTGCCGCGGCTGGCGGCCTGACGCTCCCGCTGTCCGCAGGCACTTTTCGCCGAGGCGGATGAGGTGCCCGGTTTCCCGCGGGAGGTGGCACCGCTGCGGGCGAACCTCGATACCGATCTCCGCCACCGGGCCGGGGGACAGGGCCGGCGTCCTGATGCGGTGAACGACAGACCACCGCCCCGGCTCGGGCAGTGGCCGAACCGGGGCGGTGGCGGATTACGGGGAGAGGGGCAGCGGGGACTTTGGCCCTTCTCCCCGAGTGCGTGGGATGGGCCTAGCCCATCTCCTCCAGGGCCTTGCCCTTCGTCTCCTTGACGAACTTCAGGACGAACGGGATCGAGAGCGCGGCGAACGCCGTGTAGATCACGTAGGTCAGGGAGAGGTTCCACTCGGCCAGCGACGGGAAGCTCGCGGTGATGGCCCAGTTGGCGATCCACTGCGCGGCGGCGGCCACGCCCAGCGCGGCGGCACGGATCCGGTTCGGGAACATCTCGCCGAGCATGACCCAGACGACCACACCCCAGGACAGGGCGAAGAAGAGGACGAAGATGTGCGCGGCGATCAGGGCGATCCAGCCCTGCGCGGCCGGCAGCTTGCCGTCGACCAGGTGGTACGAGAAGGCCCAGGCCTCCAGCGCCAGGCCGACGACCATGCCGACCGAACCGATGATCGCGAGGGGCCTGCGTCCGATGCGGTCGACGAAGATCATCGCGATGACGGTGCCGAGGATGTTGATGATCGACGTGGTGAAGGAGTAGAAGAACGAGTCCGTCGGGTCGACGCCGACCGACTGCCACAGCGTCGAGGAGTAGTAGAACGCGACGTTGATGCCGACGAACTGCTGGAAGACCGACAGGCCGATGCCGATCCAGACGATCGGCTTGAAGAAGAAGCTGCCGCCGAGCAGGTCCTTGAAGCTCGACCGGTGCTCGCTCTTCATGGCGCCCTCGATCTCGGCGACACGGGCGTCGAGGTCCACGTCCTTGCCCTCGACCTCGATGAGGATCTCGCGGGCGCGCTCGTGCTTGCCGACGGAGATGAGGAAGCGCGGGGACTCGGGGATGGCGAAGGAGAGCAGCCCGTAGAGGATCGCCGGGACGACCATGACGCCGAGCATGACCTGCCAGGCTTCCAGGCCCATCAGCTTGCCGCGCTGGTCACCGTCGGCGGCGTTCAGCAGACCCCAGTTGACCAGCTGCGAGACGGCGATGCCGATGACGATCGCGGCCTGCTGGAAGGAGCCGAGCCGGCCGCGGTAGGCGGGCGGGGCGACCTCGGCGATGTAGGCCGGGCCGATCACGGAGGCCATGCCGATGGCGAAGCCGCCGACGACGCGCCAGAAGGCGAGGTCCCACAGCGCGAAGGGCAGCGCGGAGCCGACGGCGCTGATCGTGAAGAGGACGGCGGCGATCTGCATGCACCGGATGCGGCCGATCCGGTCGGCTATCCGGCCGGCGGTGGCGGCGCCGACGGCGCAGCCGATGAGAGCGATGGCGATGACCTGGGCCAGGGCTGCGGAGCCGACGTCGTAGCGGCCGCGGATGGCTTCGACGGCGCCGTTGATCACGGAGCTGTCGTAGCCGAAGAGGAAACCGCCCATCGCGGCCGCCGCCGCGATGAAGATGACGTGCCCGAGATGATCGGGGTGAGCCGTCCTGGCTCCTGACTTGGGTGCCTGCGCTGTGCTGGTCACGTGTACTCCTCGGGCCACCGGCAACGCTGCCGGAGGGGATCAGCCCTTCGAGGTGCCACCTGAAGGTACCTGAAGGTAAAAGGAACGTTGCCGAGACTATTCCTTCAAGTTTCGAAGTCAATAGGTCGGCTGCTGGCAATCTGAGCCGGAGTGTGTCAGCTATGTGTTCAAGAATTGAAGTCATAGAGGAGTCGCAGGTGGGAACGGTGTACGTCCCACGCATCTAGCGGAGGCGCTGGCTGATGACCTTCGACACACCGTCGCCCTGCATGGAGACGCCGTAGAGCGCGTCGGCGACCTCCATCGTGCGCTTCTGGTGGGTGATCACGATCAGCTGGGAGGCTTCCTGGAGCTCCTGCATGATCCGGATGAGCCGCTGGAGGTTGGTGTCGTCGAGGGCGGCCTCGACCTCGTCCATGACGTAGAACGGGCTGGGCCGCGCCTTGAAGATCGACACGAGCATCGCCACCGCGGTCAGCGACCGCTCCCCGCCCGAGAGCAGCGACAGCCGCTTGACCTTCTTGCCCGGCGGACGCGCCTCGACGTCCACGCCCGTGGTGAGCATGTTGTCGGGGTCGGTCAGCACCAGCCGCCCCTCACCACCGGGGAACAGCCGGCTGAAGACACCCTCGAACTCCCGGGCCGTATCGCGGTAGGCCTCGGTGAAGACCTGCTCGACGCGCTCGTCGACCTCCTTCACCACCTGCAGGAGGTCCGCCCGCGTCTTCTTCAGGTCCTCGAGCTGCTCGCTGAGGAACTGATGGCGCTCCTCCAGCGCCGCGAACTCCTCCAGGGCCAGCGGGTTCACCTTGCCGAGCTGCTGGTAGGCACGCTCGGCCGACTTCAGGCGCTTCTCCTGCTCGGCCCGGACGAACGGCCGCGGCCGGTTGCGCGGATGCTCCGGATCCTCCGGCAGCTCCTCGCCCTCGGCGGGGGGCGAGGGCGGCACGAGCTGATGCGGACCGTACTCCGCCACCAGCCCCGCCGGTTCGACACCCAGCTCCTCCAGCGCCTTGGTCTCCAACTGCTCGATGCGCAGCCGCTTCTCGGCGCCGAGTACCTCGCCACGGTGAACCGAATCCGTCAACTTGTCGAGCTCGGCCTTGAGATCGCGCCCCTCGGTGCGGGCGCGGACGAGTTCCTGCTCCCGGCGGGCCTTGGCGGCCTCGGCGGCGGTGCGCTCCTCGTCGGCCCGGGCCAGGGAGACCTCGACATGAGCGAGCAGCTGCCGGGCGCCCGAGCCGACGGCCTCGGCGACGGCCGCCTCGTGCCGCAGCCGGGCCCGCCGCTGCTCGGCACGCGCGCGTGCCTCGCGCTCCGCACGAGCGGCCCGGTCCAGCGAGTCGGCCCGTCCGGCCAGGCCCTTGACCCGCTCCTCGTGCGTACGGACCTGGAGGCGGGCCTCCATCTCGGTCTGGCGCGCATTGGCGCCGTCGGCCGCGAGCCGGTCCCGGGCAGAGGTGTCGGGCTCCTCCTCGATCGGCATCTCCTCGGCGACGACGAGCCGCTCGGCGAGTTCCTCGACCTCTTCGAGCGCCTTGTCGAGGGCCTCCTGCGCCCGGGCCGCGGCGGCGGTGGACCGCTCCGCCTCCCCCGCCGCGCCGCGCGCCTGTCCGGCGAGCCGGCCGAGCTGCTGGGCGACGGCGGACTTCTCCCGGTCGGCGGCCCGGCGCCGCTCCCCCAGCTCCTCGACCAGGGCGGCGCCCTCCTTTCGGCGCTCGACAGCCGCGTGCTGGGTCTCCGTGAGCTCCTCGCAGCGGACGGCGAGCTCTTCCAGCTCGGCTGCCGCCTCGTCGACGGAGGCCTGTACTTCGAGGAGGCTGGGGGCGCCGGCGGAGCCGCCGTGGGCGAAGTGGGCGCCCAGCAGATCGCCCTCAGCGGTGACCGCGGTGAGGCCGGGATGGGAGTAGACGAGGTCCTCGGCGTCTTCCAGGGTGCTGACGACGACGATTCCCTGCAGGAGACGGCGTACGGCGGGCATGAGGTCGGAGGGGCCGCGGATCAGGTCGGCGGCGAAGGTGTGTCGAGCGTCTGCGGGCTCGTCGGGGCTGGTCGCGCGGTTCTCCTCGCCCCCGGGGCGAGGATCCCCTGCCAGGAGCAGAGTCGCCCGGCCTCCGTCCTGTTTGCGGAGGAGTCTGATCGCGTCGGCCGCTGAGGCCGGACTCGTCACGGCGATGGCGTCCGCCGCCGCCCCGAAGGCCGCTGCCAGCGCGACTTCGTAGCCCGGAGTCACCGTGAGGAGTTCGGCCGCCGGACCCAGGAGCCCGGAGAGGCGGTCCTTCGCCGCGAGCAGTATCCCGGTGCCGTCCTTGCGGCGCAGTCCGAGGGCGAGTGCCTCGTGGCGGGCCTGGGTGGCGGCGCGCTTGCGTTCCGCCGCCGTGGCCTCCTCACGCGCCGCGGTGAGGGCGGCCTCGGCCTCGGCCAGCTGCTGCTTCGCCGCCTCGTGCTGCTCGGCGAGTTCCGCGTCGCCGGCGTCGAGGCCGTCGACCTCGGCCTTGAGGGCCTCGTACTCCTCCTGGGCGGCGACGGCACGTTCCTGCGCCTCGTCGCGGGCCACCGCCAGGCGCTCGATCTCGGCCTGGGCGGAGGCCGCGCGGGAGCGGGCCGCGTTGACCTGGCCGCTGAGCCGGGCCAGGCCCTCGCGCCGGTCGGCGATGGCCCGGGCGGCGTCCTTCAGGCGCCGTTCCTCCTGGGTGAGCGCGCGTTCCAGTTCGGCGCGGTGGGCGACCGTGTCCTCCAGGGCGCGCTCCGCCGCCTCCAGGGCCGCCTCCAGTTCGGCCTCCTGCTCACGGATGCGGGCGGCCTCGCGCTCCATGTCCTCGGGGTCGCGGCCGCGCCGCTCCTCGGGGGGCGCGGAGGTGGCGCTCTTCACGCGGGCGTCGGCCAGCGAGATGGTGCCCCGCACGCGCTCGGCGAGCTGGGAGAGCTCGTACCAGGTCTGCTGGGCGCGCTGGAGGCGCGGCGTGAGCTGCCGTACCTCGTCCTCCAGGAGGGCCTCGCGCTGGAGCGCCCTGCGCAGTTCCTCTTCGGCGGACTCCTTGCGCTCCTTCAGCGCGGCCTCGTCGGCGACCTCGGCCTTGAGGGCCTCCCGGAGCCGTACGAGGTCGTCGGCAAGCAGGCGCAGGCGGGCGTCGCGCAGGTCGGCCTGGATGACGGCGGCCCTGCGGGCGACGGCGGCCTGGCGGCCGAGGGGCTTGAGCTGCCGTCTGAGCTCGTCGGTGAGGTCCTGCACGCGCGCGAGGTTGGCCTGCATGGCGTCCAGCTTGCGCAGCGCCTTCTCTTTGCGCCTGCGGTGCTTGAGGACCCCGGCGGCCTCCTCGATGAAGGCCCGGCGGCCCATGGGGTCGGCGTGCAGTACGGAGTCGAGCTGGCCCTGCCCGACGATCACGTGCATCTCGCGGCCGATGCCGGAGTCGGAGAGGAGTTCTTGAATGTCGAGGAGGCGGCAGGTGTCGCCGTTGATCTGGTATTCGCTGCCGCCGTTGCGGAACATGATCCGCGTGATGGTGACCTCGGCGTACTCGATGGGCAGGGCCCCGTCGGAGTTGTCGATGGTCAGGGACACCTCGGCACGGCCCAGGGGCGGGCGGCCGGTGGTGCCGGCGAAGATGACGTCCTCCATCTTGCCGCCGCGCAGCGACTTGGCGCCCTGCTCGCCCATGACCCAGCTGAGCGCGTCGACGACGTTGGACTTGCCCGAGCCGTTCGGTCCGACGACGCACGTGATGCCCGGCTCGAACCGGAGGGTGGTCGCAGAGGCGAACGACTTGAACCCGCGGAGGGTCAGGGCCTTGAGGTGCACGCCGCCGGACTCTACCGCCCGGGTCGGTCTCACTCCATGAACCCACGGTTTCGCCGCTGAACGCGCAGGGCACATCAGACGTTAAAGACGGTGAAAGGATGCGGGGGCAAGAAAGAAGGGACGCCGACGGGGCGTCCCTTGCACTTCTGACAACTTGGCGGTTGTGACGGGCGGCCCAACCACTGCTGTGCTGTTGTGGAGCGGTGCAGTGATCAGGTGAGCGCAGGCTCCGCCTGGTGTGCGTCAACGCTCTCCATGATCCTGTCGTGAGAAGCGGCAGCCGTCAGCGCTTCGTTCTCCGCCTGGATTCGTCCGAGCTCGGATTCCAGGTCCTGGACGCGCTGCTGGAGCCGTCGCATCTCGGCGAGGAGTCGAGGGTCGGAGCCGCCGACGTAACCGAGAAGCGCCTTTGCCATGATGGATGGTCCTCCACAATGCGTGACCGACCGCTGCGGTGTGGGTCGTGAGGGATTCGCACCCGCGGTATTGGCAGGGCCTGGAGTTGTACTGCCGTTCAGCCATGCCAAACAGCTAAGGTGCGCGGGGCTTTCAGCGTCTCACCAAAAAGTTTGACGGTCAACACGATCACGCCCCGTATCGGGGAGCGACCCGGGCGCGCGCGGCCTGGAACGGCCGTACTGCGGCTTCTGCGGGGCCCTCGGGGCGTGGCGATCATCCTTGCGTGTGAAGCGTGCCAAGGCAAGCGGTTCCGGCAATCACCAGCGAGTTTCCGTCCTGGGCGGTCGGCTGCGAGCCGTCCGCGGGCGGCCTCGGGAGCCGCCCGGCGGGTGTGGTCAGCGGATGGCGAAGCCGTCGTAGCCGCCGCGAGGTGTGTCCCAGATCTCGGTGACGCCGTCCACGCGGCCGGGCGTGTCGTCACTCTGGAGCCACTCCAGCAACCCCTCGCAACCCTCACGCCCGCCCTCGGCGACCACTTGGACCCGACCGTCGCCCAAATTGAGAGCAAAGCCACTCAGGCCGCCGATCTCCAGCGCCTTGGCCCGCGTGAACCAGCGGAAACCCACACCTTGGACGCGTCCACGCACCCAGGCGACCAGTCGCACATCCTCGCTCATGACTGCAACCTAACCGCCCGATCTCCCTCCGGGCACTTCCTCCACTTGCGCCATGCGGTACCGTCCCCCCTCAACGAATCTCATATGAAACTCACACGATCGAGTGAGTTTGGTGTTGATCTCGAGGACGAGTCGACCGCCAGGACGAGGAAGGCCAGGACATGGGACGCCACCGACGCTCCGACGCCGGCCGCGCCGCCACGGGCCGCGCCACGGGAATCACGCACGCCGACGGCTTCGCGGAGGGCCAGGATCCGCTGTACTCCGCCGCGGACGACGCCCCGACGATGGGCATCGCGCCCTATCTGAACCCGGAGGCGTACGCCGGGAGCTACGGGAAGAGCGAGGCCTACCTGTTCGGGGCGGAGGGGTCCGCCGCCGCGGGTGACCGCTACGGCGACACGGCCGTCTTCGCGAGCGACGGCTTCACGCCCGACGGCGGCGCCCGGCGCGCGGGTTCGCACCGCCGCCGCAAGAAGGCCGCGCGGCCGATGCGCACCGGGCTGCTCGGCGTCTCCGCCGCCGTCGCCCTCGGCACGGTCGCGGTCGCCACCGGCGCCGTGCCCGGCCTCGAGAACTACCAGCTCGGCGGCAACGGCGGGGCCGACAAGGTCCAGGCCGGGGACACGCCGACGAACACCCCGGTCGAGCAGGGCGGCACCTCCGGCAGCGCCGACAGCCGGGACGAGACGTCCACCAGCCGGGACGCCGAGCGTTCCGGCTCTCCGTCGCCGTCCGCCTCGAAGTCGTCGTCCGCCCCGACGAAGACGCCGGAAAAGTCGGAGAAGCCGGAGAAGACGCAGGAGAAGACTCCGGAGAAGAAGAAGCCGGCGGCCACCCCAAGCCAGAAGCCGGAGAGCACACCCTCCCGTACCGCCACGAAGGCGCCGAAGGCGCCCGGCGCCTCCGCCGCCCTGTCCGGGGAGTCCGCCGCCGCGGCGCAGGTGCTCAGCCTCGTGAACGAGGAGCGGGCCAAGGTGGGCTGCAGCCCGGTCGCCGCCAACAGCGCCCTGACCGACCTGGCCCAGAGCTACAGCGAGGACATGGCCGCGCGGGGCTTCTTCGACCACACCGACCCGGACGGCCGCACTCCCTGGGACCGGGCCGAGAAGGCCGGGATATCCAACCTCGGCGGCGAGAACATCGCCCGCGGCCAGGCCGACGCCGCCGCCGTGATGGACGCCTGGATGAACAGCCCCGGCCACCGCGCCAACATACTGAACTGCGACTTCAAGACGCTGGGCGTCGGCGTCGAGTTCGGCTCCGGCGGCCCCTGGTGGACCCAGAACTTCGGCTACTGAAGATGACCGACAGGTTGCACTAACTTCCAGTTAGTGCAACCTGTCGGTTAGCGCTGCGCTGGCGTAGGCTGGGCGTATGACCACCACCCAGGAGCTCGCGGAGGGGCTCGACGACCTCCCGTACAACGTGTTCGCCAAGGCCTGTCCGTCGCGCGGCACGCTGGAGCACGTCACGGGCCGCTGGGGCGGCCTCGCGCTCGGCGCCCTGTACGAGGGCTCGCTGCGCTTCAACGAGCTGCGCCGCCGTGTCGACGGGGTGAGCGAGAAGATGCTGTCCCAGACGCTGCACGCCCTGGAGCGCGACGGCCTGGTCCACCGCGAGGCCCAGCCGACCAACCCGCCGAGGGTGGACTACGAACTGACGCCGCTGGGACGCGACGTGGCCGAGCGGCTGCTCGCCCTGATCCACTTCGTGGAGGGCAGCATGGACGAGGTCCTGGCCGCCCGCGAGCGGTACGACTCCGCTAGGGCGTGATCCGCGGCGGCCGCTGGCACTTGGGGCAGTAGTAGCTCGACCGGTTCATCCAGGGCCGCCGCCGCATGGGCGTACCGCAGCGCCGGCAGGGCAGGCCCTCACGGCCGTACGCGTCGAGCGACCGGTCGAAGTAGCCCGACTCACCGTTGACGTTGACGTACAGGCTGTCGAAGCTGGTGCCGCCGACCGCGAGGGCCGCGTTCATCACGTCCCGCACATGCCCCAGCAGCATCAGGGTGCGCGGGCGCGTGAAGGTCGCGGTGGGCCGCTCGTAGTGGATGCGGGCGCGCCACAGGGCCTCGTCCGCGTAGATGTTGCCGACGCCGCTGATCAGCGACTGGTCGAGCAGGGCCCGCTTGATCGTGGACCGCTTGCGGCGCAGCGCCTGGTGGAAGGCCTCGTCGTCGAAGAGCTCGTCGAGCGGGTCGCGGGCGATGTGCGCGATGACGTCGGGCAGGCCGTCGGGGGTGTTCTCGTGCAGCGACAGGCCGCCGAAGGTGCGCTGGTCGACGAAGCGGAGTTCGGTGTCCAGGGCGTCGGTGAAGCGGACGCGGACGCGCAGGTGCTTCTCGTCCGGGGCCGTGTGCGGCTGGACCAGGAGCTGGCCGCTCATGCCGAGATGGGCCAGGATCGACTGGTCCGTGTCCTCCAGGGGCAGCCACAGGTACTTGCCGCGACGGCTGGGGACGCCGATGCGGTGGCCCTTCAGACGGTGCGCGAAGTCGTCGGCGCCCGCGAGGTGGCGGCGCACGGCACGCGGGTGCAGCACCTCGGCCTCGGCGACGGTCCGGTGGGCGACCCACCGCTCCAGTCCGCGCCGTACGACCTCGACCTCGGGCAACTCGGGCATGGGGGTCCCCCGTCACAAACGTGCGGATGACCTGAGCGCCCGCCCCCGGCAGGGGCGGGCGCTCAGGTGCGCTGTGCTGTGCCGGCCGCCGGGTGAGGGCGGGCGGCTGTCAGCCGTCGACGCTGCCGTCGACGGCCGTGTGGGCGGCTTGAGCCGCTGCCGTCTGCGTCGCCTCGGCGTCTTTCGCCGCCTTGGCGCGCTCGTCCGCCGCGGCCCGGATGGACCGCCATGCGGACTCGGCGGCCTGCTGCTCCGCCTCCTTCTTGCTGCGGCCGGTGCCGGTGCCGTACGAGACGCCTCCGACGCGGGCGGCAGCAGTGAAGGTCTTCTCGTGGTCGGGGCCGGTCTCCGTGACCAGGTACTCGGGAACGCCGAGCCCCTCGGTCGCGGTGAGCTCCTGGAGACTGGTCTTCCAGTCCAGGCCGGCTCCGAGGTTCGAGGACTTCTCGATCAGCGGGTCGAACAGGCGGTGCACCAGCTCCGCCGCCGAGTCCAGGCCCTGGTCGAGATAGACCGCGCCGATCACCGCTTCCAGGGTGTCGGCAAGGATGGACGCCTTGTCCCGCCCGCCCGTGCCCTCTTCACCGCGGCCCAGCCGGATGAAGGAGCCCAGGTCGAGCCCGCGGCCCACCTCGGCGAGCGCACGCGAGTTCACCACCGCGGCCCGCAGCTTGGCCAGCTGGCCTTCTGGAAGGTCGGGGTGGGTGCGGTACAGCGTGTCCGTGACCACGAGGCCGAGGACGGAGTCCCCGAGGAACTCCAGGCGCTCGTTGGTCGGCAGACCGCCGTTCTCGTATGCGTACGACCGGTGGGTCAGTGCGCGTACCAGAAGGGCGGACTCGAGCTTGTAGCCGAGCCGCCCTTCCAGAAGCGTGTGGGACGAGGCCTGGTTGTTGTCCGCCGGAGCACTCCCGCTCACACGGGAAGACTTGTTCTTAGGCGTGGACACAGTGCCTCTCACCAGCCGCTCAGACCTCGAGGACCTGGCGCTTGTTGTAGGTGCCGCACGACGGGCACGCGATGTGCTGCTGCTTGGGCTCGTGGCAGCGCTCGCACGCAACCAGGGTGGGGACCGCAGCCTTCCACTGCGACCGGCGGTGGCGCGTGTTGCTGCGCGACATCTTCCGCTTCGGAACAGCCACGGCTACTTCTCCTGCTTCTCGTCGACGCCCGCTTCGGCGCCGCTCATCTCGTCCTTCTCGCCGTCCTTCATGGTGCCGGCGAGTCCCTGCAATGCCGCCCAACGGATGTCGACGGCGTCGTGGTGGTGGTCCGGGTCGTCCGCCAGCCGCGCGCCACACTCGGCGCACAGACCGGGGCAGTCTTCCCGGCACACCGGCTGCATCGGCAGTGCGAGCACCACCGCATCACGCAGCACGGGCTCGAGGTCGAACAAGCCGTCCTCGAGGAAGAGCCTGTCCTCGTCGTCCTCGGCGTCGTCGCCCGGTTCCGCGATCACGCGGCCCCGGTCGTCGGCGTCAGGGTACGAGAACATCTCCTGGAACTCCGCTTCGAGCTGCTGCTCGAGCGGCTCCAGACACCTTACGCACTCCCCCTCGGCCGTGGCACGGGCGGTGCCCGTGACGAGCACCCCTTCCATGACCGACTCCAGGCGGAGTTCGAGCTCCACCGGGGCACCTTCCGGCACTCCGATGACTCCCTTGAGACCCAGGTCCTTGGGAGCGTCGACCGTGCGGGTCAGGCGCTGCAGCGCACCAGGCCGCCGACCCAGCTCGTGCGTGTCGAACACGAGGGGGTTGCGGTGGTCGAGGCGGGCGTTCAGAACCATTCCTGCTTTCGATCTGCTGAGCTCGGGGGACGCCGCCCTTCGGTGTTCCCGGGCAGCGTTGATCACGGACGTACGCGCGACCGAAGAGCCAGGATACTGGACCTTTCGCTGTCGGCCCAATCCGGTCCTCAGCCCTGGCCGCGACCCTGCTCGTAGGCCCGCAACTGCTCGGCGCTGATCATGCCGGTGTCGAAGAGACTGGTCTCGTCGAGGGCGTACCCCTGGTGGCCCTGTTGCGCCTGTTGCGCCTGTTGCGCCTGTGAATCCTGCTGCGGCTGCTGCTGGGCCTGGTTCGGGTCGTAGGCGACCTGCTGGGGGTCGTAGCCCTGGTAGGCGTAGGGATCGGCCTGCTGGTAGCCGTACGGGTCCTGCTGGGGGTCGTAGGCCTGCTGCGGGTAGCCGGCGTAGGGGTCGGGCTGGTGCTGGTACGCGTAGGCCGGCTGTGGCTGTGCGTAGTCCGACTGTTCGGCGGGCTGTTGGGCCGGGGGCTTCTGCTCGGCCGGGGCGGCCAGGTCGGCGAGGTAGTCGGCGTCGCTGGAGTGCTGGACGGTGCTCGCGTCGTCGGCGAGGGCGCCGAGGTCGTCGGTGGCGATCCGGCCGTGCAGTTTCTGCCGGCCGCGGCCGACGGCGTCCAGGGTCTTGGCGAGGACCGCCTCGAAGGCGCCGAGCTTGACGTCGACGTACTCGTCGGCGCTGCGGCGCTGGGTCTGAGGGTCGTGGCTGCGCTCGGGGGCGTCCTCGTCCTCGTAGCCCTGCTCGTCGGTGCCGGGGCCGGTGCCCAGGAGCTTCTCGCGGCCGCGGCCGACGGAGCCCAGGGTCTTGGTGAGGACGACCTCGAAGTTGGCGAGCTTGGAGTCGACGTACTCGTCGGCCTCGGCGCGGATCTCCTCGGCCTCCTGGCGGGCCTCGGCGAGGATCCGGTCGGCCTCGGCCTGGGAGCGGCGGGCGACCTCGGTGCCGGAGATCAGCGAACCACGCTCGGCGTGCGCGCTCTCGATGATCCGCTGGGCCTCCTGGCGGGCCTGCTCGACCATCTGCTCACGGCCGCCGATCAGCTCCTGGGCCTGGGCGAGGGAGTCGGGCAGCGCCGCGCGCACCTCTTCCAGCATCGCGAGCAGGTCGGCGCGGTTGACCACGCACGAGGCCGACATGGGCATGGACCGGGCGCCGGAGACCGCGGAGACGATCTCGTCGAGCTTCTTCTGCACGTCCACCGTGTGCTCGCCACTCTCTACAGATGCGTTGGAGACGGACGGGACGACTGTACGGCCATGGGGTGGCGCCGGAACACCGAGTGACGGGCAGTCAGGCCCCGGGGGGACGCCCGGGGTCGGTTCAGTCCTTCCTCAGGCGCTCGGTGAGGACCCCCAGGACCTCCGCGGGCACCAGGTGGGAGACGTCGCCGCCCCAGGTCGCGACCTCCTTGACCAGGGAGGACGACAGGAAGCTGTAGGTGGGGTTGGTGGGGATGAAAAGGGTCTCCACGCCCGAGAGGCCGTTGTTCATCTGGGCCATCTGCAACTCGTAGTCGAAGTCGCTGACCGCCCGGAGGCCCTTGACGATGGCGGGGATCTCGCGCTGCTTGCAGAAGTCCACGAGCAGGCCGTGGAAGGCCTCCACGCGCACGTTGCCGTACTCGGCGGTGACCCGGCGGATCAGATCGATCCGCTCATCGATCTCGAACAGGCCCTTCTTGGCCTGGTTGATCATCACCGCGACGTAGACCTCGTCGTACAGCCTGGAGGCGCGGGAGATGATGTCGAGGTGTCCGTTGGTGATCGGGTCGAACGACCCGGGACAGACGGCGCGGCGCACTTGTGATCCCTCGCTCTCCGGTCCGGTCATCGTGCGTCATCGCACGTAGAGGCGGCGCGACCGTACCAAAACGTTCCCTCGCCGTAGCGACGGGCCCGGAGGGGTTCGAAACCCTCGGGCCACCGGAATTCACCGCCTCTGGTGCTGCGCTCCACGGTGACGAGGGCTTCCTCCGCGAGCCAGCCCTCTGTGCGGAGTGTGAGGAGGATCTCCCGAAGATCGTCGTCCGTGACGGCGTACGGGGGGTCGAGGAAGACGAGGTCGTACGGCTCGCCGGGGGGTGGTGTGCGGATGATCTGTTCCGCTTTGCCGGACCTGACCTCGGCGCCGGGCAGGCCGAGGCTCTTCACGTTCTCGCGGACCGTGCGGACGGCTTTGGCGTCGGCCTCTACCAGGAGGGTGTGGCCGGCGCCGCGGGAGAGTGCCTCCAGGCCTACGGCTCCTGATCCCGCATAGAGGTCGAGGACGCGTTCGCCGTCCAGGGGACCGCCGAGGAGGGATTGCCAGGTGGAGAAAAGACCTTCGCGTGCGCGGTCGGAAGTGGGGCGGGTGCCGGTGCCTGGGGGTACGGCCAGGCGACGTCCGCCGGCCGTGCCGGCGATCACGCGGGTCATCTTCGGTCCTTGGTCGTGGGCGGGCTCAGGTTCATTGTGGCTGGTCGCGCAGTTCCCCGCGCCCCTGAGGGCAGCAACCGTCATCCCTTCTCCAAGTACTGCTCCCTTTCCTCGTCCAAGAGGGCGTCCAATGCAGTCCGAAGAGCAGGGAGGCTGGTCAGCTCCGGGTCGCCGGCCACGACCGCCGTCGCCTCCTGTCTGGCCTCCGCGATGATCTCCTCGTCCTCGATGACCGCGAGCATCCGCAACGAGGTCCGGGCACCCGACTGGGCCTGGCCCAGGACGTCGCCCTCGCGGCGTTGTTCCAGGTCGATGCGGGAGAGTTCGAACCCGTCGAGCGTGGAGGCGACCGCGCCCAGGCGCTGGCGGGCCGGGCTCGCCTCGGGCATCTCGGTGACCAGGAGACAGAGGCCGGGGGCCGAACCACGCCCCACCCGGCCGCGCAGCTGGTGGAGCTGGGAGACGCCGAAGCGGTCCGCGTCCATGATCACCATGGCGGTCGCGTTCGGGACGTTGACGCCGACCTCGATGACCGTCGTGGCGACCAGGACATGCGTCTCGCCGGCGGCGAAGCGGCGCATCACGGCGTCCTTGTCGTCGGGGTGCATCCTGCCGTGCAGGACTTCGATCCGGAGGCCCTGGAGGGGGCCCTTGGACAGGTGCTCGGCGACGTCGAGCACGGCGAGGGGCGGGCGTTTCTCCGCGGCGTCCTCCGGGGACTGCGGCGGCTTCTTCTTCCCGCCCTTCTTGGGGTCGTCCTCCTCGTCGCCGATACGGGGGCAGACCACGTACGCCTGGTGGCCGTTCTCCACCTCCTCGCGGACCCTTTCCCACGCGCGGGACAGGAAGTGGGGCTTGTCCGCGGCCGGGACCACATGACTGGCGATCGGCGAACGGCCCGCCGGGAGCTGGTCCAGGACGGACGTCTCCAGGTCGCCGAAGACCGTCATAGCGACCGTGCGCGGGATGGGTGTGGCCGTCATGACCAGCAGGTGCGGGGGCTGTTTGCCCTTGCCGCGCAGGGCGTCGCGCTGCTCGACTCCGAAGCGGTGCTGTTCGTCGACCACGACCAGGCCCAGGTCGTGGAACTGCACCTTGTCCTCGATCAGCGCGTGTGTGCCGATGACGATGCCGGCCTCGCCGGTGGTGAGGTCGAGCAGGGCGTGCCGCCGGGCCGCCGCCCCCATGGAACCGGTGAGCAGGACCACCTTGGTGCCCTGTTCGGCCCCGCCCAGCATGCCGCCCTCGGCCAGCTCGCCCATCATCTCGACGATGGAGCGGTGGTGCTGCTGCGCGAGCACTTCGGTGGGCGCGAGCATGGCGGCCTGCCCGCCCGCGTCGACCACGGCGAGCATGGCGCGCAGGGCGACCATGGTGTTGTGGGTGACAGTGAAGTTGTCGGTGACGTAGGCATGGCTGGGGTGGGCGACGCTGATGCACTGGACGGGCTTCCGCCCCACGTACTCGACCGCCCGGATGCCGCGCCGGAACGTGTGGTACTTCGGCCTCGGGCGCACACGTTCTGCTTTGCGGGTGAGCCGGAACGGGGCGTACGCGTCCGGCAGGGACACCTGCACGTTGTACGCGGCCTTCTTCGGCAGCACGCGTGCCCGGCCGCCCAAAGAGCGCACGAGCCATGCGACGTCCTCCGCGAGCCGGCGTGAAGCCGAGCAGAGGGAGATGCTCAGGCCGTCGGCCTGGACGGTGCCGTCCGTGTCCAGAAGCCCCTGCAGGACGGCGAGACGGTCCTTGATCGAAGCATTCTTGAAAGCCGGAGGGACGAACTTGTCGTGGGACGTCCTTCCCCAGAGGCCCAACTCACGCAGGACCTGGATGACCGGGTTCCGCACGCCTCCGGCACGTTGCTCGAGCTGGATCGTGTAGTCACAGTGGGACCCCTTCACCGGTACCAGCGAGCAATCAGGCGCCACCGCCGCCGCCACCGCCTCACGGATCTCGCCGTCGATGGCAGAAAGACGGAGGTTGTGCTGGAATGAACCATCTCCCAGCAGCAGCCCGATCAGGTAAGGGTCGAGGGGCAGCCCGGCGTCGCCGCCGAGGTCGACCGGCTGCGCAGGCGGGATGTACCACTTCGAGGACCCGTTGGCCTTGAACGTGTCGAGACGGATCTCCCGGGTCGTCATGACCTTGGGAGCCTGGCCACGGTGCCGACCACAGCTCGTGCCGACGATCCAGAGATGCTCGTCGTCGCACTCGACGGAACTCCCGTCGGACAAAACCAAGCGCCACACATCGCGCTCACCCTGCGGGAAGACACCATCGATCAGCCCGATGCCTCCGTCCGGCACCACCACCTCGTCACCCACCCGCAGATCTCCCATGCGACGGAAGCCCATGGGTGTGAGCACCTGCGCGTCGAGGGGCTGGGCCTTGCCCGAACCCACCTCCCCCTGCAACAGCCGGTGCATCGGATGGTCCGTGGCCAGGTCGTCGAAGATCTCCCGGGAGACGCGCTGCTGGCCGTCGGTGAGCGTGAAGGGGAGGCGGGCGTCGAAGGCGGTGAGAAGCCCGTCGGAAGCGGGTTTGCGGGGGACGGCGGGGAGTTGGGCGTCGGCGTGGCGACGGCGGGCCAGGGCTACCTGGAGGACGAAGGCCTCGTCCCACTTGAGGCGGGAGCGGGCGTCCTCGATGTCCGCCTTGGTGTGCGGGCGGTGGATCTTGAGGAGGGCTTCGGGAAGCGGGACCAGGCCGCGGCCCAGGCGCAGGCCGTCCGGGAGCGGGTCGACGGCCTCCTGGGCCGTGGGCAGGACCGTCTGGATCGCCTTGCCGATCTTCCAGGACTCCAGCTTGGCGGTGGCGGGATAGATCGGAATCAGGGCGCCCGCCCAGGTCTCGACGGACTCCTCCGGGTCGCCGCGCAGCAACTCGTAAGCCGGATGCGCGAGTTGAAGGCGGCGGTTGAAGACGGAGACCTTGCCCGCGAACATCGCACGCGTGCCCGGCAGAAGTTCCTTGTGGGGCTTGTGGACGCCTGCGCCGAAGAAGACCAGTTGGAGCCGGCCGCTGCCGTCCGTGATCGTGACCTCCAGGCGCTGGCTCTTGCCGCGCGGCGCCTTGGCGGAGGCGAACGTGTGCAGGCGGGCGTCCGCGACCTGGGCGACCACCGTGACGTGCTCGTCCATGGGGAGGTCGGCGAGGTGGGTGAGCTGGCCGCGCTCCTCGTATCTGCGCGGGTAGTGGTGGAGGAGGTCACCGACGGTGAGCAGGCCGAGATGCTCGGCCATCACCTTCGCGGTGGCGGGGCCGAGCACCGACTTCAGCGGTTGTCGCAGGGGTTCTTCCAGTGCGGGCACGAGATCCATTGCACACCACGCCACTGACAATGGCTCCCAGGCCGCGTCCGGGCCGCCGTAAAGATCCCGGAAACCCCTGGTCAGGCGGCTGGTTCGGGGCCTAGGATGACGCGCTCCCGGCCCTCCTTCGCGGTCACCGCCCCACCGGGACCGCCCGACCCCGCGCCGTCGCGAGTCCCCACCGGCGCCGTGAAGATGGACTCCCAGACCTCACAGCCATCCCAGCCCTCCCCTTCGCCCCAGTCACCTCATACGTTCCAGGTCGACCTGCGTGGTCTGGTGGACCTGCTCTCCCACCACCTCTACTCCAGTCCCAAGGTGTATCTGCGCGAGCTGCTGCAGAACGCCGTGGACGCCATCACGGCCAGACGTGCGGACGAGCCCGGCGCCCCTGCCCGGATACGGATCCATGCGGAGGGCGGTGTCCTGCGGGTCGAGGACACCGGCGTGGGGCTCACCGAGGCGGACGTGCACAGCCTGCTGGCCACCATCGGGCGCAGTTCGAAGCGCGCCGAGGGGCTCGAAGAGGCCCGGTCCGACTTCCTCGGGCAGTTCGGCATCGGGCTGCTGGCCTGCTTCGTCGTCGCCGAGCGGATCCGGGTGGTCAGCCGCAGTGCACGTACGCCCGGGGCGCCGCCGGTGGAGTGGACGGCGTCCGACGACGGTTCGTACACCGTGCGAAAGCTGCCGGACGCCGAGCGGCCCGAACCGGGCACCACCGTGCACCTGGTGGCCCGGGCGGGGGCCGCGGAGTGGCTCTCGCCCGAGCGGGTCGAGGCGCTGGCCCAGGACTTCGGGTCGCTGCTGCCCTACGACGTCCGGGTCGGCGACGAGGCGGTCACCGACCTTCCGGCGCCCTGGGACCGTCCCTATCCGGGCCCGGCGGCCCGCCGTGTCGCCCTCGCCCGGCACTGCCACGACCTGTTCGGCTTCACCCCGCTGGACACCATCGACCTGTCCGTGCCGCTGGCCGGCATCCGCGGGGTCGCGTACGTGCTGCCGTCGGCGGTGAGCCCGGCCCAGCGCGCGGGTCACCGGGTGCACCTGAAGGGCATGCTGCTGACCGAGCGGGCCGAACAACTGCTGCCCGACTGGGCGTTCTTCGTGCGCTGCGTGCTCGACACGGACAGCCTGCGCCCCACGGCGTCGCGCGAGTCGCTGTACGAGGACGAGACGCTGGCCGGCGTGCGGGAGGCGCTGGGCGAGCGGATCCGGACCTGGCTGACGGGCCTGGCGGCCGGTGATCCGGAGCGGTTGGCGGCGTTCCTGGCGGTGCACCACCTGGGCGTGAAGTCGCTGGCCCGGCACGACCGGGAGATGCTGCGCACGATGCTGCCGTGGCTGCCGTTCGAGACGACCGACGGGCGGCTGTCCCTGGAGGAGTTCGCGCAGCGGCACCCCATGGTGCACTTCACGCGGACCGTCGAGGAGTACCGGCAGGTCGCGCCGATCGCGTCCGCGCAGGGCATCGGCGTGATCAACGGCGGCTACACATACGACAGCGAGCTGGTTCAGGCGCTGCCGTCGGTGCGCCCGGGGACCGTGGTCGCCGAGCTGGACGCGGAGACGGTGACCGCGCATCTGGACGCGGTCGACCCCGCCGAGGAGCTGGCCCTGTCCGGCTTCCTGGCGGCCGCCCGGGCCCGGCTCGACCCGCTCGGCTGCGACGTCGTGCTGCGGGCCTTCCACCCGCTCTCCGTGCCCGCCCTGCACCTCGACGACCGGGACGCCCGGCACGAGCAGGCCCGGGCGGACGCGGAGGCTCAGGCCGACGACCTGTGGGCGGGAATCCTCGGCTCCCTGCGGGGCGGTGCCCCCCGCGCGCGTCTGGTGCTCAACCACCTCAATCCGCTGGTCCGGCGGATCGGCTCGCTGCCCGACCCGGAACTGATCGGCACCGCGACGGAGTCGCTGTACGGGCAGGCGCTGCTGATGGCGCAGCGCCCGCTCAGACCGGCCGACTCGGCGCTGCTCAACCGCGCGTTCATCGGCCTCCTGGAGTGGGCCACGCACAGCGAGGACGGTCAGGCATGAGGGAGATCACGGACTTCGACGCCCTGCGTGAGGCGATGGCGGAGAACTCCGGGCAGCCGGAGGGGCCGGCCCGCAACGCGCGCGCGGAGGAGCTGCTGACGGCGGCCGAGAAGCTGAACATTCCGCTCGCCGTGATCGAGGCGCTCGGCCACCAGCTGAAGGTCTACAACTACAGCTCGGAGAAGGGGAAGATGTTCGTTCCCTTCGCCCGCCTGCTGCGTCTGTGGGACGAACGGCCCGAGGACTTCGACGCGTACGAGACCCACTCGCTGCACTGGGTCTTCAAATGGGTCTCGGCCGGCATGCTCGACCAGCCGCACATCCCGCTCGCGTCGATCGAGAAGTGGCTCGGCGAGATGGAGCACCGCTACCGGCTCGCCGGGCACTCCGAGCGGGCCGTGCGCAGCGCCGAGCACAGTGTGGCCGCGCATGTCGGGGACGTGGCGCGGGCCGAGCGGGCGTACGCCGCGTGGCTGGCCGCCGACCGGGACGCCATGGCCGACTGTCCCGCCTGCGAGCTGCACGGGCAGGGCTGGTGGCAGGCGGAGCAGGGGCGGGACGCGGAGGCGCTGGAGCTGTGGCGGCCGGTGCTGGCGGGTGAGTACGTCTGCGCGCACGAGCCGCACACGGCCCTCGCGTCCTCCTTGGTGCCACTGCTGCGGCTGGGGCGAGAGGAAGAGGCCCGGTCCAACCATCTGCGGGGCGTGCGGCTCGTCCGGGCGATGGAGAGCATGCGTGGCGCGTACGCGGAGCACGTGGAGTTCTGCGCGCTCACCGGCAACGAGGCGCGGGGCCTGGAGCTGCTCGCGGAGCGGCCGGCGTACTTCACGGACGACGGGCATCCGCAGAGCAAGCTGGACTTTATGAGCGTGGTGGCCCTGCTCATGGACCGCCTGACCGGGCTCGGGCTGGGTGACCGGCAGGTGCCGGGTCCGGCCGGCCGGGAGTGGACCGCCCGCGAACTCGCCGCGCACGCGCGCGAGCAGGCCCTCGCCCTGGCGGCGCGCTTCGACGAACGCAACGGCACGGCGCATGTGGGCGAACGGGCACGCGCGCGTATGGCGCGGCAACCGCTCGCGGAGCGGCTTCCGCTGGGCGTGCGGTCGATGCGGCCGGTCCCGCCGTCCGCTCCCCCGGCGGGCGTGGCCTCGCCGGTTTCCAGCTCCGGGCAGCCGGACCTGCCCGCCCTGCTGGACGAGGCGCGGCGGCTGTCGGACGCCCTGCTGCCGGGCGCCGTGGAGGCGTGGGCGGTGGCCGCCGAGGCCGCGGAGGGAGCCGAGCTGGATCCGCGCGACCGCGCCGAGATGGCCGACCACGAGGCGATGTCCCTCGGCCCCGAGGGCATCGAGCTCTTCGAACGGGCCGCCGGTCTCTACACGGAGGCGGGCGACCCGGGCGAGGCCCTGGCGGCACGCGCGCGTGGGGCGTACGTCCGCGCCCTCGCCGGCGACGTTGACGGCGCCGTCGCGGCGGTGACCGGCCCGTACGACGAGATCCTCGCGCTGTACGCCGCGGACGGCACCGGGATACGGCAGACGGCGTCCGTCGTGATGAGCCGGGCGCGGACCCTGACGCGCCGGGCGCACGGCGCCGAGGGCGACGCGGCTGCTCTCGCCGAGGCCGGGGCGGCCGTCCGGGAGCTGCTCGCCCTCGTCGAGGGCCGGACCGGGGAGGACGTACGGCTGGCCGCGCGGGTCGCCGAGGCTCAGGCGATGCTCGGGGAGCTGGCGGGGCTGGCCGGGGATCTGGAGACGGCCGCGGAGCTGTTCGCACGGGGCGCGGCGGCGTTCGTCGCGGCAGGGCTGCCCTGGTTCGCGGTGGAGTACGAGGCCCGGCTGGCCTCCCTGGCCCACCACCTCGGTGACATGGCGGAGGCGGAACGGGCGCTGCGGGCGGCCCTGGAGCACGGTGGACCGCAGCTGGAGGCGCCGGGACGGGCCCAGCTGTACCTTCAGCTCGCCGAGGTCGTCGGCGGCCGGGGCGAGGCCGCCGAGGCCGCCCGGCACGCCCTGGAGGCCGCCCACTGGGCGGACGAGGCGGGCGAGTCGGCGACGCTGGGCGCCTGGGCGCGACAGCAGCTCGGCGGGTTCCTGCTGCGGCAGGAGCGGTGGGCCGAGGCCGCGGAGGTGCTGGAGTCGGCGCTGCCCGACCTGACCGCCGAGACCCACGGCGACGGAGCGGTCGTGCAGACGCAGTGGTGGCTCGGCGACTGCCTGAGCGAGCTCGGCGAGCACCGTGCGGCCGCCGAGCGGCGCCTGCAGGCCGCCGAGATCGCCCGGCACTGGCCCGAGCAGCACGACCACGCGACCCTCGCCCACCTGGCCGGAGAGTCCCTCGGCCAGGCCGGACTGGCCGCCGAGGCGGACCGGGCCTACGCACGCGCGGGTGACCTGTGGCGCGAACTCGGCAACGTCCACGGTCTGATCCGCTCCTTGCGCGCCCGCGCCTGGCTGGCGCTCCGCGCGGAGGACGGGCTGGGAGAGGCACGCGGCCTGATGGCGGACGCGGTCCGGGAGTGCGAGGCGGCCCTGGGGGCAGCGTCCGACGAGGAGTCGCGGCAACAGCTCGTCTCCGAACTCGGCCACACTCACCAGCAGTTCGGCGACCTGCTGGCTCGCTACGCCGCGGAAGAGCCCGAAGGCGCCGCGGTCCGCGAGGTGTTCGAGGAGGCACTGGCCCAAGCAGTGCGGTCCGCAGCGGTGTTCGCCTCCCTCGGGGACGGCGCCCTGCACAGCCGCACCGGTGCCGAACTCGCCGCGGCCCGGCTGGCGGCCGACCTGGGCCGCCCCGCCGACGCGGTCGCACGCGCGCGTGCGGTGCTGGCGGCGTACGACGGACACGGCGGCCCGGAGACGGGTCACGCAGACGGTGAGGGCGAGGCGGTACGGGCCCGCCGGGCGGAGGCGGAGCAGCTGCTGCGCCTCCTGACCGAGGGGCGGGACTGAGGCCGGGCTCTACTCCACGCCGATGAGGAGCAGGGCCCCCTGCCGTCCGCCCCGGTACACGACCGTGTCGACGGCGAGGTACCCCTCGCGGACCCGGCCCTCCAGATGCTCGGCAACGGTGTCGGGGACGTCGTCGCCGAGGACCAGGGTGACCATCTCGCCCCCGGCCGAGAGCATGCGGTCCAGAACGGTCTCGGCGGTCACCGCGATGTCCGAGCCGATCACGGCCACGTCCCCGTCGATCAGCCCCAGGACGTCGCCGGCCTGGCAGATGCCGGCCATCGTCCACGACTGGCGTTCGGCGACGGTGACCTCGGCGTAGCGGGTGGCCCCGGCGGCAGAGGTCATGGCGACGACGTCCTCGTCGAAACGGCGGTCCGGCTCGTGCACGGCCAGCGCCGCGATGCCCTGGACCGCCGAGCGGGTCGGGATCAGGGCCACGCGGACGCCCTCCGTGCGGACCTGCTCGGCGGCCGCCGCGGCGGTGTGGCGCAGGTCGGCGTCGTTGGGCAGCAGCACGACCTCGCGCGCGTGGGCCCGCCGTACGGCCTGGACGAGCTCGCCGCTCGCGGGCGGCTCCCCGGGGCGTGCGAGCACGGTCGTCGCGCCGGCCTCGGTGTACAGGCCGGCCAGGCCCTCGCCGGGCACGACGGCCACAACGGCCCGCTGGGCGCGTTCCCGGGGCGGCCGCTCGGCACCGGTGGCGTGGACGTCGTCGGCGCCGAAGTGCGTGATGCGGATCCGGTGGGGCCGCCCGGCCTCGATGCCGGCCTCGACGGCGGCGCCCGCGTCGTCGACATGGACGTGGACGTTCCACAGCCCGTCACCGCCGACCACCACGAGGGAGTCCCCGAGGGCGTCGAGCCGCTCCCGCAGCCGCTCGACGGCCCGGTCCTCGGCCTCCAGGAGGTAGATCACCTCGAAGGCCGGCCCGTCCTGGTCCGGCACGGCGGCGCCGTCGGCACACTCGCCCGGGACGCCCTGGGCCTGCTCGGGGGCGGCTGCGGGGCCCACGCGCGCGTGGAGGCCCCCCGAGGGGCCGGTGCACGCGCTCCCCGCCACCCTCTCCCGCGTCCTCTCCCCCGTGAACGTCTCCACCAGCGCCCCGAGCACCGCGACCAGCCCCTGTCCGCCGGCGTCGACCACCCCGGCGCGTTCCAGGACGGGCAGCTGGCCCGGGGTCGCGGCGAGGGCCGTGCGGGCTCCGTCGTAGGCCGCCCGGGCCACGGTCCCGCAGTCGCCCTCCGCTCCGTCCGCGGCGTCGGCGGCGGCCGAGGCGACCGTGAGGACGGTGCCCTCGACGGGGTGGGCGACGGCCCGGCGGGCGGAGTCGGCCGCGTGCCGCAGGGCGAGTCGCAGGCCCCGGCCGTCGGCCTGGGCGGTGTCGGCGTCGGCCAGCACCTGGGCCATGCCGCGCAGCAGCTGGGCGAGGATCGTCCCGGAGTTCCCGCGGGCGCCGATGAGCGCCCCGTGCGCCATCGCCCGCGCGGCGTCGGCGAGCGTCGGCCCGTGCGGGCCGGACCCGGCCGCGTGCCCGGCGAAGACCGCCTCGACGGCCGCGACGGCCGACTCCACGGTCAGATAGAGATTCGTGCCGGTGTCCCCGTCCGCGACCGGATAGACGTTGATCGCGTCGATTTCCTCACGCGCCCGCCCCAGTGTCCCGAGCGCGAGACCGCACCAGGTGCGCACCGCGAGAGCATCGAAGAATGTCTGCGGCACCTGCGCCACTACGCCTCCCTGAGCTGCCGGACGTGGCACGCAGCGTAGACCCCGGGGCGGTGTTCACCGGAAGAGGGAGGGGACCGGGCCCCTGAGCTGCCATGGTAGTTTCGTTCTACGGGTGCAGCCGTTGTATGCTGCTCCGGTTGCCCGATCTGATCGGGCCTTCCCCCTGGCAACGCCACTCCAGATTTCGACCGGCTCCTCAAAGCCCGAGAATCTTGATTCCGGCCTGCCGGGATCAACCGTAAGTGCATCTGAAGTCTTTGGAGTGACCCGTGGCTGCCAACTGCGACGTCTGCGGCAAGGGGCCGGGCTTCGGCAACAACATCTCGCACTCGCACCGCCGTACGCCCCGCCGCTGGAACCCGAACATCCAGCGAGTGCGTACCGTGGTGGGCGGGACGCCGAAGCGCGTGAACGCTTGCACCTCGTGCATCAAGGCCGGCAAGGTCTCGCGCTGACGCTCAGCTAGCGCGCGGCCACTGCTGGTTCGCTGCAGAGCCGGTCCACCTCTGGTGGGCCGGCTCTTTGCCGTGCCCGAACATCAGCGCCCAGGCCCTGCCCGGAAGCGCCAGCCGTGATCCACGGGCCCGATTCCCCCACCGAGCGCGAACCCGGCCGCGACGGCACCCGTCACGTACCGCTTCGCCGCCGCCACCGCCTCCGGCACGGGCCTGCCCTTCGCGAGCTGGGCGGCGATCGCGGAGGCGAGCGTGCAGCCGGTGCCGTGGGTATGGCGGTTGTCATGCCGCGGCGCCCGCAACCAGTGCTCCTCGGAGCCGTCGGTGAGCAGATCGACGGCGTCTCCGGGCAGGTGTCCGCCC
The DNA here is from genome assembly GCF_000725785.1 of Streptomyces flavovariabilis. Taxonomy (NCBI): domain Bacteria; kingdom Bacillati; phylum Actinomycetota; class Actinomycetes; order Kitasatosporales; family Streptomycetaceae; genus Streptomyces; species Streptomyces flavovariabilis. Next base: position 123,711 of record NZ_JNXD01000012.1, on the reverse strand, counting down.
TTGATCAGCACCCAGCGCGGCCCGTACGCGAGGACGGCCGCCGCGGCCTCCCGCATCTCCGACTCCGACTCGACCCGTACGCCCGTGATCTGGGCCACCTCGTCGAGGTTGGGCGTGGCGACCGTCGCCACCGGCAGCAGCTTCGTACGGACGGAGTCCAGCGCGGAGGCGGCGAGCAGGGCGTCGCCGTGCTTGGAGACGCCCACCGGATCGACGACCGCCGGGGCGTCCGTGCCCTTGATCAACTCAGCGACCGCCTCCACCAGTTCCGCGGAGGCCAGCATCCCGGTCTTGACCGCCTGGACGCCGATGTCGTCGACGACGCTGCGGTACTGGGCCCGCACGGCCTCCACAGGCAGTTCCCAAGCTCCCTGCACACCGAGGGAGTTCTGCGCGGTCACCGCCGTGACGACGCTCATGCCGTGCACGCCGAGCGCGAGCATCGTCTTGAGGTCGGCCTGGATGCCCGCGCCGCCGCCGGAGTCGGAGCCCGCCACCGTGAGGACGTTGGGAATCATGACTCCATGTCCCCGAAGTGGTCCCAGCCGCCCTTGCTGGTCCACGGCGCCCCGTCGACCGTCACCTGGGGCAGCGCCGAGGGATTGAGGACCTCGCCGATGACCTTCCAGCGGGCGGGCAGCTTCACGTCCGGCGGGAAGGTCGCGACGATCGCGTGGTCCTCTCCCCCGGTCAGCACCCACTGCATGGGGTCGACCCCGACGGCCTGCCCGATGTCGTTCATCTGGGACGGGATGTCGATCGCCCCGGAGCGGACGTCGATCCGCACCTTGCTGGCCTCGGCGATGTGCCCGAGGTCCGCGATCAGCCCGTCGCTCACGTCGCACATCGCGGTCGCCCCGAGCCCGGCGGCGGCGGGACCCGCGTGGTACGGCGGCTCGGGCCGCCGGTGCGCCTCCACGAACGCCCGCGGCGAGCGGAACCCCCGGGACAGCACCGCGTACCCGGCCGCCGACCAGCCCAGCCAGCCGGTCACCGCGACGAGGTCGCCCGGCTGGGCGCCCCCGCGCGTCACCGGCTCCTGGTTGCGCAGGTCGCCGAGCGCGGTGATCGACACCATGATCGAGTCGCCGCGTACGACATCACCGCCGACCACGGCGGCGCCCGCCACCTGGCATTCGTCGCGCAGGCCGTCCATCAGCTCGCTCGGCCAGGTCACCGGCAGTTCGGCCGGGACGACCAGGCCGAGCAGCAGCGCGGTCGGTACGGCGCCCATGGCGGCGATGTCGGCGAGGTTCTGCGCGGCCGCCTTACGGCCCACGTCGTAGGCCGTCGACCAGTCCCGCCGGAAGTGCCGGCCCTCCACGAGGATGTCCGTGCTCGCCACGACCCTGCGGTCGGGCGCGGCCACCACGGCGGCGTCGTCGCCGGGGCCCACCCGGACCGCCGGGGTGGTGGTCAGACGGGAGGTGAGCTCCCTGATGAGCCCGAACTCACCGAGCTCACCAACAGTGCCCTTCATTGCCCTTTCTCCCCTTCTGTCCCTGTCCGTGCCCGGTCGCGAGGCATCTCGCTCCTCGCTACGGTCGAGGTGACCGTCAAGTTCTGCCGGACCTGCACCCCGGCGCGCAAGACCCGGTCCCCGCAGGTCTCCCCGCGGCGAGCGGCGACGCGATACCGTGGCGTTCCTTTTCCCCACATGATCCTCGTGGCCGCCCTGGAGGTTCCGTGGTACAGGCGTACATCCTGATCCAGACGGAGGTCGGCAAGGCGTCGACCGTCGCCGAGACGATCACCAAGATCCCTGGGGTCATCCAGGCCGAGGACGTGACGGGACCATACGACGTCATCGTGCGGGCCCAGGCCGACACCGTCGACGATCTCGGTCGCATGGTGGTCGCCAAGGTCCAGCAGGTGGACGGCATCACCCGCACCCTGACCTGCCCGGTCGTCCATCTGTAGCCCCCGTCTACCCTGTGCCGGTGAACTCTTTCCGTCACCGGCACCGTTGTGTCTTCCGCGTGTTCCGCCTGCCCGCTGTCGCGCTGTTGATCACTGTCGCGGGCTGCTCCTCAGCAGACGACAGCGCGTCGGCGGCGGTTCCCAGTCCGGACGCGAAGGTCGCGGAACTGTGCCGGAACCTGGACAAGGTACTGCCTGCGAAGGTGGACGGTGAGAACCGCGAGGACCCCGGACCCGCGTCGGCGCTGACGGCGGGCTGGGGCAGCCCGGCGATCATACTTCGCTGCGGTGTGCCGCAGCCGCCCAAGATGATCGACCCGAAGGTGGCGGACGGGCGGGACCCGGACGCGGTCGCCGGGGGTGTGAACGGCGTCGACTGGCTGATGGAGGAGCAGGACGGCGGCGGATACCGGTTCACCACCGCCAACCGGGAGGCGTACGTCGAGGTCCGGGCGCCCAAGGGCGTGGACAGCTCGGGTGTGCTGATCGATCTGGCCTCGGCCGTGAAGAAGGCGATCCCCGAGGGGATCGCCTCCTGAGCGCCGTGCTGTCGAGTCTGCGGTCGCACGTGGCTGGTCGCGCAGTTCCCCGCGCCCCCGGGTGGGTCAGCGCAGGCCCGTCGAGCGGCGCAGTGCCGCCTGCACCAGCCGGTCGATCAGCTCGGGGTAGCTCACCCCGCTCGCCTGCCACATCTGCGGGTACATCGAGATGGGCGTGAAGCCGGGCATGGTGTTGATCTCGTTGATCACGAACTCGCCGTCGTCGGTGCGGAAGAAGTCCGCGCGGACCAGGCCCTCGCAGGACGCCGCCTCGAAGGCGTCGACCGCCAGGCGCTGCACCTCGGCCGTCTCCTCGGGCGTCAGCGGCGCCGGCACGATGCCGGGCGTGGAGTCGATGTACTTGGCCTCGAAGTCGTAGTACGCCTGCGCCTCGGGCGGGGGGATCTCCGCGGGCAGGGAGGCGCGAGGGCCGTCCTCGAACTCCAGGACGCCGCACTCGATCTCGCGGCCGCGCAGGGCGGCCTCCACGAGGATCTTCGGGTCGTGCCGCCGGGCCTCGGCGATCGCCTCGTCGAGGCCCGAGAGGTCGTCGACCTTGGTGATGCCGATGGAGGAACCGGCGCGCGAGGGCTTCACGAACAGCGGCCAGCCGTGCTCGCCGGCGAAGTCGACGATCTTCTTGCGGGCGGCGGCCTCATCGTGTTCCCACTCGCGCGGGCGGATCACCACGTACGGGCCCACCTTCAGCCCGAAGGAGGTGAACACCCGCTTCATGTACTCCTTGTCCTGGCCCACGGCCGAGGCGAGCACACCCGAACCCACGTACGGGACTCCGGAAAGCTCCAGGAGGCCCTGGAGAGTGCCGTCCTCGCCGTACGGGCCGTGCAGCACCGGGAAGACCACGTCGACCTCGCCGAGCGCCTTGGGAACCGATCCCGGCTCGCTGTAGACGACTTCGCGGCTGGCGGGGTCGACGGGGAGGATCACCGCGCCCTCGGCGGACTCGGCGAGCAGGTCGACGCTCGGCGGGCGCCGGTCGACGATCGCCATCCGCTCCGGTTCGTCCGCCGTGAGCGCCCAACGCCCGTCCTGGGTGATGCCGATCGGCAGGACGTCGTACTTCGTCCGGTCGATGGCCTTGAGGACGGCGCCGGCGGTGACCACGGAGATCCCGTGTTCGGAGCTGCGCCCGCCGAACACGACGGCCACACGCGGCTTGCGAGGCGGCTGCTCGGGGCTCTGGGGGAGGTTCTCGGTGCTCATATCGCGTTGAGAGTACCCGTTGGTAGGGCCGGTAGTAAGCGCCGTCGGCGTCGCGTCGCTCAGCGTCGTTCGGGCTTCGCGCTGCGCGACATCAGCTCCTTGAGAGCCACCACCGGGGGCTTGCCCTCGTGCACGATGCCGACGACCGTCTCCGTGATCGGCATGTCGACACCGTACCGGCGGGCCAGATCCAGCACCGACTCGCAGGACTTGACGCCCTCGGCGGTCTGCTTGGTGACCGCGATGGTCTCCTGGAGGGTCATGCCCTTGCCGAGGTTGGTGCCGAAGGTGTGGTTGCGCGACAGCGGCGAGGAGCAGGTGGCCACCAGGTCGCCCAGGCCCGCGAGTCCGGAGAAGGTCAGCGGGTCGGCGCCGAGCGCCATGCCGAGCCGGGTCGTCTCGGCGAGGCCGCGGGTGATGAGCGAGCCCTTGGCGTTGTCGCCGAGGCCCATGCCGTCCGCGATGCCCACGGCGAGGCCGATGACGTTCTTCACGGCTCCGCCCAGTTCGCAACCCACCACGTCCGTATTGGTGTACGGGCGGAAGTACGGCGTGTGGCAGGCGGTCTGGAGTCGCTGGGCGACGGCCTCGTCGGTGCAGGCGACCACGGCCGCCGCCGGCATCCGCGCGGCGATCTCCCGGGCCAGGTTGGGCCCCGTCACCACGGCGATCCGGTCCGGGCCGACCTTGGCGACGTCGTCGATGACCTCGCTCATCCGCATGGCGGAGCCGAGTTCGACGCCCTTCATCAGCGACACCAGGACCGTGCCGGGGGCGAGGAGCGGGCTCCACTCGGCGAGGTTGGCGCGCAGGGTCTGCGAGGGCACCGACAGGACCGTGAAGTCGGCGTCCGCCGCGGCTTCGGCGGGATCCGTGGTGGCCCGCACGTTCTCCGGGAGCTCGACGCCCGGGAAGTAGTCGGGATTGGTCCGCGTGGAGTTGATCGCCTCCACGACCTCCGGGCGGCGCCCCCACAGAGTGACCTCGCACCCCGCGTCGGCGAGCACCATACCGAAGGCCGTGCCCCACGAACCGGCGCTCAGGACCGCCGTCTTGACCGGCTTGCTCACTTACCCAGCCCCTCTTCCTGCACGGTCTGCCCGGACTGCTGATGCGTCTTCGTCTGCGCCTGTGTGCGGCGCCGCTGCTCGGTCCGCTCCCGGCGCGGGTCGTACGGCGTCTCGGGCGCCTTCTCCCCGCGGATCAGCTCCAGCTGGGCGGTCACAGCGGCCATGATGACCTCCGTGGCCTCCTTCAGCAGGTCCGCGGTCATCTCCCGGTCGTAGAACCGCGCAAGGTCCACGGGCGGCCCGGCGAGCACGCGGTGCGTCTTGCGCGGCAGCGGATGCGGCCTCTTCGCGTACGGCGGCAGCAACTCGTTGCAGCCCCACTGGGCGACGGGGATCACCGGGCACTTCGTCTGCAGGGCGACCCGCGCGGCCCCGGTCTTGCCGGTCATGGGCCAGCCGTCCGGGTCGCGGGTGAGGGTGCCCTCGGGATAGAAGGCGACGCATTCCCCGCGGTCCACGGCCTCGATCGCGGCCCGGAAGGCGCTCAGCGCGTCCGTGCTCTCGCGGTAGACGGGGATCTGCCCGGTGCCCCGCATCGCGGCGCCGACGAATCCCTTCTTGAAAAGCCCGCTCTTCGCGAGGAATCGCGGGACCCGCCCGGTGTTGTACTGAAAGTGCGCGTAAGCGAAGGGGTCGATGTGCGAATTGTGGTTCACCGCGGTGATAAATCCACCCTCGGCCGGAATGTGCTCCATTCCGCGCCAGTCCCGCCTGAGCAGAACCACCAGCGGCGGTTTGCAGATCACCGCGGCGAAGCGGTACCAGAAGCCGATTCTGCGGCGGGGCACGCGGACACCTTCCTCTTGGGCCTGAAGCGGGGGCCACGGGGGCCGCACAAGTGTCGCCCCGGCCCGCCGGTCTGTCGAGAACACCGTACGCCCCGGCACACCGCCCGCCCGATGCCCCGGGTGACAATGACCGCGACAAGAGGAGGACGGAACACCCGTGCAGTGGACCCTGGTCGTGCCCCTGAAACCCCTGGCCCAGGCCAAGAGCAGGCTTGCGGACACCGCGGACGACGGGCTGCGGCCGGACCTGGCGCTGGCCTTCGCGCAGGACACGGTGACGGCCGCGCTGGCCTGCCATGCGGTAGGGGATGTGGCAGTCGTCACGGACGACGCCCGCGCGGGCCGCGAGCTGGCCGCACTGGGCGCCGCGATCATCCCCGACGAGCCGGGCGGCGGCCTCAACGCCGCCCTCGCACACGCGACGCGGGTCGTACGGTCCGCCCGTCCGGCCCGCGCGGTAGCCGCACTCAACGCAGATCTGCCGGCCCTGCGCCCCATGGAATTGTCCCGGGTACTCGACGCAGCCGCTGAATTCCCGCGTGCATTTCTTCCGGACGCGGCCGGAATCGGCACGACTCTGCTGGCCGCAGCCCCGGGCCGCGCATTGCGCCCGGCCTTCGGTACGGATTCCCGGGCCCGGCACCGCGCCTCCGGGGCCGTGGAACTGCCGCTCGCCACGGTGGATTCCGTACGCCAGGACGTGGACACCGGCGACGACCTGCGCAGCGCGCTGGCCCTGGGCGTCGGCCCTCATACGGCCGCGGCCGCCGCGCGGTTGCTGATACCCGGGCAGTAGGCTGCGGCCATGCAGGCGACCGCGTACACGTACGACCCCGAAAGCCGCAGCGGGCAGGTGCTTCTGGACGACGGCACCCCGGTGCCCTTCGACGCGGCCGCGTTCGACGCGGGGGGCCTCAGGCTGCTGCGCCCGGGTCAGCGGGTCCGTATCGAGGTGGAGGGTGCGAAAGACGCCCTCCGGATCACTCTGGTGACCCTGCAGACCCTCTGACCACTTGCTGAACACGCCGCGGGCCGGACTCCATGCGGAGTCCGGCCCGGCGTGTGAGTACCCAAGCGCCCTTACTTCTTGCGGGCGGTGGTCTTCTTGGCGGTGGTCTTGCGCGCCGTCGACTTCTTGGCGGGCGCCTTCTTGGCCGTGGCCTTCTTCGCCGGGGCCTTCTTCGCGGTCGTCTTCTTCGCGGCGGTGGTCTTGGACGTCGCCGTCGTCTTCTTGGCGGGCGCCTTCTTCGCCGTGGTCTTCTTCGCGGCCGCGGTCTTCGTGGTGGCCTTCTTCGCCGTCGCCTTCTTGGCGGTGGTCTTCTTCGCGGCGGCCGACTTCGTGGTCGCCTTCTTGGCGGCGGCCTTCTTGACCGTCGCGCCGGCACCACCGGTCAGGCTGCCCTTCGGCGCCTTCTTGACGGATACCTCGCCGCCGCGCGGCAGCTTCTTCGAACCGCTGACCAGGTCCTTGAAGCCCTGACCAGCACGGAAGCGCGGAACGGAGGTCTTCTTGACCCGAACCCGCTCGCCCGTCTGGGGGTTACGGGCGTACCGGGCCGGACGGTCGACCTTCTCGAACGAACCGAAGCCGGTGACCGAGACCCGCTCACCCGAGACGACCGCGCGGACGATGGCGTCCAGTACATGGTCGACAGCATCGGCGGCCTGCTGGCGGCCGCCCATCTTGTCGGCAATCGCTTCTACGAGCTGCGCCTTGTTCACGTCTTCCCCTTCGGAGACATCGCCAGAACGAAAGTGTTCAAGCTTTTTCGCACGTTAGGCAGATATATACCGCAAATCAAACACGAAACGGGCTTATCACCCTTGTGCCGCAGCGAACTCGACGGTGTCGAGAGGTTCAGCGTTCCTCGTCGGGGATTCGTCCCTCGTCGAGGTCCGCGGTGAACCGCTCCAGCCGCCTTGCCGCGTCGGCGAGATCGTGCTTGGCCGCGGCCGTAATGACCAGCAGCTTCCGGGTCAGCGCCATCCGTACGCCCTCCGGGACTTGCAGTGCGCGCACCCTTGTGTGCGCTTCCTTGAGTTGGTCCGCGACTGCCGCATAGAGCTCGAGTTGGCCGTCGTGTTCCATGCACAGATTGTGCCATCTGGGGCGAGTTGTCGCCTGCGCAGGGGACAACTGACGCCTCAAACGGCCTTCCGGGCACACGTGGAAGTCACGGCCGTACCCCTCGCGTACCCCGGCAACCACCGGCATAACGTGGGAAGTTGGCAGCTGAACAGCGGGTGGGCAGGGCCGTTCGGGTGCAGACACAGCTGTACCCCCGATCGGGCTGATCGGGGGTACAGAGGGGGTGTTGCGGTGGCCGAAAGTCGCCTTGTTCAGAGGCGGTGGACCGTGCCCGGGGTCAGACCGGGAGCGTCCGCGGCTTGAACGCCGGGCGCTTCGCCTCGTACGCGGAGATGTCCGCCTCGTTCCGCAGGGTGATCGAGATGTCGTCGAGGCCGTTCAGCAGCCGCCAGCGGGAGTTCTCGTCCAGCTCGAAGGAGGCGGTGATGCCCTCGGCGCGCACCTCGCGGCTCTCCAGGTCGACGGTGATCTCGGCCTGCGGGTCCTTCTCGGTGAGCTCCCACAGCGCGTCCACGGTCTTCTGCTCCAGAACAACCGTGAGCAGGCCGTTCTTGAGCGAGTTGCCGCGGAAGATGTCAGCGAAGCGGGAGGAGATCACGGCCTTGAAGCCGTAGTTCTGCAGCGCCCAGACAGCGTGCTCACGGGAGGAGCCGGTACCGAAGTCGGGGCCGGCGACCAGGACGGTCGCGCCCTGCCGCTCGGGCTGGTTGAGGATGAAGGACTCATCCTTGCGCCAGGCCTCGAACAGCCCGTCCTCGAACCCGTCGCGCGTGACCTTCTTGAGCCAGTGGGCGGGGATGATCTGGTCGGTGTCGACGTTGCTGCGGCGCAGCGGGACGGCCCGGCCGGTGTGGGTGGTGAAGGCTTCCATGACTGATCAGACTCCAGCGGGCGTGGGGGCGTCGGCGGACAGGTCGGCCGGGGAGGCCAGGTGGCCCAGGACGGCGGTGGCGGCGGCGACCTGCGGAGACACCAGGTGGGTGCGGCCGCCCTTGCCCTGCCGGCCCTCGAAGTTGCGGTTGGAGGTGGACGCGGAGCGCTCACCGGGGGCCAGCTGGTCGGGGTTCATGCCCAGGCACATCGAGCAGCCCGCGTGCCGCCACTCGGCGCCGGCCTCCTTGAAGACGACGTCCAGGCCCTCGGACACGGCCTGCAGACCGACGCGCGCGGAGCCCGGGACGACCAGCATCCGTACGCCGTCGGCGACTTTGCGGTCCTTCATCAGCTCGGCGGCGGCGCGCAGGTCCTCGATGCGGCCGTTGGTGCACGAGCCTACGAAGACGGTGTCCACCTTGATGGAGCGCAGCGGCTGCCCCGCCTCCAACCCCATGTACTCCAGGGCCTTTTCCGCGGCGTAGCGCTCCGATGCGTCTTCGTACGAAGCAGGATCGGGGACGGACGCCGAAAGCGGTGCGCCCTGGCCCGGGTTGGTGCCCCAGGTGACGAACGGCGACAGCTCGGCGGCGTCGATGACGACCTCGGCGTCGAACTCGGCGTCCTCGTCCGTCCTGAGCGTCTTCCAGTACGCGACGGCGGCGTCCCAGTCCTCGCCCTCGGGGGCGTGCGGGCGGCCCTTGAGGTACGCGAAGGTGGTCTCGTCCGGGGCGATCATGCCCGCGCGGGCGCCGGCTTCGATCGACATGTTGCAGATGGTCATGCGGGCTTCCATCGAGAGCTTCTCGATGGCCTCGCCGCGGTACTCCAGGACGTAGCCCTGGCCGCCGCCCGTGCCGATCTTCGCGATGATCGCCAGGATCAGGTCCTTGGCGGTGACGCCGTCGGGCAGTTCACCGTCGACCGTGATCGCCATCGTCTTCGGGCGGGACATCGGCAGCGTCTGGGTGGCCAGCACGTGCTCCACCTGGGAGGTGCCGATGCCGAACGCCAGCGCGCCGAAGGCGCCGTGCGTGGAGGTGTGGGAGTCGCCGCAGACCACGGTGGTACCGGGCTGGGTCAGGCCCAGCTGCGGGCCGACGACGTGCACGACGCCCTGCTCGACGTCGCCCAGCGGGTGCAGCCGTACGCCGAAGTCGGCGGCGTTCTTGCGCAGCGTCTCCAGCTGGATCCGGGAGACCGGGTCCGCGATCGGCTTGTCGATGTCGAGGGTCGGGGTGTTGTGGTCCTCGGTGGCGATGGTGAGGTCCAGGCGCCGCACGGTGCGGCCGCTCTTGCGGAGGCCGTCGAAGGCCTGCGGGCTGGTCACCTCGTGCAGCAGGTGCAGATCGATGAAGAGAAGGTCGGGCTCGCCCTCCGCGCGCCGGACGACATGGTCGTCCCAGACTTTCTCCGCGAGTGTCCTACCCATCGCTTTTCCCTCCGGACGGCGACGATCCGCCGACCCAACTAGAGATCTTGAGGAGGCGGTGCCCGTACCCCTGATTCCGGGCACACACCACCAGGCCCTTACGTCACGGGCCGTTGTGACTTCGTGATTCCAGGGTGGCGCGTTCCACGGAAATTTGAACTTGCGTTTCACAGAGTGAGACGCAAGTATCGTTTCATGGACAACAGTAGCGGCGTCGGCGTTCTGGACAAGGCGGCCCTCGTCCTGAGCGCTCTGGAGTCCGGTCCGGCCACCCTCGCGGGTCTGGTCGGTGCCACCGGACTGGCACGACCCACGGCCCACCGCCTGGCCGTGGCCCTGGAACACCACCGCATGGTGGCGCGCGACATGCAGGGCCGTTTCATTCTCGGCCCTCGTCTGTCAGAGCTTGCCGCGGCCGCGGGTGAGGACCGTCTCCTCGCCACCGCCGGCCCGGTGCTCACGCATCTTCGTGACATCACGGGCGAGAGCGCGCAGCTCTATCGCCGCCAGGGCGACATGCGTATCTGCGTCGCCGCGGCGGAGCGTCTGTCCGGTCTGCGGGACACCGTCCCGGTCGGTTCGACGCTCACGATGAAGGCGGGCTCCTCGGCTCAGATCCTGATGGCGTGGGAGGAGCCGGAGCGGCTGCACCGCGGTCTGCAGGGGGCGCGTTTCACGGCGACGGCCCTGTCGGGTGTGCGGCGGCGGGGCTGGGCGCAGTCGATCGGTGAGCGGGAGCCGGGTGTCGCGTCCGTGTCCGCGCCGGTGCGGGGGCCGTCGAACCGTGTGGTTGCCGCCGTGTCGGTGTCGGGCCCCATCGAGCGCCTTACTCGGCACCCCGGCCGGATGCACGCACAGGCTGTGATCGACGCCGCCGGGCGCCTCTCCGAGGCGTTGCGGCGTACCGGCTGAAGCGACCAGGTGTTTCGGGGAGGGCTCGCCTCAACGCCGCGGCAGGCTTTCCCCGGCTCAGCGCCATGACAGGGACGGTTTCGTCGTCGAGTGCGGGCCGTCAGTGGTTGTTCGCGCAGTTCCCCGCGCCCCTAAGGCATACGCAGAAGGCCCCTCACCGAAGTGAGGGGCCTTCTGCGATGTGTACCCCCGACCGGATTCGAACCGGCGCTACCGCCTTGAGAGGGCGGCGTGCTAGGCCGCTACACAACGGGGGCCTGGACACTGCGTTTCCGCAGGTCCGAGCTGGTCTACCTGGACTCGAACCAAGACTAACTGAACCAGAATCAGTCGTGCTGCCAATTACACCATAGACCAATGTGGTTTAGACCAGTCAGTACCCCCGACCGGATTCGAACCGGCGCTACCGCCTTGAGAGGGCGGCGTGCTAGGCCGCTACACAACGGGGGCCCTAGCAGTCCCGAGAAGATCGTCGATCGCTCGGAACAGTACCCCCGACCGGATTCGAACCGGCGCTACTGCCTTGAGAGGGCAGCGTGCTAGGCCGCTACACAACGGGGGCGATGCAGATGAGCTCTGCGAGCTGGCCTACCTGGACTCGAACCAAGACTAACTGAACCAGAATCAGTCGTGCTGCCAATTACACCATAGGCCACCGGAACGCAAGCCCCCGAGGGGTTCGTGTTCTAGCTGTGCGCCTGGGGTTCCGGCCTTCCGGCCCGCTCCCTGCGGCGCAGGAAGAACATTACCTGAAGGTGGACGGGGCTCCAAAACGAGTATCCGAGCCGAGCAGGGACGGCAGTTCGGCGAGGGAGGCGATGCGGTGCGGCCCGACCGGCGGGTCGATCGTGGCGTACAGGCCACCGCGGTCGATCCACACCGACAGCAGTCCGGCGTCGGCGGCACCCCGTCCGTCGATCTCCGGATGGTCGCCCACGTAGGCGACCTGGTGCGGCGGCAGCCCGAGGAATTCGCAGGCCGCGAGGAACGCCCCGGCCTCGGGCTTGGAGATGCCGAGCTCGGCCGCGCACAGGATGGTCTCGAAGCGGTCGTGGACGCCGAGGGCGCGCAACTTGCGGTCCTGGACGTGCAGGCTGGAGTTGGAGAGCACGGCGTGCCGGTGGCTGGCGGAGAGAGCGTCGAGGACGGGCAGTACGTCCGGGAAGAGGGCCCAGACCTCCTCGTAGTGGGTGACATACCGCTGGAACCACGCGTCGGCCTCGGCGTCGGTGAGGTCCCGGCCCAGGAACACCCGTACGCGGTCGCGCCGCTGGTCCTCGAAGGTGGCCTCGCCCGCCGAGAAGCGGGCCCACTGCAGGTGGGTGATCTCCCGCCAGTGGTCGATGGCCTGCTCGACGCCGTCGTAGCGGCCGAGCAGGCCCTCGGCCGTGAGGTGGGCGCGCATGCCGAGGCGGTCGGCGGTGGAGTAGTCGAAGAGGGTGTCGTCGACGTCCCAGACCACGGCTTGGATGCTCATGCTCCGACCGTACCCACCGCGCCCCGCTCTCAGCCCGGGTTCGGGCTGCCGGAGAGCGTCAGGCCGGGCCCCTGGCCGTCGCGGGGGCGGGCGGTGGGCTTCCCGATCACGGTCGGCGAGGAGACGCGGGCCTCCGTCTGCGCGAGGGCGGCGCCCGAACCGGACGCCGCCCTCGCGTGTGTGGTGCTGCGCGTTACGCGGCCAGCTTCGCCAGTGCCGCGTCGATGCGGGCCAGGGTGGTCTCCTTGCCCAGGATCTCCAGGGACTCGAAGAGCGGCAGGCCGACCGTGCGGCCGGTGACGGCGACACGGACAGGGGCCTGGGCCTTGCCGAGCTTGAGGCCGTGGGCCTCGCCGGCGGCCAGGACGGCCTCCTTCAACGACTCGGCGGAGGTCCAGTCGGCCGCCTCCAGCTGCTCGCGGGCCGTGCGCAGCAGGGCGTCCGAGCCCTCCTTCATGGCCTTCGTCCAGCTGGCCTCGTCCGCCACCGGCTCCGGCAGGAACAGGAAGTCGACGTTGTCGGTGATCTCGGAGAGGACCTTGAGGCGGGTCTGCGCGTGCGGCGCGACGGCCTGCCACTTCGCCTCGTCGAAGGCCTCCGGGGCCCAGGGGGCGAACGGCGCCTGGAGCCACGGGCGGCAGCGCTCGGTGAAGTCCTTCACGTCCAGCAGGCGGATGTGGTCGCCGTTGATGGACTCGCACTTCTTCAGGTCGAAGCGGGCCGGGTTGGGGTTCACGTCGGAGATCTCGAACGCCGCGACCATCTCCTCGATCGAGAAGACGTCCTGGTCGGCCGAGAGGGACCAGCCGAGCAGGGAGAGGTAGTTGAGCAGGCCCTCGGGGAGGAAGCCGCGCTCCCGGTAGAGGTTGAGGGAGGACTGCGGGTCGCGCTTGGAGAGCTTCTTGTTGCCCTCGCCCATCACGTACGGCAGGTGGCCGAAGGACGGGATCTCCTTGGCGACGCCCAGCTCGATCAGCGCCTTGTACAGGGCGATCTGGCGCGGGGTGGAGGAGAGCAGGTCCTCGCCGCGCAGGACGTGGGTGATCTCCATCAGGGCGTCGTCGACCGGGTTGACCAGCGTGTACAGCGGGGCGCCGTTGGCGCGGACGATGCCGTAGTCCGGGACGTTCTCCGGGGTGAAGGTGAGCTCGCCGCGGACCAGGTCGGTGAAGGTGATCGTCTCGTCGGGCATCCGGAAGCGGACGATCGGCTCGCGGCCCTGGGCCTGGTACTCCTCGACCTGGGCGGCGGTGAGGGCGCGGCAGTGGCCGTCGTAGCCGGAGGGCTTGCCGGCGGCGCGGGCGGCCTCGCGGCGGGTGTCCAGCTCGTCCTGGGAGCAGTAGCAGCGGTAGGCGTGGCCGGCGTCGAGCAGCTTCTGCGCGACCTCCTTGTAGAGGTCCATGCGCTGCGACTGGCGGTACGGCGCGTGCGGGCCGCCGACCTCGGGGCCCTCGTCCCAGTCGAAGCCCAGCCAGCGCATCGAGTCGAGCAGCTGGGTGTACGACTCCTCGGAGTCGCGGGCCGCGTCGGTGTCCTCGATACGGAACACCAGGGTCCCCTGGTGGTGCTTGGCGAACGCCCAGTTGAACAGGGCGGTGCGCACCAGGCCCACGTGAGGGTTGCCGGTGGGCGAGGGACAGAAACGGACGCGTACGGGAGAGCCGGGTGCGCTAGCCACGCTTGACAACCTTGTTGGTGAGAGTGCCGATGCCTTCGATGGTGACGGCGACCTCGTCGCCGACGTTCAGGGGGCCGACCCCAGCCGGGGTGCCCGTGAGGATCACGTCGCCGGGGAGCAGCGTCATGGCCTCGGAGATGTTGACGATCAGGTCCTCGATGGAGTGGATCATCTCGCTGGTCCGGCCCAGCTGGCGCTGCTGGCCGTTGACCGTGAGCTGGATGGTGAGGTCGCTCGCGTCCAGGTCCGTCTCCACCCAGGGGCCGAGCGGGCAGGAGCTGTCGAAGCCCTTGGCGCGGGCCCACTGCTTCTCACGCCTCTGCACGTCGCGGGCGGTGACGTCGTTGGCGCAGGTGTAGCCGAAGATCACGTCCTTGACGCGCTCGCGCGGGACCTCGCGGCACATCCGGCCGATGACCACGGCCAGCTCGGCCTCGTGGTGCAGCTCCTCGGAGAAGGAGGGGTACTGGATCTCGTCGCCGGGGCCGATCACCGAGGTGGACGGCTTGAAGAAGGCGAAGGGGGAGTCGGGTACCTCGTGGCCCAGCTCGCGCGCGTGCTCGCCGTAGTTGCGGCCGAAGGCCACGACCTTGTTGGGGAGTACCGGCGGCAGCAGCCTGACCTTGCCGACCGGCACCTTCGTGCCGGAGAGCTCGAAGTCCGCGAACGGGATGCCCTTGATGATGTCCAGGACGAGTTCGTCCTGCTTGTCGCCCTCGATGGCGCCGAAGGCGACGTTCCCGTCGATGGAGAACCTGGCGATGCGCACGGGATGCTGGCCCCTTGACTGAAGCGGCTGGAGTCTGACGGTCCAGGCTAACGCGGGGAGGCCACCCCGCCCCGCGCATTACGAAGGGGCGCCCCGTCGCGGGGGGCGCCCCTGGAGAATCCGTGTCCTGCCGTCCTGAGCATCCGGCGGCCGGCACGCGTACTTGCTGGTGTCACTCCGCGGTCGCGGCGGCCGCGACGGGGATCTCCATGAGGACGGTGCGCTTGGGGTTTGCGGTCTGGGCCGGCAGTTCGACGGGGTGCTCCGGCTGCTCCGGCGTCTGCAGTTCGTCGGCGTCGTCCAGGTGTGCCAGCGTCGTGCGTCGCGGGTTGGCGATCTTGTGGAACATCGTCGTCGTCTTCACTGTTTACTTGACCCTGTCCTGTGACGGGCGCCGGGTGGGGGTGTGAACCCCCGCGCGGGCGCGGGTTGTCGGTTGTGCCATCGCTGTAAAGCGTCAGGCTAAACATGCGATTCCCCGGCGCGGCCGCACAGAGACCATGATCGGCATGTGAGTTTTCTCACGAATCAGAGGGCGAATCGGTCAATCCGGACTCACGCTCCACCCCAACGAAACGGACATTGACTCACTGAAGCCATCATTCCGCTCCTGATCATGGCGACTGGGACACCCGGTACGGCTCGGCGACTCGCGGACTTACGTCCGAAATAGGCGAACTCGCTTTCTACGGCCCGTGATCCGGTACTCACGTGGTGTCACCTACATCACGGCTCGGCCTACGGGCCTTGTTGGAGATCCTGTGCTGTGCTGGAATCTCACGGACCGCCGCAGGATCGAGCCGGCGCACAGGGGGCGCACAGTCGCGCCGAGTGGCGGCGAGAAGGGGGAGCCAGCGCCGGTCACCCACGACCACCACGGGGGCGTATTTCAGGGCGTCCCCAGAACGCCGACACCGTGCCCCGCCGTTCAGGCGACGGGGTGCCTGGTCCAGAGGTTGCGACGCTAGTGCAGGGACGTTTCAAGAGGGATGGCAACGCTTCGGCGGAGCCGGAGCCGCACGGCGGGACTGGCCCCATGAATGGCGGCCCCTCGCCCCAGCACGCCCAGAACCAGGGCCCGGCCGGTGACGGCGGTGAGCGCTCCGGGCGCCCCGGCACGTCGGCCCCCTCGGGGTCCGCGGGTCCTTCCCCGGCGCTGAAGCCGCCGACGGGCCCGACCGGCCCCGGGCCGCGAATAGCCCTGCGCAACTGGCGCATCTCCACGCGACTGGTGTCGCTGCTCGCCCTCCCGGTGGTCGCGGCCACCTCGCTGGGCGCACTGCGTATCAACCAGTCCATGGACGACATCCAGCAGCTCGACAACATGAAGCTGCTGACGGACATGACCAAGCAGGCCACCGAGCTGTCGGCGGCGCTCCAGGAGGAGCGCGACCAGTCGGCCGGCCCGCTCGCGCACGGCGGCAAGGCGACCGACTTCACGGTCAAGGGGCTTCGCGAGAAGACCGACCGGGCCAGGAAGAACTTCCTCGACAGTTCCGAGGAGATCGACAGCGCCAGCAAGGACGGCAACCTCAAGGGCGTGCGCGAGTACCTCGTGCAGCTCGCCGGCGAGCTGGGCGACCTGGAGCAGATCCGCAAGGGCGCCTACGCCTCCGACGGCAACTCCACGCAGACGATCGAGGCGTACCACCGTCTGATCGAGAACCTGATCGACCTCTCCCAGGACATGGCCGAGGCGACCAGCAACCCGGACATGATCCAGCGCACGCGTGCGCTCGCGGCGTTCTCCTCCGCCAAGGAGTACTCCTCGATCCAGCGCGCGGCCCTGGCGGCCGCGCTGCCCGCGAGCAACACCACGGCCGGCAAGCTCTCGCCGAACGACCGGCTCTACGCCGAGTCGGCCCTGGAGAGCCAGAATTCCGAGATCCGCAGCTTCAAGAGCATCTACGGCGAGGACGCCGCCGCCGAGCTGCTGAAGCCGATCGAGGACGGCGGCAACTCCACGATCAAGGCGACCGACACCTACGCGGGTCGCGCCCTGGTCTCCGCGAGCGGTCTCGCCCAGCAGGACAAGCGGTCCTACCGCGACTGGCTGGACGACAGCTCCACCAAGATCCAGCAGATGAAGAACATCGAGCACACGCTGCTCGAGGAGATGGAACAGAAGGCCCGCGAGCTGCGCAGCGCCACCGAGCGCGACGCGATCATCTCCGGTGCCCTGATCCTGATCGTGCTCGGTGTGTCGCTGGTCGGCGCCTTCGTCGTGGCGCGGTCCATGATCCGCTCGCTGCGCCGCCTGGAGGACACCGCGACCAGGGTCGCCTCCGACCGTCTGCCCGAGCTGGTCAAGCAGCTGTCCGAGTCCGACCCGCAGGACGTCGACACGTCCGTGGAGTCGGTCGGTGTGCACTCCCGGGACGAGATCGGCCGGGTGGCCGCGGCCTTCGACGACGTGCACCGCGAGGCGGTCCGCCTCGCCGCCGAGCAGGCCCTGCTGCGGGGCAACGTCAACGCGATGTTCACCAACCTCTCGCGCCGCTCCCAGGGTCTGATCCAGCGCCAGCTGTCGCTGATCTCCGAACTGGAGTCCCGCGAGGCCGACCCGGACCAGCTGTCCTCGCTGTTCAAGCTCGACCATCTCGCGACCCGCATGCGCCGTAACGGCGAGAACCTCCTCGTCCTCGCGGGCGAGGAGCCCGGCCGACGCTGGACCCGGCCGGTCCCGCTGGTCGACGTGCTCCGCGCCGCCGCGTCCGAGGTGGAGCAGTACGAGCGCATCGAGCTGGCCTCGGTGCCGACCACCGAGGTCGCCGGCCGCGTGGTCAACGACCTCGTGCACCTGCTCGCCGAGCTGCTCGAGAACGCCACCTCGTTCTCCTCGCCGCAGACCAAGGTCAAGGTCACCGGTCACGCGCTGCCCGACGGCCGGGTCCTGATCGAGATCCACGACACCGGTATCGGTCTGTCGCCGGAGGACCTGGCCGCGATCAACGAGCGGCTCGCCTCTCCCCCGACGGTGGACGTCTCCGTCTCCCGCCGCATGGGTCTGTTCGTGGTCGGCCGGCTGTCCCAGCGGCACGGCATCCGCATCCAGCTGCGCCCGTCCGACTCCGGTGGCACGACCGCGCTGGTCATGCTGCCCGTCGATGTCGCCCAGGGCGGCAGGAAGCCCCAGCCCAAGCAGCCCGGCCAGCCGCCGGTCGGTGGCGGCGGTCCCGCCGCCGCGCAGGCCGCCGCGGGTGCGGCCGCGGCCCGGCGCGCCGCCGGTGCCGGCCAGGGTGGCGGTGTCCTCGGAGCCGGTGCGTCCGGCGGTGCCTTCGGTGGCGGTGCGTCCGGCGGTGGCCGGCTCGCTCCCGGTCAGAGCCCGCGGGCCGCACTGCCCGGGCGGGACGCGGACGGCGGCCGTCCGGGAGCGCCGGGCGGTGCGCGCGGACCGCAGGGTCCCGGCCCGTCGGCGTTCGAGCAGGGTGGTCCCTCGCAGGGCCGTCCGGCTCCCGCCGGTGGCGGTGCCGGGTTCGGCCAGCAGGCGCCGGGCGCCCCGCAGGGTCTGCAGGCCGCGGGCACCAACGGGCCGCAGGGCCAGGACGCCTTCGGCGGTGGCCGGAGCCGGAAGAAGCAGAGCGGCAACGGCGAGCAGGGCAAGGGCCGCAGGCCGCAGCTGCCGCCGCGCGGCGGGCCGCGGGCCGAGCTGCCCGGCGGCGACGCGCAGCCGCGCGTGCCGAGCTGGAGCGACGAGAACGCCCAGCCGCCGGTGCGTGCCTCGCTGGACGCCCCGCGCGGCCACGAGGAGCCGGACGTCTCCCGTACGTCTTCCCTGCCGCGCGCCGACGACCGTCAGGGCCCCGGCGCCACGACGGAGATGCCGGCCGTGCCGCGCGACGACGACCGGCAGGGCCTCGGCTCGCCGGCCGACTTCGGCGCCGCTCAGCACGCGGACCCGTTCGGCCCCCACGCGAACGCGCCGCAGGGCGAGAGCCAGTTCGTCCGCCCGGACGTCTTCGGCACCCCGGGCGGCCACCGCGACCCGTCGTCCACGTCGGGCCAGTACCCGGCGCCGCAGTCCTACGACAACGGCTCCACCGGCCAGTACCCGGCCCCGCGACAGGACAGCGGCTCGACCGGTCAGTACCCCGCGCCCCGCCAGGACAACGGCTCCACGGGTCAGTACCCCGCGCCCCGCCAGGACAACGGCTCCACGGGTCAGTACCCCGCGCCGCGGCAGGACAACGGCTCGACCGGCCAGTACCCGGCCTCCCGCCAGGACAACGGCTCCGGGCGGCCCACCCTGCCGGGTCCGGCCACGCCGGCCGACCCCGCGGGCACGGGCCAGTTCGAGCGGCCGCAGAACAACGGTGGCCGGGGGCCGGCCGACTTCGGCGCCCCGCGTCCGCCCGCCCCGCAGGCCCGGCCCGTCCGGCAGGAGCCCGAGGCCCTGCCGCCGGCGTCCGGTCCGGGCGACGGTCGTACTCCGCTGTACGACACGCTGGAGACCAACTGGTTCCACGGCCAGCAGGAGCAGCAGCAGAACAACGGCTCGGCTCCGGCCGCCCCTCAGCAACCGCAGGGGTCCACCGGTCCTCAGCGGTCCGCCCCCGCCGGCTGGCGCACCTCGCCGAACGACGACCTCGTCCGCCAGGCCGAGCGAGTCCGCCAGCCCGCCGCGGGCGGTGTCACCACCTCCGGCCTGCCGCGCCGGGTGCCCCGGGCGAACCTCGTCCCGGGCACGGCTCAGCAGCAAACCCACCAGAGCGGTCCTCAGGTCTCGCGTGCGCCCGATGACGTACGCGGCCGGCTGACCAATCTCCGTCGGGGAATCGCACAGGGTCGTCAGGCCGGGTCCACCCAGACCGGCAGCCACCCACGGCCCACTCACCAGCAGGAGCGTTAGTTGAGTCCGATGAGCCAGGCGGCACAGAATCTCAACTGGTTGATCACCAACTTCGTGGACAACACCCCCGGGGTGTCCCACACCGTCGTCGTGTCCGCCGACGGTCTCCTCCTGGCGCTGTCGGAGGGCTTCCCGCGTGACCGCGCGGACCAGCTCGCGGCCGTCGCCTCGGGCCTGACGTCGCTGACGGCAGGCGCCTCAAGGATCTTCGAGGGTGGTGAAGTGGCGCAGACGGTGGTGGAGATGGAGCGAGGGTTCCTCTTCCTCATGTCCGTCTCGGACGGCTCGTCACTCGCCGTACTCGCCCACCCCGAGTGCGACATCGGCCTCGTCGGCTACGAGATGGCGCTCCTGGTCGACCGCGCGGGCGCGGTTCTCACCCCCGACCTGCGAGCTGAGCTCCAAGGCAGTCTGCTCCACTGATCGGCCCCGGCACCACCCGTCTCACCACATCACCGTCCGGCTGCCACATACCCCACACAGGCCCCGTCAGACGGCTTGCTGACCGACTTGCTGTCCCGCCCGGAGGACCCATGACCCCGCCCACCGCCTCTCATGATCCGTACGCGGAGCCGTACGAGGACGAGGGCGACCAGCCGCTGGTACGGCCGTACGCCATGACCGGCGGCCGGACCCGGCCGCGCTATCAGCTGGCCATCGAGGCACTGATCAGCACGACCGCGGACCCCGCCGCGCTCATGGGGCTGCTCCCGGAGCACCAGCGGATCTGCCACCTCTGCCGTGAGGTGAAGTCGGTGGCCGAGGTCTCGGCGCTGCTCAACATGCCGCTGGGGGTGGCCCGGATCCTGGTCGCGGACCTCGCCGAGGCCGGTCTCGTCGCGATCCACCAGCCGGGCGGCGACGACGCCACCGGCACGCCGGACGTGACACTGCTCGCGAGGCCGTCATGACGTCCGCTTCGGCCGGCATCGACGACCTCACCCACACCGGGGACAAGACCACCACCACGGTGGCCATGGACTTCGGCCGTATCACTCTGGACCAGGACCTGATCCTGTACCTCTTCGGTACACCGGGCCAGGACCGCTTCTGGTTCATGTGGGACGACCTGGTGCGCGGCGCCATCGGCGCGGTGGTGCTCGTGGACACCCGGCGTCTGGCCGACTGCTTCCCGGCCGTCGACTACTTCGAGAACTCGGGTCTGCCGTTCGTCGTGGCGCTGAACGGCTTCGACGGGCAGCAGCCCTACCAGCCGGAAGAGGTGCGTGAGGCGCTGCAGATCGGCCCTGACACCCCGATCATCACGACGGACGCCCGCCACCGGGCCGACGCCAAGTCGGCGCTGATCACGCTGGTCGAGCACGCTCTGATGGCACGGCTGAGGTAGCACAATTCAGAAGCGCAATACGGCAGTTGTCGTAGATGCACCGGAGCCGACTGTGTCCTTTGACACGGTCGGCCAAGGTGTTCATAACGTTTCGGCAGAGGAATCGGGTGGTACGGCCACGCGTCGCGCACATCCGGTCTCGCTGCGCGCACAATCGCCCCGCCTTTTGGCGGGGCTCGCTCTTTATGACCGTTTTATCTGGGGCTTACATCACGTCGATTCCCCGCCCCGGACTGTTTGGAAGAGCGCAGGTCGTCGTGCTGGAATGCCTGAACTGCCCAATAGTCAATGACGTACTCGTCCATCGAGGCGTGTTGGGCTCTGAACACTGCGGCACAACGTTGGTGCCGACCGCCGAGAGGTTGTTGGTCGAGTGAGGCGAAGCAAGAACAGTCCCGAGCCGTCGGCCCGGGGCAACTTCACCCCGCCGCCGCGCACAGCGGCGCCCGCCCCCGTGCCCGGTTCGGAACCGACGGCCGCGCCCGCCGAGAGCGGCGGCCGTCTCTCCCCTCGCAACTGGCGCGTGGCGACCAGGCTCAACGCGATCCTGCTCATACCCGTGTTGGTCGGCCTCGTCATGGGCGGCTTCCAGGTGAAGAGCTCGATCGACACCTGGCAGGAGGCCGAGGACGCGGAGAACACCGCGCGTCTGGTCCGCGCCGCCCTGGCCTACGGCAACGAGCTGCTCGTCGAGCGCGACGTGACCGCCGCCCCACTCCTCCAGGGCAAGGGCGCGAAGGACCCGACGGTCGTCAAGGCCCGTGCGAACACCGACAAGGCGGCCGACGCCTTCGACGAGGCCGTCAAGAACATGCCCGACCGGCCCGGCCTGGAGCGGCGCCTGGAGCGCTTCCGTGAGGTGGAGCCGAAGCTCGCGCAGCTGCGTGCGGCCGCCTACACCAGCCAGCTCAAGGGCGTGCAGACCGAAGAGGGCTACGTCGAGACCGAGCACAGGCTGCTGGAGTTCGCCAATGAGCTCGGCCTGGGCACCGGCAACATCACCAGCTACGGCCGCACCGTCTACGCCATCTCGCTGACCAAGGGCGCCCTCTCCCTTCAGCGCTCCATCGGCATGCACATGCTGATCAAGCCCGGACCGGACGGCGGCAACCTGGCCAGCCAGCGCATCGCGCTGTCCTCGTACGCCTACCTGGAGCGCATCGCCATCCAGGAGTACGAGAGCGGCGGCACCGAAGAGGACTTCGCCAAGCTGACGGCGGCCGAGAAGCAGATCAAGGCCGATGCCGCGAAGATGGCAGCGGACGCCAAGGCCAAGGACCCGGACTACGTACCGCCGCCCGCCAACCCCACCACGATGCTGGCGCGGATCGCGGCGCTGCCGTCGACGGACCCGAGCGAGCGCGCCAACCTCGCCCAGGCGGGCATCACGGCTCAGAACTGGTGGGCCGTCACCACGCTGAAGTTCGACGCGTACAACAAGATCGAGACCGAGCTGGCCGACAAGGCCGTGAGCGAAGCGTCCGACATCGCCGACGACGCCCAGCGTGACGCCTACATCACCGGTGCCGCCGTCGTGGTCGCCCTGCTCCTCGCCTTCATCCTGGCCGGTGCGGTCGCCCGCCAGATGAGCCGCTCGATGCGCCAGCTGCGCAACGCCGCCTTCGGCATCGCCGAGCAGCGTCTGCCGATGCTGGTCGACCAGCTCTCCCGCACCGACCCCGGCCGCGTCGACACCCGCGTCCAGGCCATCCCGATCACCACCACCGACGAGATCGGCGAGGTCGCCCGCGCCTTCGACCAGGTCCACCGCGAGGCCGTCCGGCTCGCCGCCGAGCAGGCCCTGCTGCGGGGCAACATCAACGCGATCTTCACCAACCTGTCGCGCCGCAACCAGTCGCTGATCGAGGGCCAGCTGACCCTGATCACCGACCTGGAGAACAACGAGGCCGACCCGGACCAGCTGGAGAACCTCTTCAAGCTGGACCACCTGGCGACCCGTATGCGCCGCAACGGCGAGAACCTCCTGGTCCTCGCCGGCGAGGAGCCCGGCCGCCGCTGGGACCAGCCGGTCCCGCTGGTCGACGTGCTGCGCGCCGCCTCCTCCGAGGTGGAGCAGTACGAGCGCATCGAGCTCTCCGGCGTCCCGGAGGCCGAGATCCACGGCCGGGCCGTGACCGACCTCGTGCACCTGCTCGCCGAGCTCCTGGAGAACGCCACGACGTTCTCCTCCCCGCAGACCAAGGTCCGCGTCACCGCGACCCGTCTCCCCGACGGCCGCGTGATGATCGAGATCCACGACAAGGGCATCGGCCTCACCGCCGAGGACTTCGCGGACATCAACCACAAGCTGGCCAACCCTCCGACCGTGGACGCCGCGATCTCCCAGCGCATGGGCCTGTTCGTGGTCGGCCGGCTGTCCGACCGGCACGGCATCCGGGTCCAGCTGCGTCCCTCGGGCGAGCAGGCCGGCACGACCTCGCTGGTCATGCTGCCGGACGCGATCACCCACGGTGGTGGCGGCGAGCAGCACGTGGACCGCGACGAGTTCACCGTTTCGCAGATCATCCCGGAGCAGAACTTCGGCGGCGAGAGCTTCGGCCAGCCCATGCGCACGGCCGCGGAGCTGGGCTTCGACGACAGCCGCTACTCCGACGTCCCCGACGACATACGCGAACTGGACCCCGTCGGCCGCTCCCTGATGCGCGAGGAGCGCCGGGCGGCCCTGGAGGCCCAGTCGCCCGAGCTGCCCGGACAGCGCAGCCAGGAGCCCGACCGGGCGAACGGGTACCGCGACGAGTACAACGGTCAGCAGGGCTACGACACCGGGCAGGGCTACGACACCGGCCAGACCGGTTACCCGGAGCAGCAGCCGTCCTCGTACGACCATCAGGCGCCGTACGAGGAGCCGCAGCAGGCGTCGTACCAGGAGCAGCAGCAGGCGTCGTACGAGGAGCCGCAGCGGTCTGCGTACGACGAGCAGTACTACGCGCCGAACGGCGGTCTGCCGCAGAACGACACCTTCTCGCCGAACGGCGGCTACCCGGAGCCCTCCTATGCGGAGCCGGCCCAGGAGGAGTCCCCGGCGCAGGGCGCGAGCGGTCCGGGCGGTTTCGCCGCGTTCGAGCAGCGGCGCCACCAGGATGACTGGCCGCAGCAGGACGGTTACCAGAACGGCTACCCGAGCCAGTACCCTGCTCAGGCCCCGGAAACGGAATCTGCGCAGGCCGCTGACGCGAGTGAGCAGGACCGCGTAGGCTTCGACCGTCCGGGACCGGCCCCCTCCAACGGGCGCACGCTGACGGACGCCGGGCTCCCCCGCCGCGGAGCCACCGCGAGCGGTACGAACGGCGCGGGTGGCGCACGGCACGCGAGCCAGGAACCGCCGGCCTCCACCCCGGAGAGCAACGGCGACAGCAGCTGGCGCTCGGCCAACGACGAGCGGTGGCAGCAGGCCTCGCAGCTCCGGAAGCCCAAGGCGGGCGGGGTCACCTCCTCCGGCCTGCCGAGGCGGGTGCCCAAGGCCAACCTGATCGAGGGAGCCGCCGAGAGCACCCCCCAGGGAGGCCCACAGGTCTCCCGCGCCCCGGAGGACGTCCGGGGCAGGCTGAGCAACCTGCGTCGAGGCGTCCAGCGCGGGCGCAGCGCAGGCAGTGAAACGAACGGCCAGGGCTTCGGTCCTGACAGCACCTACAACCAGGAGCGTTAGTGTGAGCCCGATGAGCCAGGCGGCACAGAACCTGAACTGGTTGATCACCAACTTCGTGGACAACACCCCGGGGGTGTCCCACACGGTGGTGGTCTCCGCCGACGGACTCCTTCTGGCGATGTCCGAAGGCTTCCCCCGCGACCGCGCCGACCAGCTCGCGGCCGTCGCTTCCGGTCTGACGTCCCTGACGGCGGGCGCTTCCCGGATCTTCGAGGGAGGAGCCGTCAACCAGACCGTTGTGGAGATGGAGCGGGGATTCCTCTTCATCATGTCCGTATCCGACGGTTCGTCGCTCGCGGTTCTCGCACATCCCGAGGCGGACATCGGCCTCATCGGGTACGAGATGGCGCTGCTGGTCGACCGAGCCGGTACGGTCCTGACACCGGACCTTCGTGCAGAGCTCCAGGGGAGCCTGCTCAACTAACAGACGGACGGTGCGTTTTGGCGTCCCGTGGCCGTAAGGTTTCGGGACGCGGCTCCACAGCGATGGGTGCCAGGCACAGTCGGAGGAGGAGAAAGTGGCAACACCCCCAGGCGGTTCGTCTTCGGGCAACTGGTCGTACGGTCCTGCCCAGGGCCAGGGCGACGGTGGCCAGAACCCGAACCGTTACAACTTCCCCTCCGCACCGAGCCACCGGCAGCCGTACGCGCCGCAGGGCCCCGGCCCGTCGCCGTACGACCAGCCGCCGGCCCCGCGTATCCAGCCTGTACAGCCGCAGCGCCGCACCCCAGAGCCGGCGCCCGGCGGGGCGTCGAACAACCACAACCCGTTGGTGCGTCCGTACGCCATGACCGGCGGCCGGACCCGCCCGCGCTACCAGCTCGCCATCGAGGCGCTGGTGCACACCACTGCGCAGCCGCACCAGATGCAGGGCCAGTTGCCCGAGCATCAGCGGATCTGCAACCTCTGCCGGGAAATCAAGTCGGTCGCCGAGATCTCGGCGCTCCTCACGATCCCTCTCGGCGTGGCCAGGATCCTCGTCGCCGACTTGGCGGAGGCGGGACTGGTCGCCATCCATCAGCCCGGCGGCGACGAGAACGCCGGCGGCCACGAGGCCGTCATGACGTCCGCTTCGGCCGGCATCGACGACCTCACCCACACCGGGGACAAGACCACCACCACGGTGGCCATGGACTTCGGCCGTATCACCCTGGACCAGGACCTGATCCTGTACCTCTTCGGTACACCGGGCCAGGACCGCTTCTGGTTCATGTGGGACGACCTGGTGCGCGGCGCCATCGGCGCGATCGTGCTGGTCGACACGAGGAGGCTCGCCGACTGCTTCCCCGCCGTCGACTACTTCGAGAACTCGGGTCTGCCGTTCGTCATCGCGCTGAACGGCTTCGACGGCCAGCAGCCGTACACGCCCGACGAGGTCCGGGAAGCCCTCCAGATCGGCCCTGACACCCCGATCATCACGACCGACGCCCGCCACCGGGCCGACGCCAAGTCGGCGCTGATCACGCTGGTCGAGCACGCTCTGATGGCACGGCTGAGGTAATCACCCCGTCTGTCTTGCGGCCCTCGTTCCTCCTGCGGGAGGAGCGGGGGCCGCGGTGTTTCGTCCCGGGAGGGGGCGCGGTGAGCGCGGAGGCGACGGCATTCGGCTGGGCACGACCGTGGCGAGGACGGCGGCCGATGCTCATCGACGTCGCGGCCTGGGTGGAGACGGGATCGTTCCCGCCGGCCGAGCTCTCCATCTGAACATGAGCTCGTGCGTTCCCCCCGACGATCCCGCCTCGCTCTACTTCCCCGGCGTGCACGTCGTCGTCCGCCGGCACCGCACCACGACGGCCCCGCCCTCCCGAGGGAGAACGGGGCCGTGAGGCACGTTCAGAACTCAGCGCCAGCTGTGCGGGGCGCGGAAGCCCGGCTCGCGCTCCAGGCGGCGCCAGCCCGCCTTGATGCGGCCGCGGTGGACCGGGGTCGGGTCGGTGGGGCGGGCGGCGGCGCGGGCCAGGAGGATGGCCGTGATGGCGGCTACTTCCTCGGGCTCGGCGTGGCCCTTCTCGACGCGGATGTCAGGCGATTCCATGGGTGTCAGTCTCCATGAGGAAGATGTCCGCCGGGTTACTGCGGCGGGTTGCCGTGCTTGCGGGACGGCAGGTCCGCGTGCTTGGTCTGGAGCATGGCGAGGGACTTGATGAGCACCTCGCGGGTCTCGGCGGGGTCGATGACGTCGTCGACCAGGCCGCGCTCGGCCGCGTAGTAGGGGTGCATCAGCTCGGACTTGTACTCCTTGACCATGCGGGCCCGCATGGCCTCGGGGTCCTCGGCCTCGGCGATCTGGCGGCGGAAGATGACGTTGGCCGCGCCCTCCGCGCCCATGACGGCGATCTCGTTCGTCGGCCAGGCGTAGGTGAGGTCCGCGCCGATGGACTGGCTGTCCATGACGATGTACGCACCTCCGTAGGCCTTGCGCAGGATCAGCGAGATCCTCGGTACGGTCGCGTTGCAGTAGGCGTAGAGGAGCTTCGCGCCGTGGCGGATGATGCCACCGTGCTCCTGGTCGACGCCCGGGAGGAAGCCGGGAACGTCCAGAAGAGTGATGATCGGGATGTTGAACGCGTCGCACATCTGGACGAAGCGGGCCGCCTTCTCGGAGGCCTCGATGTCCAGAACTCCCGCCAGCGACTGGGGCTGGTTCGCCACGATGCCGACGACCTGGCCGTCCATCCGGCCCAGCGCGCAGATGATGTTGCGGGCCCAGCGCTCGTGGACCTCGAGGTAGTCGCCGTCGTCGACGATCTCCTCGATGACCTTGGCCATGTCGTACGGCCGGTTGCCGTCCGCCGGGACCAGGTCCAGGAGGACGTCCGAGCGGCGGTCGGCCGCGTCCGAGGGCTCCGTGCGGGGCGGGTTCTCCCGGTTGTTCTGCGGGAGCAGCGAGAGGAGGTAGCGGACCTCGGCGATGCAGGTCTCTTCGTCGTCGTAGGCGAAGTGACAGACACCGGACGTCTCGGCATGGACGTCCGCGCCGCCCAGGCCGTTCTGTGTGATCTCCTCGCCGGTGACCGCCTTGACGACGTCGGGGCCGGTGATGAACATCTGCGAGGTCTCGCGGACCATGAAGACGAAGTCGGTGAGGGCGGGGCTGTACGCCGCGCCGCCCGCGCACGGGCCGAGCATCACCGAGATCTGCGGGATCACGCCCGAGGCCTTGGTGTTGCGCTGGAAGATGCCGCCGTAGCCGGCGAGCGCCGAGACGCCCTCCTGGATGCGGGCGCCGGCACCGTCGTTCAGCGACACCAGCGGGGCACCGGCCGCGATGGCCATGTCCATGATCTTGTGGATCTTCGTGGCGTGGGCCTCGCCCAGCGCGCCGCCGAAGATGCGGAAGTCGTGCGCGTAGACGAAGACCGTGCGCCCCTCCACCGTGCCCCAGCCGGTGATCACACCGTCGGTGTACGGCTTCTTGGCCTCCAGGCCGAAGCCCGTGGCCCGGTGGCGGCGCAACTGCTCGACCTCCCGGAAGGACTCCGGGTCGAGGAGAAGCTCGATGCGCTCCCTCGCGGTCAGCTTGCCCTTGGCGTGCTGCGCCTCGGTCGCCTTCTCGCTCGGTCCGGCCACCGCCTGCGCACGGATCTCGTGCAGTTCGGCCACGCGTCCGCGCGCGTCGGTCGGCTCACCCGGCGCCTCATCCAAAACGGTCATGTAGTGACCTTACGAAGCCAACCCTGGAATGCGGGCCGTCGACTCCTCACAGTCTCCGGCGTGTTTTCCTGGTACCCCTGAACAGAACCATGCCGGGGTGCAGCCTTTTCGACTGCTCAGAGGCGGTGCGCCTTGTAGGGGTCCGACAAGGCTCAGGCGAGCCTCACAACACATCGGTGGGTCGCGCAAGCCGTCCCCGGGGTGATGACGAGGCGGAGCCGGGTGCCCGTCGAGTGCGCCTCGACCGTCTCGTCCGCGTGCACGACGCGGCGGACCGGGTGGCCCCAGACGATCTCCAGCGGTTCACCCGTGCGGGGCGGTTCGCTCACGCAGAGGGTAGCGGTACGGCCCCGGCGGACGATCAGCACGCTCGCGCCGCCGGAGGCGGAGAGCGGGCCCGCCGTCCCCGCATGCCAGAAGTTGACGGCCGTGCAGCCGAGGGACGGCACGCTGACCGCCTGGCGGCCGGCGTCGTTGGCGAGGACCGACAGCCAGCGGCGGTCGGAGGCGCGGCGCGCGACCGCGCGTCGGGAGGCCCCGGGCATCAGGACGTAGGCGTACGTGGCGTCTTCGGGGTCGGTACCGTGGTCGAGCCAGAGGGTCTGCCAGCGGCGGGTGCGCCGCTCCGGCGTGCTGGCGGTGTTGATGTCGGACCAGGCGCCGGTGCGGTCCTCGCGCAGCGCCTTCGGCTCGCGGCCGAGCAGGACCCAGCCGCCGTGGTCCTCCAGGTGGGCCCAGTTCGGCCCCTTGACGAAGCGTTGGGTGCCGGACGCGCCGAGGTTGCGGTTGTCGACGACCGTCTCGACCGGGACACCGTCGGCGCAGGTGATCCCGGCGCCCAGGCAGATCACCGCGTCCGCGACGCAGAACCAGGACTTGCGGGCTTCGAGGGTGGAGCCGAGGCCCTTGACGTGCTGGCCTAGAGCCGCGTACCTGCCGTCGGTGGTGCCGCCGACCCAGCGCGCGTCCGGGCGGGCAGCGCCCCACTCGCCGCCCTCGCGGTCGGCGAGCCGTTTGGTGGAGACGGTGGTGCCGGGCAGCCGGTACCAGTCGACGGTCGGCCAGAACCAGTCCGTGTACTGGTCGCTCGCGCCCGCCCACCAGCTGACCATGCCCGCCCCGGTGTGCCAGCCGCGGGGATTCTCGCCGTTGCCGCACTCGTAGTGGGCGATGCGGTCGCCGGCCATGGCGATGTTCACGGTGAAACCGGGGCCGCGGTGGACGGCACGGTCCATGGCGGCGAAGAGGTGGTGCCCGGGGGGTTCGGGCGCGGCGGGGGCGGGTGAGTCGGCGATGGCGTGCAACCGGGCCAGGTCGGCGACGCCGAACTGGGGTGCCGTCAGGATCGGGGTCACGGTGTCCCGTTCGATCCAGCCCTTGACGCGGGCGTGCCAGCGGTCGCGTTCCGCAGGGCTCGCGCCGGCCGCGAGCAGGGCGATGGCGGCGATGAGCTGGTGGCCGTGGTAGTGGTCGCTGCGCATGACCTTGCGGTCGTCGGCGGTGAGGTGGCCGCGGCTGATGGCCCGGCCGTTGACGCTGTCCATGACCAGCCCGTCGTGGATGAGCGGCGCGTAGGCCCGCTCGACGCTGTCGAGGACGATCTGCCGGTTCGGGTCGGTGACCTCCCAGTCGGATCCGGCGAGCAGGGCGAAGAGCCGGCCGAGGCCGTCGAGCATGACCTGGCCGTAGGTGCCCGAGTAGGCGACCCAGGTGTGCTGGACGAAGGAGCCGTCGGCGTAGAGGCCATCGCCGTGGGTGACGTACGGGAAGACCGGGGAGAGCGCGTCCCGGGCGAGGGCGATCTTGCCGGGGTCACGGCCGAGGACGCCGCGCAGGGCCACGGAGCGGCACAGGTCGACGCGGTTGGCGCCGGTGGAGGTGCCGCTGTAGTCGCCGAGGGCCGAGTCGGGCACGAAGTGGTCGACGGCGGCGCAGGCGGCGCTGACGCGGGCCTCCCCCAGCTCCTCGTACAGGGCGGCCGTGATGTCGGTGAGCAGGCGGGGGCTGCCGATCTGCCACTCCCACCAGTTGCCGTGGCGGGTGGTGGAGGGGTTGTAGACGGTGGCGGAGAGGTGGTCGAGGCCGCGCAGGACGCCGGCGAGGAGCCCGGGGTCCGCGGTCGAGCCGGTGCCCTGCTGGACATAGGCCCGGGTCATGGTCCACAGGCGGCCGTAGCTGAGGGTGATGCCGGCCGGTGGGTCGAAGGGATGCCCGGGCCAGAGGGAGTCCGCCGCCGGGGCCATGCTCGCGCGCAGGTCCCGGGCGAGTGTGCCGGTCTCGGCGAGCCGGGTGGCGTAGGGCTCGGCCGTCGGGTGGTAGCCCGAGCCGAGGGCGATGCCGAGCCAGCGGCGGCGCAGGGTGTCGTACCGATCACCAGAACCGCCTGGGCCGCCCGGTGCGCCCGGCGCACCGGCGCCCCGGCCCTCGGGCGCCGCGCCCCCGGTCGCCGCGAGGGCCGCGGCCGCCAGCAGCAGGGCGCGGCGGCTGGGCCGGAGCAGGGCGGCGGCCCCGGCCGTACGGCGGGGGAAGAGGCGGCGCTGGGGAGTCATGCCCATGCCCTACCACGAGGAGGCGGTCACCTGAACGGTGGATCCGGCCGGAGTGACCGGAACGGCGGAACGACCGGAGGGACCGGAACGACCGGAGCGACCGGAGCGACAGGAGCGACCGGAACGGGTGGATCCATCAGCAGTGACCGGAACGGTGGGGGACGGTCACGGCGACCGGACCGGGGACGGCCAGGGGGCCGGAACCGAGACGGTCAGGGGGACGGAACCCAGAAGGCCAGAGGGACCGGAACCCGGAAGAACCGGTGGAGGTCAGCCGAAGCGGTTCAGCAGGCGGCGGTACACGCCCGGCGCGAGGCCGCGGACTCTGCCGGGGAGGGTCAGCCAGGTGGGGACGTAAGCCTCGTCGCGGTCGCGCCGGACGGCCTCCCAGATCGTGCCGGCGACGCAGCCGGGCGAGAGGAGACCGGTGCTGGTGCCGTCGTAGGGCCTGCCGCGGCGGGTGTGGAAGGCCGTGTCGACGGCTCCGGGTACGACGAAGGTCACGCCCACGCCCGTGCCGCGCAGTTCCTGGCGCAGCGCCTCGGCGAAGGCGGCCAGACCGGCCTTGGCGGCGGAGTACACCGCCTCCTCCCGCCGGCCCACGCAGCCCGCGACCGAGCCGAGCAGCACCACCCGCCCCCGCCCGGCCGCGATCATGGAGGGCAGCACCTCGCGCACGAGGTGGAGCGTGGCGTTGAGGTCCAGGGTCAGCACCCGGTCGATGTCGGTGTGCGGCATGGCGGTGAAGGGGCCCGTCCAGCCCATGCCCGCACCCGCGACCAGGACGTCGATCCGGCCGGTGGTGTGCAGCGCGGACCGGGCCAGCAGGCGCGGGCCGTCGGGGGCCGCGAGGTCGGCGGGCAGCACGACGGCCGAGGTGCCGGACGCCGTCTGCTCCAGGCGGTGCCGGTCGCGGCCGCTGAGGAGCAGCTGCCAGCCGTCCATGGCGAACCGCCGTGCCGTGGCCGCCCCGATACCGGAGGAGGCGCCGGTGACCAGGGCCACGCGCCGGTCGAGTCGTCGCGGCGGCCCGTACTGGTTCACCCGCGCGGGGACGGGTGTCGTGGAGCGGCGCGGGGCGGGGTCCGCCGGTGGGTCGTAGGCCGAGCCGGAGCCGGTGAGTGTCACGAGTCGCTCTCCCCTGCGCTGTGCGTCCGCCGTGGTCACGTCTGTCTCCATACGGTCACTGGCAACGGAACCCCGTCTCGCCGGTCACCGCCACCGCACGGCGGGCCGCCCGGGCCCGGCGCCCCGGCACCGGCGGGCCCCGGCCCGTGCGCCGACCGCGTTCCGGGCCGCCACCCACCGCATCCGGCAGGACCACCCCTGCGGGCCGCGCGATTGCGCCGACCGGGGGTATGGAGGGTGCGGCGGACGCGGGGCGACACACCCACCGAAGATGTTGAACATTGAACGGAATAGGTTTACGGTGGGTCGCGTTGGAGTAGTTAAACGTTCAACTTCACGCACAGGAGGCACACCCCATGAGCATCTTCAGCCGCGACGACGCCCAGACCGCCACCGCCACCGGTGCCACCGTGAGCCCCGAGCTCGCCGCCCTGACCGGCGACTACACGATCGACCCCGCGCACTCGACGATCGGCTTCGTCGCCCGGCACGCCATGGTCACCAACGTCAAGGGCAGCTTCCAGGACTTCACCGGCACGCTCCAGCTCGACGGCACCGACCCGTCGCGGTCGACGGCCTCCATCGACGTCGTGATGGACAGCATCAGCACGGGCAACGCCGACCGCGACGGCCACCTCAAGAGCGCGGACTTCTTCAAGGCGGACGAGTTCCCGGCCATGACGTTCCGCTCCACCAAGGCGGAGGCGCTCGGCGGTGACGATTACCGGATCACCGGCGACCTGACGATCCTGGGCACCACCCGGCCCCTCGCCATCGACCTGGAGTTCAACGGTGCCGCGAAGGACCCGTTCGGCAACGAGCGCGTCGGGTTCGAGGGCAAGGCGGAGATCCTGCGCTCCGAGTGGGGCCTGACCTGGAACGCGGCGCTGGAGACCGGCGGCGTCCTGGTCTCCGACAAGATCAAGCTCAACTTCGACATCTCGGCCATCAGGAACGCGTGAACCCCGCGGGGCCGGCCCGGTGACGTCAGCCCGGGCCGGTCTGGCCGGTTCCCGCCCCTTGTGCGAAGACTCTCGGCGTTCTCATAATCCAGCAGCAATATTTTGACCAGTCCATGCCAGCACATGGACGTTCTTTTTGTGCTTGCTGCTGTCATGCACTCGTCAATCTGATGCTTCGGTTGCACCTCCCCAGTCAACCCCCCACGGAAGGCATCACGTTGAAGAGACTTCTCACGGCCCTCAAGAGATGCGCGGTCCTCGGCGCGGCCGCGCTCGCGATCGCCAGTCTCCAGCCCGTCTCCGCCGCGCAGGCCGCCCCGTCGCCCGTCGTCGGCGGGACCCGGGCCGCGCAGGGCGAGTTCCCGTTCATGGTCCGGCTCTCCATGGGCTGTGGCGGCGCGCTCTACACCCAGCAGATCGTGCTCACGGCCGCGCACTGCGTGGGCGCCTCCGGCAACAACACGAGCATCACCGCCACCGCGGGGGTCGTCGACCTCCAGTCCACCAGCGGCCGGGTCCAGGTCCGCTCCACCAAGGTGCTGCGCGCCCCCGGCTACAACGGCACCGGCAAGGACTGGGCGCTCATCAAGCTCGCCCAGCCCATCAACCTGCCGACCCTGAAGATCGCCACCACCGCGCAGTACAACACCGGTGACTTCACCGTGGCCGGGTGGGGCGCGAACCGTGAGGGCGGCTCCCAGCAGCGCTACCTCCTGAAGGCGACCGTGCCGTTCGTCAGCGACGCCGCGTGCAAGGCCTACGGCGGTCTGTACAGCGGCCTCGTCGCGAGCGAGGAAATCTGCGCCGGCTTCGACGCGGGCGGCGTCGACACCTGCCAGGGCGACTCCGGCGGGCCGATGTTCCGCAAGGACAGCGCGGGCGGCTGGATCCAGGTCGGCATCGTCAGCTGGGGCGAGGGCTGCGCCCGGCCCGAGGCTCCCGGCGTCTACACGGAGGTCTCCACCTTCGCCTCCGCCATCGCTTCGGCGGCGTCAACCCTCTGACCTGCGGCTTCAGGGCCCGACACCGAAGGGGTGTCGGGCCCGTCCGTGCGGCGGCCGAAAGGCCTCGCCGCCTCCCCGCCCACCCCGGCGCGGACTCCCGTCGGACTCGGACTCCCGTCGGACTCAGCGGTCCGGGTCTTGTGACTCCAGCTTCACGACCGCCGCCGCCACCTGCGCGGCCCGGCTCTCCGCCGTCCTGGCTCGGAGCACGCCGAGCATCGCCAGGTAGCGGTCCGTGCGTCCGAGTGTCTCGAAGGCGGCCGCGGCTCTGGGGCTCCGGGCCAGTGCTGCCGCCAGGCCGTCCGGGACCTCCGCCTCCTTCTGGGACGCGTACGCCGCCTCCCACCGGCCGTCCGCCCGTGCCGCCGCCACCTCCGCGAGCCCGCCGGGCCGCATCCGGCCGGCGGCGGCCAGTTCCTCGATCCGCCGGACGTTGACCATGGACCAGAGACTGCCCGGGCGCCGCGGGGTGATCCGCTGGAGGTAGTACGACTCGTCGAGTCCCTTGCGCTGCCCGGTGATCCACCCGTGGCACAGCGCCACGTCGTTGACGTCGGCGGCACTGACGGAGGGGACGCCCGAGCCCGTCTTCGCGAGCCTGACCCAGAGGCCGGGGTGCGGGGCCGGGTTGGCGGTGAGCCAGGAGTCCAGGTCGGCCGTGGTCTCGAAGAAGAGTGGGCCGGTGCCGTCGGAGGGAGTCATGGCATCACCGTAGGGAGGAAATAGGACAGTTGCCGTCCGCTATGCGAGCAGAGCGCGGGCCTGTTCGCGGGCGTGGGCGATGGCCTCCGGGAAGACGCCCAGGCCGTGGGCGACCAGGGCGCCCTCGTGCAGGAGCATCAGCGTCCGGGCCGTCGAGTCCGCCGTCCCCGGCGCGATCTCCTCGGTGAGGCGCGTGAACAGGGCGAGCATCCACTGCTTCTGCCCGGTGATGATCGGGTGGGCCGGATGGGCGGGGTCGCTGATCTCCGCGTGGGCGTTGACCATGCTGCACCCCTTGGGGCTGAACTCCTCCGCCCAGGCGCGCGAGGCGTCGAACACCGCCAGGACGCGCTCGCGAGGATCCGGCCCGGCCGCGTCGAGCCGCTCGGCGAGGAAGGCCCGCCACCGCTCGTCGCGGTCCGCCAGGTACTCCACGACGATCTGCTCCTTGGAGCCGAACCGGTCGTAGAGCGTCTTCTTCGTGACTTCGGCCTCGGCGGCGATGAGGTCGACGCCGACGGCATGGATGCCGCGCTCGTAGAACAGCCGGGCTGCGGCCGTCAGGGCACGGCGGGCGGCGGGCGTCATCGTGATCCGGCGCGGGTTCTGCGCGGTGGTACCCATGACACCAGAGTATACCGATCTGTATAGTGACGACAGAACGGGTAACCCGATCTGTCTACTGGTTGTGATGTCGTGAACATCCTCTTCTCCCTCGCCTTCGTCCTGTGCTGGAGTTCCGGATTCATCGGGGCCAAGCTCGGCGCCGGCAGCGCGTCCGCGCTCACGATCCTGATGTGGCGGTTCCTGCCGCTGGCCGTCGTCCTCGTCGCCGTCGCCGTCGTCACGCGAGCGGCCTGGCGCGGCCTCACCACCCGGGACCTGACCCGGCAGGCCGTGGTAGGTGTGCTGTCGCAGAGCGGCTATCTGCTCAGCGTGTACTACGCCATCCAGCTCGGCGTCTCCAGCGGTACGACGGCCCTCATCGACGGTGTCCAGCCCCTCGTCGCCGGCGCCCTCGCGGGTCCGCTGCTGGGGCAGTACGTCTCGGGCCGGCAGTGGATCGGGCTGGGCCTGGGGCTGAGCGGCGTCGCCGTCGTCACGCTGGCCGACGCGGCGGCGGGCGGCGATGTGGCCTG
The DNA here is from genome assembly GCF_000725785.1 of Streptomyces flavovariabilis. Lineage (NCBI taxonomy): Bacteria > Bacillati > Actinomycetota > Actinomycetes > Kitasatosporales > Streptomycetaceae > Streptomyces > Streptomyces flavovariabilis. Next base: position 87,937 of record NZ_JNXD01000012.1, on the reverse strand, counting down.
GTGGGCGTACGCCGTGCCGCTGCTCGGCATGCTGTCCCTGGTCGCGGCGACGTTCCTGGAGAGCCGGTCCCGCTCGCGGGTCGCCCCGTCGGTGTCGCTGACCGTCCACTGCGTCACCAGCGCGGTCCTCTTCTCCGTGCTGGCCCTGGCCACCGGGGCCGCCGCACCGCCCGCCGAGGGGGACTTCTGGGTGGCGGTCGCCTGGCTCGTGGGATTGTCCACCTTCGGCGGGTACGGGCTGTACTGGCTCATCCTGAAGCGTTCCGGCGTCACCAAGGTCAACACGCTGATGTTCCTGATGGCCCCGGTCACCGCGGTCTGGGGCGCGCTGATGTTCGGTGAGCCGTTCGGTCTGCAGACCGCCCTCGGGCTGACCGTCTGCCTCGCGGCGGTCGTCGTCGTCCATCGCGGTGGCGACCGGAGGGACCCGCCCCTGGCCGCCGCCCGGGCGGAGCCGGAGAAGAACCGGCGGACCCGGTCGCCGGGGCGTTCCCAGAGGTGACCACCGCGCGCGGCGCTTCGCCGACCGGCGTCCCCCGACTTGGGCTCGGGCCGGAAGCCGCCCCCCGGCCTTCGCGAAGCCCGGGTTCGGGTCAGAACCCGCCCCCGAAGTCCCCGCCGCCGCCGAAGTCTCCGCCGCCGCCGAAGTCCCCTCCTCCGAAACCGCCTCCGTAATCACCGGTGTCGAAGTCCGCGCCGGAGACGTCGCCGCCCTCGTAGCCGCCGAAGTCGCCGTAGCCGGAGCCGTAGTCGGCCGCGTAGGCGGGGGCGGCCATCATGCTGCCGAGCATGGTGCCGACGAGGAGGCCGGGCAGCAGGCCGCCGCCGAAGTAGCCGCCGGCCCACGGGCCGTACGCCGGTCCGGCCTCCCAGTAGGGGCGGCGGCCGTGGTCGGTGTCGACCTCGCGGATCACCGGGTCGCGGCCCTCGGCGAGACGCCGCTCGTCGGCCGCGCAGACCGGGACCTCGCGGGCGGCGCCGGCCGGGGGCGTCCAGGCGGCGTCGGTGACCGAGGGGCCGTGGCGCGGGTCGAAGAAACAGGGCGGGCGGCGCTCCGGCAGCGCGCCGCCCTCGCGGCGGGCCGCGAGCCGTGCCAGCGAGAACCGGCCGTCCTCCACGGCCTGGGTGACGGCCCGGACGTCCTCCGGTTTCACCGCGGCCGCCATCAGGGACTTCGCCTGCTCGTAGCAGTCCAGGGCACGCTCGTAGTCGGTGCGCATCGCGTCGTCGGCACCGGGCTCGCCGGGGTGGAAGTCGAGGCGGTCGAGTTCCTCGCCGAACGCGGTGATGTCCTCGTCGACGACCACCCGCAGCTTCTCCAGCGCGGCCCGCTGCTCCTCCTCGTGGCGGCGCCGGTTGCGGCGGACCAGGGCGTAGGCGCCCGCGCCGCCGGCCGCGGCCAGGGCACCGATCGTGACCAGGCCGCCGACGGGCACGTCGGTGCCCGAGCCGTCGCTCCAGCTGCTCGGCGCCGAACCGCCCACGTTACGCAGGGCGTCGTCGACGAAGTCGTTCAGCTGGGCCTTGGTGTCACCCGCGTCCTGCACGGCCGTGACCAGGTTGGACACCGCCTGCCGGCTCATCACGGAGCTGTCGGCGCGGGCGTCGAACCGGTCCCCGAGGTGGATGCCGTACAGACCGGTCACGCCGGTCTCGGTGCGGAGGTTCCGGAAGAGGTCCTGCGTGGGGTAACCGGCCGGGAGGACCGCGACGAAGACGGGTTTGTCCGCGTCCTTGATCTTGTCGGCGAGCGCCTCCGCGTCCGACGCCGCCAGTTGCCCGGAGGCGGCCGGATCGACGTAGACGGGGTTCTCGCGCAGTTCCTGGGCGACCTCGGAGAGGTCGGTGGCCGCGTGCGCGCCCGGCGCACCGGCCAGCAGCACCGCCAGTACGGCGGCAACCGGCACGATCAGCAGACGTACGACGGTACGCACCAGTGCGGCCTTCATATGTTCGAAGCTACCCGAATCCACACAGAAAGGGTTATCCGTAGAGGCAGGGATTTGTGGACGCGGCTGCGCCTAGGATGCCTCTGGCCATCCAGGAAGGGCGGTAACAGGGCATGTTCGGAAGACGCAGGGCCGCGGACATGACGGTGTCCGAACTGACCGAGCTGGACCGGTCGCGTACGCGGGCCGATCTGCTGTGGGAGCTGTTCCGGCATGCCGAGGCGGAGGTGACGTCGGCGATCGGCTGGTATCTGGCGCGGCGCCGGGGACCTTCCCTGTGGTCGCGTTCGCTGCGGGCGCTCGCCACGCTGCTGGGCATCGTCGGCACGATCACGCCGCTGGTGCACGCCGCCTCGCCCACGGCCGTGCAGCCCGAGTGGGGCTTCGTTTTCCTGGCCGGCGGGGCGGGCTGCGTGCTCTTCGACCGGATCTTCGGGTTCTCGGCGTCCTGGACCCGGTACATCCGCGCGGAGATGGCGTTGCAGCAGATCCTCAAGAAGGCTCAGTCCGACTGGGCACAGGCGTTCCTGAGGACCACCGACTCCCCCAGCGACAAGGAGCAGGCCGCCCTGCTCGGGGTGATCGAGCGGCTGCGGACCGACGCGCAGCGGATCATCGAGGACGAGGGCACGGCGTGGGTCGGCTATCTGGCCGACGGCGTCGAGGAGCTGACCCGCTCCACCGGCAGCGCCACCGGCCAGCGCTCCCACACGGCGGGCCTCTTCCGCCTCGACCGGGCCCCCGGCCGCGACCGGGGCGGCGAGGTCCCGGTACCGCGGTCCCGGGACACGGCGATGTGACACGCGCCCCGGCCCGGCCGGGCTGCGCCTACTGCACGGGAGTGACCCCCGCGCGCAGCAGCCCGTAGGTGTACGCGTCCTCCAGTGCCTGCCAGCTCGCGGCGATGACGTTGTCGGCGACGCCGACCGTCGACCACTCGCCCGTGCCGTCGGACGTGGAGATCAGCACGCGGGTCGTGGAGTTGGTGCCGTGCTTGCCCTCCAGGATGCGGACCTTGTAGTCCACGAGTTCCAGCTTGGCGAGCTGGGGATAGATCTTCTCCAGGCCCACGCGCAGGGACCGGTCCAGGGCGTTGACCGGGCCGTTGCCCTCGGCCGTGGCGACGATGCGCTCGCCCTTGGCCCACAGTTTGACCGTGGCCTCGTTGGCGTGGGAGCCGTCGGGCCGGTCCTCGACGATGGCGCGCCAGGACTCGACCTCGAAGTACCGCAGCGGCTTGCCCTGGACCTCGGTGCGCAGGAGGATCTCGAAGCTGGCGTCGGCGGCCTCGTAGGTGTAGCCCTCGAGTTCGCGTTCCTTGACCCGCTCGACGACCCGGCCGACCAGCTCCCGGTCGCCGCCGAGGTCGACGCCGAGTTCCTTGCCCTTGAGCTCGATGGAGGCACGCCCGGCCATGTCGGAGACCAGCATCCGCATGGTGTTGCCGACCTGCTCGGGGTCGATGTGCTGGTACAGGTCCGGGTCGACCTTGATGGCCGAGGCGTGCAGGCCGGCCTTGTGGGCGAAGGCGGAGAGGCCGACGTAGGGCTGGTGCGTGGAGGGAGTGAGGTTGACGACCTCGGCGATGGCGTGCGAGATGCGGGTCATCTCGCGCAGGTGTCCCTCGGGCAGGACCTTCTTGCCGTACTTCAGCTCCAGGGCCGCCACGACCGGGAACAGGTTGGCGTTGCCGACGCGCTCGCCGTAGCCGTTGGCCGTGCACTGGACGTGTGTGGCGCCGGCGTCGACGGCGGCCAGGGTGTTGGCGACCGCACAGCCCGTGTCGTCCTGGGCGTGGATGCCGAGGCGGGCGCCGGTGTCGGCGAGGACCGTGGAGACGACGGCCTGGATCTGGGCCGGGAGCATGCCGCCGTTGGTGTCGCACAGGACGACGACGTCCGCGCCGGCCTGCGACGCCGTACGGACGACCGCCTTGGCGTACTCGGGGTTGGCGCGGTAGCCGTCGAAGAAGTGCTCGCAGTCGATGAAGACCCGGCGGCCCTGCTCCTTGAGGAAGGACACGGTGTCGTGGACCATTGCCAGGTTCTCGTCCAGGGTGGTGCGCAGGGCGAGCTCGACATGGCGGTCGTGCGACTTGGCGACCAGCGTGATCACCGGCGCGCCGGACTCCAGGAGTGCCCTGACCTGTGGGTCCTGGGCGGCGGTGGTGCCGGCGCGGCGGGTGGAGCCGAAGGCGACGAGCTGGGCGTGGCGGAAGTCGATCTCCTGCTGGGCGCGGGCGAAGAACTCGGTGTCCCGCGGGTTCGCGCCCGGCCAGCCGCCCTCGATGAAGCCCACGCCGAAGTCGTCCAGGTGCCGCGCGATGGCCAGCTTGTCCGCGACCGTGAGGTTGATGCCCTCCCGCTGGGCGCCGTCGCGCAGGGTGGTGTCGAAGACGTGGAACGAATCGTCGAGCTCGCTGGTTTCGGTCATGGTGTCAAGGCTCCTGAGGATGGGATCTCGGTCATACCGGAATGACCGGCTCCACCGCCCTCACATGGTCCCTCGCGCTCTCGCCTCCGGCTGTGGGTGGGCCAGAAATGCGAAAAACCTCTCGCGGGTGCGAGAGGTCTGCGCGCGGGTCGAGGACGACGGTGTCCGCCCGTACCTGGTCGTACGTGGCGGTCACTGCGGACCGGCGCGCCTGCTGCCAATAATCATGGCGAACGAGAGCACGGGGGCAGTCTGGCACAACCCCCGCGCTCCACTCACCGCCGTCTCAGGATGCGGTCGGTCACTTCAGCCGGCGGACGTAGACGTGCGAGGTGTCGTATGTGTCGCCGGGCACGAGGTCGGCCGATGAGCTGCTGAAGGCGACGGTGCGGCCGTCGCGGTCGATCACCGGGGCGGACACGCTCCGGTCGTTCGGGCCGCCCCGGGCGTCCGGGCTGGCGAGGACGGTGCGCCCGGTGCGCAGGTCGCGGACGTAGGCGCGGGTCGCGTGGTCCGGGTCGCCCGGGTCGGCCGAGGCGAAGGCCAGGTACCGGTTGTCGGCGCTGAGCCGCGGATAGGCGGTGAAGGCGGCCGGGTCGGCGGCGTCGATCCGGCGCAGCTCGCCCGTGTTCAGGTCGCGGACGAAGACGTTGTGCCCCTGGTTGGTGTCGCCCGGGGTGAGCTGCGAGTCGAGCGAGTTGAAGACCGCGTACCGGCCGTCCACGCTGACCTGCGGGAACTCGGTCTGCCCGTCGGAGGTCCGGCCGTCCGGGGCCTGGTCGGCCCGGATCAGCCCGCCGCTCGGGACGTCCCGGACGTATGCGTCGCTCCAGTCGCCCGATGCGGGGTGCGGGACGAAGAACCGGTAGCCGACGCGCTTGCCGTCGGCACTGATGGACGGGTGGGTGGCGGCGGTCTTGCGGTCACCGGCGGCGGGCACCTGGCTGATGCGGACGGCCTTGCCGCTGGTGCGGTCGACGCGGTAGACGCGCCCCCAGCGGTCCTCGCCCTCGCCGAGGCCGGACTGCTGGGCGACGAAGGCGACGTAGCGGCCGTCGGCGCTGATGGCGGGCTGCCGGCCGCTGTCGTAACCGGTGTCGACGGTGTCCTTGATGCGCTGCACGGCGCCGGTGGTGAGGTCCTCGACCCAGATGTGGCTCAGGCCGTCGCCCGCAGCGGTGGCACTGAAGGCCAGGTACCGGCCGTCGCCGCTCAGGGCGACGTCCTCGACGGAGCCGTCCACCGAACCGCCGGCCGGCCGAGTCGTGCCGGTTTTCAGATCGCGGACGAAGGCGTCGGCGGTGCCGTCGGTGTCCCCGGCGACGAGGTTGTCGGCGCTGGAGACGAAGGCCAGGTGGCGGCCGTCGGCGCTCAGGCTCGGCTCGCCGGAGGGGCCGTTGCCGTCGGTGCCGTCCGGGGCGACGCTCGCCTTCTCGGTCCGCGGTGCCGTGGTCGCGGCGGTCGCGGGCAGAGCGGCGGCGGTGCCGAGCGTGACGGCCAGGGCCACGCCGAGCGCGACGGACGTGGCCCTCTTGGTGCTGATCATGTACTGGTTCCCCCTGTGTTCCCCGTGGACGCTGCTCCCCCGGCCCCGCGCCGAGGGCTCCCCCGAGCCAACATCACCACGGACCGGAGGGTCAATCCGTCATATTGAGTACAACCCGGGCGGGCGTTCAGGTGTCCGCGAGGAGGCCGTCGGCGAGGAACTCGTGCACATGGCGGAGGATCTGCGCCCGGTCGGTGCCGCGCAGGCCGATCGCCACATGGATGGAGAAGCCGTCCAGCAGGGCCCGCAGGCGGGCGGCGAAGCGGTCCGGGTCGACGCGCCGGAACTCGCCCCGCGAGATGCCCTCGGCGAGCAGCGCGACCAGGTCGCGGTGCCAGGCGCCCTCGATCGCCGCCTGCCGGTCGCGGGCGTCGGCGTCGGCGTCGGCGTTCTGCGAGCGGTTCCAGACCTCCAGCCACAGCGACCAGTGCGGGTCGCGGTGGCCGTCGGGGACGTACAGGTCGACGTAGGCGTCGAGGCGTTCGCGGGCGGGCGCGGTCCGGGTCAGCAAGCGCCCCCGCTCGCCCCCGAGCCGGCCCTCGCTCCACTCCAGGGTGCGCAGCAGCAGCTCGTCCTTGGAGCCGAAGTAGTAGAGCAGGTGGCCGCTGCTCATGCCGACCTCGCGCCCGAGCGCGGCCATGGTGAGCTTCTCCAGGCCGCGCTCGGCGATCATCTCCATGGCGGCGGCGAGCACGTCCTCGCGGGGCGGGGCCTGCCTTCGCCCACCGGCCATCTGCGCTCCTAGGTCCTCGGCTGCTGCTGGGTGATGCAGTGGATGCCTCCACCGCCCGCGAAGATCGTACGGGCGTCCACCAGCGTCACGGTCCGCTCGGGGAACAGCCGGCGGAAGATGCCGGCGGCGATCTCGTCGCGCGGGTCGTCGAAGCCGCACAGCACCACGCCGCCATTGCAGAGGTAGTGGTTGATGTAGGAGTAGTCGGCCCAGTGGCCGTCGGCCTCCAGGACGGTCGGGGCGGGGACCTCGACGACCTCCAGGCGCCGGCCGCGCGCGTCCGTCCGGGCCTTCAGCAGGCCGATGACCTCCCGGGTCACCTCGTGGTCGGGGTGGGCGGGGTCCGGCTGCGAGTGGGCCACGACGACGCCCGGGCGGGCGAAGGCCGCGACGATGTCGACGTGGCCGAGGGTGCCGAAGCCGGGGTGGGGGTACCCCCTGCTCGAGCGAAGCCGAGAGCTCGGGGGAGGATAGTCGCCGGTCAGACCGCGGGGCAGCCAGATGGCCTTGCGGGTGCCGAGCTGGGCGTGGATCTCGGCCTCGACCTGCTCGCGGGCCCAGCCCGGGTTGCGCTCCGGACCGAGCTGGACGGTCTCGGTCAGCAGGACCGTGCCCTCGCCGTCGACATGGATCGCCCCGCCCTCGTTGACGAGGTCCGAGGCGTACGTGCGTGCCCCGGCGAGGTCCGCGACGTGTCCGGCGACCTTCGCGTCGTGCTCCCAGCGGGCCCACTCCTGGGCGCCCCAGCCGTTGAACGTCCAGTCGACGGCGCCCAGTTCGCCCTTTCCGTTGGTGAGGAAGGTCGGGCCGATGTCGCGCATCCAGGCGTCGTCGAGGTCCCGCTCGACGGTGTCGATGCCCTCGCCCAGCAGGGCCCGTGCCTCGCCCGACTGTCCCGGCCCGCACACCACCGTCACCGGTTCGAAGCGGCGCACCGCCCGGGCGACCTGGGCCCACGCGACCCGGGCGGCGGCCAGCTCGCCGGGGTCGTCGAAGGTCTGGTTGGGGCCGGGCCAGGCCATCCAGGTCCGCTCGTGCGGAACCCATTCGGCGGGCATGCGGAAGCCGTCGGCGGCTGCGGACATGGTTGATCCTCAGAGGAAGTAGAGACGGTTGAGGGGGACGGACTCGGCGGGTTCGGAGCGCAGCGGCTCGCCGTCGAGGGTGACCAGGCCGGTGCGCTGGTCGACGTCGACGGCTCCGGTACGGGAGTTGAGGCGCAGGTCGGCCGGGCCGATGCCGCGGGTTCCGCGCACGGCGACCCTGCGGCGGCGGGTCGGCATGGTGTCGTGCCCCTGGTCGAGCGCGGCCCGCGCGACGAACGCCACCGAGATGTCGGCCGGTGTCGCCCCGTACGCGCCGAACTGCGGCCCCAGGACGAGGGGTTCGCAGGTGTCGGTCGCCGCGTTCGGGTCGCCGGTCACGCCGTACGCCGGGAAGCCGGCCTTGAGTACGAGCTGCGGCTTGGCGCCGAAGTACTCGGGCCGCCACAGCACGATGTCGGCGAGCTTGCCGTTCTCGATCGACCCGACCTCGTGCGCGAGCCCGTGCGCGAGGGCCGGGTTGATGGTCAGCTTCGCCATGTAGCGCAGGACGCGCTCGTTGTCGTGCTCGTCGTCCGGGGCGCCGGACTGGGCCTTCATCTTCCCGGCCATGGCGAACGTACGGCGGACCGTCTCGCCCGCGCGTCCCATGCCCTGCGCGTCCGACGAGGTGATGCCGATGGCGCCCAGGTCGTGCAGGACGTCCTCGGCGCCCATGGTTCCGGCCCGGATGCGGTCCCGGGCCATGGCGGCGTCGCCGGGCAGGTCGGTCTTCAGGTCGTGGACCGAGACGATCATGCCGTAGTGCTCGGCGACGGCGTCCCGGCCGAAGGGCAGGGTCGGGTTGGTGGAGGAGCCGATGACGTTCGGCACGCCCGCCATCTTCAGGACGTTGGGGACGTGCCCGCCGCCGCAGCCCTCGATGTGGAAGGCGTGGATGGTCCGGCCCTCCAGCACCCGCAGGGTGTCCTCGACGGAGAGGCACTCGTTCAACCCGTCGCTGTGCAGGGCGACCTGGACGTCGTGCTCCTCGGCGACGCGCAGTGCCGTGTCCAGCGCCCGCGTGTGGGCGCCCATGTCCTCGTGCACCTTGAAGCCGGACGCGCCGCCCTCGGCGAGGGCCTCGACCAGGGGAGCCGTGCGGGACGACGAACCCCGGCCGAGGAAGCCGATGTTGACCGGCCAGGCGTCGAACGCGTTGAACGCGTGCCGCAGCGCCCAGGGCGAGTTGACGCCGACGCCCCACACCGGGCCGAACTCCTGCCCGATGATCGTGGTCACGCCGGAGGCGAGCGAGGCCTCCATGACGCGCGGCGACAGCAGGTGGACGTGGGTGTCGACGGCCCCGGCGGTGGCGATGAGGCCCTCGCCGGAGACGATCGAGGTGCCCGTGCCGACGACGACGTCGACCCCGTCGAGGGTGTCGGGGTTGCCGGCCCGCCCGATCGAGCGGATCCGGCCCTCGCGGATGCCGATGGAGACCTTCCGGATGCCCTGCACGGCGTCGATCACCACGACGTTGCTGACCACGACGTCACAGGTCTCCCGGACCGCGGCGGCCTTCAGGTGCAGTCCGTCGCGGGCGGTCTTGCCGAACCCGGCGAGGAACTCGTCGCCGTGCCGCTGGGAGTCGGACTCGACGCGAACGGTCAGCCCCGAGTCTCCGAGACGGATGCGGTCGCCGGCGCGGGGCCCGTGCGTGGCGGCGTACTCGTGCGGGGTGAGGCGGCGGGCCTCGGCGGGGTGACCTCCCGGACGGCTCATCGTTTCGCCTCCTGCCGCCCGGACGGGTCCGGTACACCGAGGTAGCCGCAGGCGGCGGCCCGCCGCAACGCCTCCTCGCGGGCGCCGGGGGCGTCCAGGGGCCCGTCCACCAGCCCGGCGAACCCGATCGCGATCCGCTCGCCACCGATCGGTACCAGCCCGACCTCGGCGCTCTGTCCCGGGCCGAACCGCACGGACGACCCCGCGGGCACGGCGAGTCGCATGCCGTAGGCCCGCCCGCGGTCGAAGTCGAGCCGCGGGTTGGCCTCGAAGAAGTGGAAGTGGGAGGTCACCGAGACGGGCACCGCGGCGGTGTTCGTGACCACGAGTCGTTCGGCCGGCCCGGGGCCGGGCTGCTCCGGCCCGGGCAGCAGCGCGCCCGGGGCGTCCGGGCCGGAGCCGCCGCCGATGGGGCCGGAGACGACCGCGAGCCGCGAGCCGTCGTCGAAGACGGCCTCCACGTGCACCTCGGTGACGACGTCGGCGACACCGGGCAGCACGTCGTCCGGGCCGAGCACCGCGCGCGCACGCTCGATCGCCTCGGCGAGCCGCGCGCCGTCCCGGGCGGCCTCGCACACGGTGTCCGCGATGAGAGCGGTCGCCTCCGGCACGTTCAGCCGCAGACCGCGCGCCCTGCGGGCCCGGGCCAGCTCGGCGGCGGAGAAGAGCAGCAGCCGGTCACGCTCGGTGGGGGTCAGTCTCACGCCTGGGCACCTCCTTGCCATCCACGGTTAGAGCATCACTCTAACCGCAGGATTCCGCAAACCACCGGCAACCGTCGTACAGTCGGCCAGGCCGGTTCGAGTGCCGCTCCAATACAACGCGGCCCCGGGCTCGACTTCAGTCGAGCCCGGGGCCGCGGAGGGGACCTCTGCTTCTTGTCCGACCGGATCGGACGGTGGGTGGGCACAGGCCCGGGGGTCCGGGCACAGGCCCGGGGGTGCGGGGCTACTCAGCCCAGACGGTGCATCCAACCGTGCGCGTCCGGGGCCGTACCCCGCTGAACATCGAGCAGCGCCTGGCGGAGCCGAAGCGTGACCTCGCCCGGCTCTCCCCCGCTCTGCTTCCACTCCGTCCCGGCCCGCTTCACCGTACCGACCGGAGTGATCACCGCGGCCGTACCGCAGGCGAACACCTCGGTCAGCGACCCGTTCTCCGAGTCCCGCTGCCACTGGTCGACCGAGACCCGGCCTTCCTCCGCCTCGTATCCGAGGTCACGGGCGACGGCGAGCAGGGAGTCGCGCGTGACCCCCTCCAGGATCGAACCGGTGAGGGACGGCGTGACGATCTTGTTCCCGTACACGAAGTACAGGTTCATACCGCCGAGCTCCTCGACCCACGTGTGCTCGACCGCGTCGAGGTAGCAGACCTGGTCGCAGCCCTTCGTCGCGGCCTCGGCCTGCGCGAGCAGGGACGCCGCGTAGTTGCCGCCCGTCTTCGCGTCACCCATGCCGCCGGGGACGGCACGGACGCGGTCCTCGGAGACCCAGATGGAGACCGGCTTGACGCCGCCCGGGAAATACGCGCCGGCCGGGGAGGCGATGACCAGGAACAGGTACTCGTTGGCCGGCTTCACACCCAGTCCGACCTCGGTGGCGATCATGAACGGGCGCAGGTAGAGGGACTCCTCGCCGCCGTGCGCCGGAACCCACGCCTTGTCCTGCTTCACCAGGGCGTCGCACGCCTCGATGAACGTCTCGACCGGCAGCTCGGGCATGGCGAGCCGGCGCGCGGAGCGCTGGAACCGCTCGGCGTTCTTCTCGGGGCGGAAGGTGGCGACGGACCCGTCGGGCTGGCGGTAGGCCTTCAGCCCCTCGAAGATCTCCTGCGCGTAGTGCAGGACCGTGGTGGCGGGGTCCAGGGAGATCGGCGCGTACGGCACGAGCTGACCGTCGTGCCAGCCGCGGCCCTCCGTCCACTTGATCGTCACCATGTGGTCGGTGAAGTGGCGGCCGAACCCGGGGTTGGCCAGGATCCCCTCGCGTTCCGCGACGGAGAGCGGGTTGGCGGAGGGCTTGAGCTCGATCGTGGGCGTCGTCATGGGTTGATGTCCTTCACCGGTTGTAGTGACGGGCCGCGCTCGGTACTGCTCTGATGGTGACCAGTGCTAGGACGTCCGAGCATTCCCTCATTCCGCGGCCTCGCGTTCGATTATCGCCCGGGGGCGGCGGCGGAAGGAACGGGGTGAATGCGGCCCGGTGGTCGATGGTGGCACCCGGCGGGAACATGCGGAAGCCGCCGGGTGCGGATGCGACCCGGCGGCTTGCGGAAAAGCAGCGGCGGGTCAGCCGGCTACGCGTACGGCGAGCGCGTCGCCGATCTCCGAGGTGGAGCGGGCGGGCTTGCCGGTGCGCTCGCCGAGGTCGGCGGCGACCGCCTCGTCGATGCGGGCGGCCTCGGCCTCGTAGCCGAGGTGGCGCAGGAGCAGGGCGACGGACAGCACGGTGGCGGTCGGGTCGGCCTTGCCCTGGCCGGCGATGTCCGGGGCCGAGCCGTGCACGGGCTCGAACATCGAGGGGAAGTCGCCGGCCGGGTTGATGTTCCCGCTCGCGGCGACGCCGATGCCGCCGGAGACGGCCGCGGCGAGGTCGGTGACGATGTCGCCGAAGAGGTTGTCGGTGACGATCACGTCGAAGCGCTCGGGCTGCGTGACGAGGTAGATCGTCGCCGCGTCCACGTGCATGTACTCGGTGGTGACCTCGGGGAACTCCTCGGCCACCTTGTTGAAGACGTTCGTCCACAGGTGACCCGCGAAGGTCAGCACGTTGTTCTTGTGGATCAGCGCCAGCTTCTTGCGGGGGCGGGCCTGGGCACGGGCGAAGGCGTCGCGGACCACGCGCTCGACACCGAAGGCCGTGTTCACGGAGACCTCGGTGGCGACCTCGTGCTCGGTGCCCTTGCGGATGGTGCCGCCGTTGCCGGTGTACGGGCCCTCGGTGCCCTCGCGGACCACGACGAAGTCGATCTGCGGCTCGCCGGCGAGCGGGGTGGCGACACCCGGCAGGAGCTTCGACGGGCGCAGGTTGACGTGGTGGTCGAAGGCGAAGCGGAGCTTGAGCAGGAAGCCGCGCTCCAGGACGCCGGACGGCACGGACGGGTCGCCGATCGCGCCGAGCAGGATGGCGTCGTGCCGCTTCAGGGCGTCGAGGTCGGCGTCGGTGAGGGTTTCACCGGTGGCGTGGTAGCGCCGGGCGCCGAAGTCGTACTCCTCGGTCTCCAGCTTCACATCCTGCGGAAGGACGGCGGAGAGGACCTTCAGACCTTCGGCCACGACCTCCTGGCCGATGCCGTCACCGGGGATCACTGCGAGATTGAGGCTGCGAGACATGCGGGCACCCTACTCCTCGTCCCATGGGATGACATTCGTTGTCCGTGATGCGGACAGTGGAAGGGCACCCGCCCGGGGGACGGCACGCGCCCGCCGGGTGCCGTTCACCCGTAAGTGGTGCGGCCGTTGGCCTCTGCTGGGAAATTCACTGGACATGGAGATCCCCCACTTCGGCATCCCGCCCGAGCTCGCCGGCCGGATGAGCATGGCGGAGCAGCACGAGTACCTGCGGACCCGGCTGTCGCGGCGGCGCACCCTGGTGACCGCGGGCGCGGTGGCGAGCGGGCTGCTGACCGGCTGCTCGGGCTCCGGCTCCCGTTCCGGGCAGAGCGGCACCACGGCGGCCGGGAGCCCGTCGCCCAGCACGTCGAGGGCCCCCGGCTCCCTCATCACGCCCTTCGGCCGCCATCTCGCCTTCGGCGCCGACCCGAAGACGCAGATGCGGATCTCCTGGCAGGTGCCGCTCGCGGTGCGCAAGCCCTACGTACGGGTGGGCCTGCGCCCCGACGACCTCGGCCGCAAGGTCGAGGCGGAACTGCGCGACCTGCACACCCCGGAGCTGAAGGACGTACGGGCGGCGGTCGAGCAGTACTACCTGCACGCCGCGCTGGACGGTCTGCGCCCGGACACGACGTACTACTACGGCGTCGGCCACGAGGGCTTCGATCCGGCCTCCCCGCGGCACCGTGCGACCGTCACGTCGTTCCGCACGGCGCCCGCGAGCCCGCCGGAGCGGTTCGTGTTCACCGCGTTCGGCGACCAGGGCGTCGGTGCGGAGGCGGCCCTGAACGACCGTACGCTGCTGCGCCGCGAGCCCTCCTTCCATCTGCACGCCGGCGACATCTGCTACGCCGACCCCACGGGCAAGGGCAGGGAGTCGGACGTCTTCGACGCGAGCCAGTGGGACCGGTTCCTGAAGCAGACCGAGCCGGTGGCCAGGTCGGTGCCGTGGATGGTGACGACCGGCAACCACGACATGGAGGCCTGGTACTCACCCGACGGCTACGGCGGCCAGCTCGCCCGGTTCTCGCTGCCGGACAGCGGCTTCGACGCGCGCACGGCACCGGGCGTGTACGCCTTCACGTACGGCAACGTCGGCGTGGTCGCGCTGGACGCGAACGACGTGTCGTACGAGATCCCCGCCAACTTCGGCTACACGGAGGGGAGGCAGACGAAGTGGCTGGACAGGAAGCTCGGCGAGCTGCGGTCGTCCGAGGACGTCGACTTCATCGTCGTCTTCTTCCACCACTGCGCGTACTCGACGTCCACGCACGCCTCGGACGGCGGGGTGCGCGCCGAGTGGCTGCCGTTGTTCGCCCGGCACGAGGTGGACCTGGTGATCAACGGGCACAACCACGTCTACGAGCGGACGGATGCCGTCCGGGGCGGCGAGGTGGGCCGGCCGGTGCCGGTCGGCGGCACGACGGATCCGCGGCGGGACGGGATCGTGTACGTCACCGCGGGCGGCGGCGGCAAGGAGCTGTACGGCTTCCCCGACGGCGTGAAGGAGAGCTACGAGGGGAACACCGCCGACCACGAGCCGGTCAGCACGTTCCGGTGGACCAAGTCACAGGACACCAAGGCGGAGAAGGCGCAGTGGTCGCGGGTGCGCTACCGCGGCTTCTCGTTCCTCTCGGTGGAGGCGGAGAGCGGCGCCAGGCCGAGGCTGAAGGTGTCTGCGCTGGCGTCGAGCGGTGCGCGGATCGACCATTTCGAGGTGCGGCGCGGGGCGTGAGGCCCCGCGCCGCACCTCGTCGGGCGGCTCCCGGTCCGGATGCGGCTCAGTGGCCGCTGGATCCGCCGTTGTCCCTGCGGTCGAGGGCACGCTGGAGCGCGGCGGCGGCGTTCTTGCGGTCTGATTCGGTCGTGCGGGAGACGTGACGGACTCGGCGGCGGACGGTCGTCTCGGCCATGGGAATCGACTCCTTCGACAGGCACGGAGTGCACAGGGAGGGTTACGAGACGCCGGAAGGGGCGGAGAGCAGCGGTGCCGCAGGGGTTGCCTGCACGGGGCCCGGCTCACGACCGCCATTCGCTTGGTCGAGCGAGACGTTCGGCTCCTACAAAGCTAAGGGAGCGCGGAGCGTCTGTCTCCACAATTACTCGGACTTCCTACTATCTGAGACGGTGGACTGGGTCACACTGCTGTGACCTGCGGTGATCTCTAGAGCACATCGCCGTCCCGCCAGTCGAAGAGAAGTTCCTGCCCGGGGTCGAGGGAGCCGGCCGGGGCGGCACGGACGTAGGTGCTGCCCTCCTCGTCCGGCAGGCGGACGATGCCGTCCCGCGGGCTGAGGGCATGCACCTGACCGGTCCACGGCTCCCAGCCGCGCGAGGTGTAGAGCCGGGCCCCGTCGTCGCTCGCGGAGAGGGCGCCGAGGTCGTAGGCGCGGTCGACGACGCGTTCCAGTTCCGCCATGACCAGCCCGCCGAGGCCGGTGCGGCGCGCGTCGGCACGGACCGCGACGTTCTCGACGTACCCGGTGCGCAGCCACCGGCCGCGGTGCCGCACCCGGCGCATCACGACCGCGCCGTGCGCGGCGAGCCCCGAGTCGTCGTGGACGAGGGCGTGCATGCCGCCGAGGCCGTGGTCCCAGTCGTCGTCACCGAAGTCGCCGTCGAACGCGGCGTCCAGGAGACCGCGCACGGCCTCGAGTTCGGCGGGAGCGAGGTCGGCGGTGTGGGCGGTGCGCACTCGGGTGGTCATCGGACCAGTCTTCCCCCGGACATGCCGACGGGCCAGGCGCATACGTGACCTGGCCCGTCGGTGCGGCTGGAGGTCAGCCCATGTGCGGGTACGTGTAGTCCGTCGGCGGGACCAGCGTCTCCTTGATGGCGCGGGTCAGGGTCCAGCGCATCAGGTTCTGCGGGGCGCCGGCCTTGTCGTTGGTGCCGGAGGCGCGGCCGCCGCCGAAGGGCTGCTGGCCGACGACGGCGCCGGTCGACTTGTCGTTGATGTAGAAGTTGCCGGCGGCATAGCGCAGCTTGTCCGCCGTGTAGGCCGCCGCCGCGCGGTCGTTCGCGATGACCGAGCCGGTGAGCGCGTAGTCGGAGACGGACTCCATCTGCGTCAGCATCTCGTCGTACTTGTCGTCCTCGTAGACGTGTACGGCGATGATCGGGCCGAAGTACTCGGTGCGGAAGACCTCGTTCTCCGGGTCGGTGCACTCGATGACGGTCGGGCGGACGAACCAGCCCACGGAGTCGTCGTAGGTGCCGCCCGCGACGATCGTGCAGGAGGCGTCCTCCTTGGCGCGGTCGATGGCGGCCTTGTTCTTGGCGAAGGCACGCTCGTCGATGACGGCGCCGATGAAGTTCGACAGGTCGGTGACATCGCCCATCTTGATGCCGTCGACCTCGGCGGCGAGCTCCTCCTTGAAACCGGAGTTCCAGATCGAGGCGGGGATGTACGCCCGGGAGGTGGCGCTGCACTTCTGGCCCTGGAACTCGAAGGCACCCCGGGTGAACGCCGTCTTCAGGATCGCCGGGTCGGCCGACGGGTGGGCGACCAGGAAGTCCTTGCCGCCGGTCTCGCCGACGAGGCGGGGGTAGGTGCGGTACTTCTCGATGTTGTTGCCGACCGTCTTCCACAGGTACTGGAAGGTGGGGGTCGAGCCGGTGAAGTGGATGCCCGCGAGGTCACGGTGCTCCAGGGCGACCTTCGAGACCTCGATGCCGTCACCGGTGACGAGGTTGATGACGCCCTTGGGCAGACCGGCCTCCTCCAGCAGCTGCATGAGCAGCACGGCGGCGTGGGTCTGCGTCGGGGACGGCTTCCAGACGACGACGTTGCCCATCAGGGCGGGGGCCGTCGGCAGGTTGCCCGCGATGGCGGTGAAGTTGAAGGGCGTGACCGCGTAGACGAAGCCCTCCAGCGGGCGGTGGTCCAGACGGTTCCACACGCCCGGGGCGTTGGCCGGCGGCTGCTCGGCCAGCAGGTTGCGCGCGTAGGAGACGTTGAAGCGCCAGAAGTCGATCAGCTCACAGGGCGTGTCGATCTCGGCCTGCTGGGCGGTCTTGGACTGGCCGAGCATGGTCGAGGCGGCGAGCGTCTCGCGCCACGGGCCGGACAGCAGCTCGGCGGCGCGCAGGATGATCGCCGCGCGGTCGTCGAAGGACAGGGCACGCCATGCGGGCGCGGCGGCCAGGGCCGCGTCGATCGCGTCCTGGGCGTCCGCCTGCGTGGCGTTGCGGTACGTGCCGAGCACGGCCTGGTGGTTGTGCGGCTGGACGACCTGGAAGGCCTCGCCGCCGCCCATCCGCTTCTCGCCACCGATGGTGCAGGGCAGGTCGACGGGGTTGTCGGCCAGCTCCTTCAGCCGCGCCTCCAGCCGGGCCCGCTCGGGCGAGCCGGGGGCGTAGCCGTGCACCGGCTCGTTGACGGGGGTGGGGACCTGGGTCACAGCGTCCATGGGTTCCGTAACTCCTTACTGAGCGGTGGTTCGGTCTCAGCCCTTGAAGAGCCTCAGTCCTTGGTGAGCCTCGGCCCTTGTCGGGCTGTCAGCCCTTTGTCAGCATCGAGCGCGCGAAGAAGCGCAGGTTGGCCGGCTTCTCCGCGAGACGGCGCATGAAGTAGCCGTACCAGTCGGTGCCGTACGCGGTGTACACGCGCATCCGGTGGCCCTCGGCGGCCAGCCGCCGGTGCTCCTCGGTGCGGATGCCGTAGAGCATCTGGAACTCGTACTCGTCGAGCTTGCGCCCGGCCTGGTGGGCGAGTTCCTGGCCGATCGCGATCAGGCGCGGGTCGTGGGACCCGATCATCGGGTACCCCTCCCCCTCCATCAGCGTCCTCAGGATCCGGACGTAGGCCCGGTCGATCTCGTGTTTGTCCTGGTACGCGACCGAGGCGGGCTCCTTGTACGCGCCCTTGACCAGGCGCACCCGGCTGCCGCTCGCGGCGAGACGCCGGGCGTCGGCTTCGGTGCGGAAGAGGTAGGCCTGAATGACGCAGCCGGTCTGCGGGAAGTCCTTCCGCAGTTCCTCGTGGATGGCGAACATCGAGTCGAGGGTGGTGTGGTCCTCGGCGTCGAGCGTGACCGTGGTGCCGATCTCGGCGGCGGCCTCGACGACCGGGCGGACGTTCTTCAGGGCCAGCTCGTGGCCGTCCTCAAGCGCCTGCCCGAACATCGACAGCTTCACCGACATCTCGGCGCGGGTGCCGAGCTCCAGCGGCTTGAGGCGGTCGACGAGCTCCAGGTAGGCGTCCCGGGCGGCGGCGGCCTGCGCCGGGTTGGTGATGTCCTCGCCGACGACGTCCATCGTCAGCTCGAGGCCGTCGTCCGCGAGGTCCCGGACGACGGGGACGATGTCGTCGACGTCCTCGCCCGGGATGAAGCGGTCGACGACCTGCTTGGTCACCGGGGCCGCCGAGATCAGGCGTCGCATCCGGTCGCTGCGAGACGCGGCGAGAATCACGGGACCCAGCACGGGGCACCTCCAGAGCACAAGCAACGTGAAGGCCGGACCCCGCGCGTCTGACGCGTCGGGTACGGCACGGAGAACCACCGTGAAACCTAAGGATCCCTCCGATCGTCTGCCATCGACAGCTGTCACGCATCCGTGCCGCAGATCTCAGACAGATGTATGAAGGGCTCCGGGAAGTGCGCGACAATGCCCGGGTGACGTCGGAACACAGGGGCGACTACGAGGAGCTGGTCGACGAGATCTCGGAGCTGCTCGGCGCGCCCGCGACCTTGGAGAACCGGGACTTCGAGCTGATCGCCTTCGGCGCGTACGACAGTGAGGGCGACCTCGATCCGTCGGCCCTGGACCCCGTGCGCACCCGCTCGATCCTCACCCGCCGCTCGACGGCGGCGGTCCGGGCGTGGTTCGAGGGCTTCGGCATCACCCGGGCGACGGGCCCGGTCCGTATCCCGCCGACCCCGGAGGCCGGGGTCTACCGGGGCCGGATCTGCCTCCCCGTCCGCCACCGGGGCGTGGTGCACGGCTACGTCTGGCTCCTGGACGACGATCCCGGCCCGAGCGAACGCCGGCTCGCCGCCGCCATGCAGGTCACGGCCCGCATCGGTGCCCTGCTGGCGGACGAGGCCCAGCACGGCGCCGACCTCAGCCGCGAGCTGCGGGCGGTCCTCACCGCCGAGAGCGGCTGGCAGGGCGACATGGCCATCGCCGAGCTCCGCACCGCTCTCGGCCCCCGCGCCGACGGCCTCCATGCCCTGGTGTGCATCGCCCCCTGGCCCTCGGCCGACCCGGACGACGCCCCGTCGGTCCGCGCGGTCCCGGGCGCGACGGCTCTGTGCACCCTGCCGTGGGGGGCGACGGCCCAGTGCATGGCGGTCCTGATCCGCCTGCGCTCGCCGGACGTCCTGACACCGGCGACCACGGCGGCGGGGCGGCTGCTGGAGCGGGTACGTGGGGGAAGCGGCCCCGCGAGCGCCGCTTCCCGCGGAGCGGGCGGCGGCAGCCCGGGCGGACTCGCCACCGGCGGCACGGACGCAGTCTCCGCGGGCCGGACGGGCGGGTCGGCGGGCGCCTCCCGCCCCGCCAGGGGCCACTCCGCGTCCGCCTCCCGCGGAGCGGGCGGCGCGGCCCCGCCCGACCGTGCCGGCAGCGCCTCGCGCGCAGCCGGCGGCCCCGCCGCCGGTATCGCCACCCCTCGCTCCGGCCTCGCGGGCCTGGCGACCGCCTGGCGAGAGGCGTCGGCGGCCGCCCGGGCGGCGCTGGCCGAGGCGCGGTTCGGGCCGGTCGCGCAGTGGGCGTCGATCGGGCCGTTCCGGCTGCTCACGGCCCTGCCGCCGGAAGTCGCCCACGACCCCGTCGCCCGCACGCTGCTCGCCCCGGTCCACCACGACCTCGCCCGTACCGCCGAGGTCTACCTCGACTGCGCCGGCCAGGCCGGCCGGGCCGCCGCCGAGCTGGGCATCCACCGCCAGACCCTGTACTACCGCCTGTCCCGGATCGAGAAGCTCACCGGCCTCGACCTGGACGACGGCGAGGACCGCCTGCTCCTGCACATGGCCTTGAAGGGGGCCCGGCTCACACACGGTCAGGACATCGGGCCGTCCGGGTGAGCCCCGTCGCCCGAACGGGCGGTTCCACGACGGACCCACGCTGGTCGGGTGCCGCGCGTGGTCACGTTTCTCCTGGTGTGCCATCGGCTGGGAGGAGTTCACGTGCGCAACCGACGCGCCTGGTCTGCGACGCGAACGGTGGTGGCGGGGCTGGCCTGCGGGGTGCTCGCGCTCGCGCTGCCGGGCGCCCACGCGAGTGCCGGGGCCGGCCGTGGCGCGGCACCGGAGTACGGGGCCGGGCAGGACGAACGGAGCGCTTCGACCGTCATCGAGTGGATGCGCACCGCGGATGCCACCATCGAGGCCGAGGCCCGCCCGGTGCCGCCCGAGTCGTTCTTCTGGGAGGCGTACGTCTCCACCGCCGTCTACAACGCCGTCGTCGGCATCGAGGGCCGCTTCACCCCGTACAAGTGGGACGAGCGGGCGCCTCGTACGGCCTCGCCCGCGGCGGCTGCCGCCGCGGCGGCGCACCGGACACTGCGCCACTACTTCCCCGGGGCCGCGCCCCGGCTGGATGCCGCCCTGAACGGCTCCCTCGCGAAGATCCCCGACGGTGCGGCCGAGGACGAGGGCGTCGCGTTCGGGAAGCTCGCCGCCGACCACATCATCGACCTCCGCCGCGATGACGGCCGCGGCGCCTCGGTGCCCTTTCCCGCCCGCCCGCATCCCGGAGTCTGGCGTCCGACCCCGCCCGGCCACGAGCCCTTCGGCAATGGCTGGATCGGCAGGGTCCGGCCGCTGCTGCTGGACTCCCCGCACCAGTTCCGCCCCGGCCCGCCCCCGGCACTCCGCTCCGCCCGGTACGCGAAGGACCTGAACGAAGTGGCGGCCTACGGAGGCCGGACCGGATCGCAGCGGACCCCCGAACAGACGGACACCGCGCGGTACCTCACCAACCTGGACCTGCAAGGGGCTCTGGGCGACCACGCCACCCGGCACGGGTTCGGCATCGCCGAGACGGCACGTCTGTACGCGGCGGCCAACACGGCCCAGGCGGACGCCGTCATCACCGCCTGGGACGCCAAGCTCCACTACGGCACCTGGCGGCCCGTCACCGCCATCCGCGAGGCGGACACCGACGGCAACCCGGCGACCCGTGCGGACCGGGACTGGGAACCGCTGCTCGTCACCCCGGCGCATCCCGACTACCTCAGCGGCCACGCCACCATGGGCGGTGCGCTGATGCGCATGCTGACCGGGGTCCTCGGCACCTCCCGCGTCGACCTGCACATCCGGTCGACCACCACCGGCGCCTCCCGCCACTACCGCTACGCCCACGAGTACGACCGGGACGTCGTCGACGCCCGGGTCTGGGGCGGCATCCACACCCGGACGGCCGACGAGGTGGGCAACGCCACCGGTCGGCAACTCGCGGCCTGGGCGCTGCGGAAGTACTTCCGCCCGGTCCCCTGACATCCCCTGACAGCGGGCACACTTCTGAAAACGATTGTCATCGTGCTACGGTCGTGGCGCGTTCAACCATTGACCATGCCTTTACCGAGGTGTCCCGTGCGCGTGCCCGCCCGTCTCGTCCCCCTCATAGCCGTCGGCGCGGCATCCGCCCTGCTCACCGGATGCTTCTCCGGGGGCAGCGACTCCGCCTCCGGCCAGGGCAAGCGCATCCGCCTGGCGATGATGCAGCCACCGCGTTCCGGCCTGTCCCCACTGTCGGACGACGCGTTCAAACTGTCGCGCTGGTCCACGGCCGAGACCCTCGTGAAGCTCGACGCGGACGGTGACGCCGAGCCCGCCCTCGCCACCGAGTGGAAGCAGTCCGGCCCGAGCTGGAGCTTCACCCTGCGCGACGGAGTCACCTTCCACGACGGGACGAAGCTCACCGCCGAAGCCGTTGTCAACTCCCTCACCAGGGCCGCCGCCGCCTCCCCCAAGCCCCGCATCCTCGACGGCGTGGACCTGACCGCGAAGGCCGACGGCGACAAGGTCACCGTCACCACCGCCACCGTGGACCCCCTGGTCCCGCAGCGGCTCAGCTCCCCGCAGCTGTCGATCCTGGCCGCCAAGGCCTACCGGGGCAAGGCCGTCAACCCCGTCGGCGCGGGCACCGGCCCCTTCGAGCTGACGAAGGTCAACGGCACCTCCTCCGCCGCCCTCGACCGCTACGACGGCTACTGGGGCACGAAGGCCAAGGCCCCCGGCATCGACGTGCGGTTCGTGCCCGACGGCACCGCCCGCGCCGCCGCCCTGCGCAGCGGCGAGGCCGACATCGTCGAGGCGGTCCCGGTGTCGCAGGCGGCGGTGCTGGACCAGGACCTGATCACCGAGGTCCCCATGCCGCGCACCAACACCCTGTACCTCAACACCGAGAAGGGCGCCTTCAAGGACGCCGCGGTGCGGGCGGCGGCCCGCGAGGCGATCGACGCCGAGTCGATCGTGAAGGGCGTGTACGAGGGGCGCGCCGACGTCGCCGACGGGCTGCTCGGGCCCGCGCTCCCGTGGGCGGCCGAGCTACGGAAGCCGGTACGGCGGGCCAAGGCCGGTGCCCCGGCCGGCAAGACGATCACCCTCGGCACCTTCACCGACCGCGCCGAGCTGCCCGAGGTCGCCGCCGCGCTGCAACAGCAGCTGCAGAAGGCCGGTTTCAAGGTGAAGCTCGACGTCCGCGAGTACGCCAACATCGAGTCCGACGCGCTGGCGGGCGAGTTCGACGCGTTCATCCTCTCCCGCGCCACCGTCCTCGACTCCGGCGACCCGGCCGCCTACCTCTACAGCGACTTCGCCTCCGACGGCTCCTTCAACATCTCCCAGCTCGCGGACGCCGACGTGGACAAGGCCCTGGAGAAGGCCGGCCGGACCCCGACCGGTGACGCCCGGCGCAAGGCGGTCATCGCCGCCGAGGCCGCCGTGCTCGGCACCGACGCCGCCGTGCCCATGCTGCACGAGCGCGTGATCCAGGGCGACGCCGCCGGTGTGGCCGACGCGGCCCACGACCCGCGTGAGCGGGAGCTGGTCACGGCGGACACCTACGTCAAGTGATCGCCCGTATAAGGAGGTTGGCCGGTGCCGCCGCGCTGACCCGCCTGCTCTGCCTGATCACCGTCCTGACCGCCGTCGGGCTGCTGCCCTGGCTTTCCGGCAGGGACCCGGCGCTGGCCGTGCTGCGGGCCCGCTCCGCCGAGCAGGACCCGACCGAGGAAGCCCTGGACTCCGTACGGCGGGACCTCGGCCTGGACGCCGGGCCCCTGTCCCTGCTGGGCGACTGGGCCTCGGACCTGCTGCGCGGCGACCTCGGCACCTCCTGGGTGTCGGGCACCGAGGTTCTGCCGTCCGTGGTCTCCGGGCTCCAGGTGTCGCTGGCGCTGATGGGGGCCTCGCTCGCCGTGGCGCTGCTGCTGGCGTGCGCGCTGGTCGCGCCGGTGCTGGTGCGGGGCCGGGCCTCGGCCGGGGCGTGGGCCGCGATGCTGGCCGCCGTACCCGAGTTCCTGCTGGCCACCGTCGGGCTACTGGTGTTCGGGGTGTGGCTGGGGTGGCTGCCGACGTCGGGCTGGGTGGGGCCGGAGAACATGGTCCTGCCCGCCGTGGCCCTCGGCATCCCCGGCGGCGGGCTGCTCGGCCGTCTGGTCGCGGACGCGCTGCCCGCCGTGCTCGACGAGCGGTGGGTGGAGCTGTGGCGGGGCGCCGGGGTGAGCCGACCGCGGATCGCCGGCGCTGCGCTGCGCCGCGCCCTGCCGCCCCTGGTCCCGCAGTTCGGCATGGTCGCCGTGGGGTTCACCGGCGGCGCCGTCGCCGTGGAGACGGTCTTCGCCGTGCCGGGCATCGGCCGTACCGCGCTCGGTGCGGCCAAGTCGCAGGATCTGCCGCTGCTCCAGGGCTCGGTGCTGGCGCTGCTCGCGCTCGGCCTGGTCACGGGCGCTCTGGCGGCACTCGCCCGGCGGCAGCTGCTCGGCCCGGCGCTGCGGGACGCCTCGCTGGCACTGCCTCCGGCACGGCCGGTCCGCGCACATCCGGCGATCCCGTTGTCGCTGTTCACCGTCCTCGCCGTGACCATCGGCTGGGGCCTGCTGCGCGACCCGTACGCCGTGAACACCACGGCACGGCTGGCCGCGCCCTCCTGGGCCCATCCGCTGGGCACCGACGGCCTCGGCCGTGACGTGCTCGCCCGGCTGGGCCACGGCGCCGCCTCCACGGTCGGCACGGCGGCCGGCGTCTGCCTGCTGAGCCTGCTGGTCGCGCTCGCCCTCGGTTTCCTGCCCCGGATCGCGGAGGGCGCGGCGGACATCGCCAACGCCCTGCCCCCGGTGATCGTCGGCATCCTGGTGGCGGCAGCCGCCGGTCCCGGCACCGGCGGCGCCGCCCTCGCGGTCGCGCTGATCTCCTGGCCGGCCCTGTCCGCGCACGCGGCGGCGCTGGTGCAGGAGGTACGGGCGTCGGCGTTCCTGACCGCTCAACGGGCCATCGGAGCGAGTCCGTTCTGGATCCTCACCCGGCACGTCCTGCCGTCCGTGGCCGCCCCCGTCGCCCGGCACGCCCTGCTGCGCCTGCCGGGCATCGCCCTGGCCCTGGCCTCACTGGGCTTCCTGGGTCTGGGCGCCCAGCCGCCCGCGCCCGAGTGGGGTCTGCTGCTCGACGAGTCCCGCGCCTACGTGGAGCGCGCCCCGTGGGCGGCCCTCGCCCCGGCGGTGGCGCTGGCCCTGCTCGCCGGCCTCGCGGTGTCGGGGGCGGCCCTGACACAGGGCCGGAGGATACGGCGCGTCACCCCGGCTCCGGTCGAGAAGGAGGCCCCCGTTGGAGTCTGAGTCACTGCTGTCGGTGCGCGAGCTGCGGATCTCCTTCGACGGGGTCGAGGTGGTACGCGGCCTGTCCTTCGACGTCCGACCGCGCGAAGTGCTGGCGATCGTCGGCGAGTCGGGAGCGGGCAAGTCCCTCACGGCCCGCGCGCTTCTCGGCATGCTGCCGCGCGCCGCGGCCACGAGCGGGACGATCAGTCCGGACCTCTCGGCCCAGCGCGGCCACCGCGTCTCCCTGGTCCCGCAGGACGCCCTGTCCGCGTTGTCGCCCGTGCACCGGGTGGGCGACCAACTCGCCGCCGCCGTCCGGTCGGTGGCCGGCGTCTCCCGCAAGGAGGCCCGGGCCCGGGCGGTCGC
Source organism: Streptomyces flavovariabilis (assembly GCF_000725785.1). NCBI lineage: Bacteria > Bacillati > Actinomycetota > Actinomycetes > Kitasatosporales > Streptomycetaceae > Streptomyces > Streptomyces flavovariabilis. The sequence goes on along the minus strand of NZ_JNXD01000012.1, from coordinate 63,008 downwards.
GGCGCTCGACCGCGTCGGCATCCCGGACGCGGCGCGCAGGGCGCGGGCCTACCCCCACGAGTACTCCGGCGGTATGCGGCAGCGCGCGGTGATCGCCATGGCCACGATCAACGAGCCGGACATCGTGGTCGCCGACGAGCCCACCACCGCCCTCGACGAGGAGCGCCGCGACCAGGTGCTGCGGCTGCTCGCCGAGCAGCGGGAGGCCGTCGGCGCCGCGCTCGTCCTGGTCACGCACGACATGGACGCCGTAGAGGGTCATGCGGACCGTGTGCTGGTCCTGTACGCCGGCCGCCTCACCGAACTCGGCGCGGCGGGCGAGGTACTGACGCGGCCCCGCGCCCCCTACACGGCCGGCCTGCTCGCCTCCCTCCCGCACCACGCGGCCCCGGGCCGCCGCCTTCCCGCCCTGCACGGCACCCCGCCCGCCCCGGGCGCGCTCCCGCCGGGCTGTGCGTTCGCCCCCCGCTGCCCACTCGCGGCGGGCCCCTGCCACACGGCGGAACCGGAGCCCCGGCAGGTGGCCGGCCGCCTGCTCGCCTGCCACCGCCCGGAGGAGCTCCCCCACCCGGCCACCGACCTGTTCCTCGAGGAGCGGCAGTCCGCATGAGCGACGATCCTCTGCTCGATGTCCGCGACCTGGTCGTCCGCTACGGCCCGGTCACCGCCGTGGACGGCGTCTCCTTCTCCCTGGCCGCCGGCGAGACCCTCGCCCTGAACGGCCCGTCCGGCTGCGGCAAGTCGTCCACCGCCCTGGCGGTTCTCCAGCTGCGCCGCCCGGACGCCGGACGAGTGCGCTTCGAAGGCAGGGAGCTGACGTCCCTCCCGGAACGCGAACTGCGCTCCCTGCGCCCCCGCATGCAGCCCGTCTTCCAGGATCCGTACGGCACGCTCAGCCCCCGCCACCGCATCCGGGACGCGATCGCCGAACCACTGAGGGTCCAGGGCCGCTGGCACCCCACCGACGGCCCCGACCGCGTCGCCGGACTCCTCGACCGCGTCGGCCTCGACCCCGCCTACGGCGACCGCCGGCCGCACGAACTCTCCGGCGGCCAGTGCCAGCGGGCCGGCATCGCCCGTGCCCTGGCCTCCGATCCTCGCCTGCTGGTCCTGGACGAACCGGTGTCCTCACTCGACCCGTCGGTACGGGCGGGCGTGCTCAACCTGCTCGCCGGCCTCCAGGACGACCTGGGCCTCGGCTACCTGTTCATCTGCCACGACCGGGCGGTCGTCCGGCACTTCGCGGACCGGGTGATCGAGATGCGCGAGGGGCGCGTCACGTCTCCTTGACGCCCTCGATCACCTGGCGGAGCCCCGCCGCCAGCTGACCCGCCTCCGGCGCCCTCTCGGGGTCGAACGTCCACTGCGCCATGAGCCCCATCATCAGGGTCAGGTAGAAGTACCCGAGGGTGTCCACCCGCTCCTCGGGGACGTCCTCCTCGCGCCCTCCGTGGAAGAGCGTGACGATGCCGCGCGCCCCCTCCCGCTGGGCCCGGGCGAGATGCTCCCGCACCTCCGGCAGCTGGTCCCCCATGGCGACGATCTCCATGCTGAGCCGCCACATGGACCCGGGGTCGCGCATGGTCCCGATGATGTTCGCCCAGACCTCGGTGAACCGCTCCAGCGAACCCGGCTCGCCCCGCAGTTCGCCGCCGCCCTCGAAGGCGTCCGACATGCCCTCCACCATCTCGACGTACGCCTGCGCCAGCAGCGCGTCCTTCGAGCCGTAGTGGTAGCCGATCGACGCCAGGTTGGTCCCCGACTCCTTGACGATGTCGCGCGCGGTCGTGCGCAGGAAGCCCTTCGCCAGCAGGCAGCGCTTGGCGCCCTCGAGCAGATCCTCACGGTGTCCCATGGCTCGCCACCCTACTCCCCGATCCAGACGACCGTCTTAAACAGGCGTACTAGACAGACGTCTAACACGCTCGTACAGTCCTGCTCATGACGACGAACCCACCCCCTCCCGTCCGCGCCGGCCGCCGTGAATGGACGGCACTCGGCGTCCTGATGCTGCCGCTGCTGCTGGTCTCGATGGACGTGTCCGTGCTCTACTTCGCGATCCCCGCGATCAGCGCCGACCTGGAGCCGAGCGCCACCCAGCAGCTGTGGATCTTCGACATCTACGGCTTCGTGCTGGCGGGCCTGCTGATGACGATGGGCTCGCTCGGCGACCGCATCGGCCGCCGCAGGCTGTTGCTGATCGGCGCCGCCGCCTTCGGTACGGCCTCCCTGGTCGCGGCCTACGCCACCAGTGCCGAAACCCTGATCGCCGCCCGCGCGGTGCTCGGCATCGGCGGCGCGACGCTGATGCCGTCCACGATGGCGCTCGTGCGCACGATGTTCACCGACCCCGCGCAGCGCACCAAGGCGATCGGTGTGTGGTCGGGCGTGATGACGGCCGGCATCGCGCTCGGCTCGGTGATGAGCGGGGTGCTCGTCGAGCACTTCTGGTGGGGCTCGGTCTTCCTCGTCAACCTGCCCGCGATGCTGCTGCTCCTGGCCCTGGGACCCGTCCTGCTGCCCGAGTCGCGCAACCCCGGCCCCGGCCGCTTCGACCTGCTGAGCGTGCCCCTGTCGATGGCGGCGGTCCTCCCCGTGATCTACGGCCTGAAGGAACTCGCGTCCGAGGGCTGGAACGTGCGGTACGTGATGTCGGTGACCGTCGGCCTGCTCTTCGCCGCGCTGTTCGTCCACCGCCAGCGCACGGCGGCCTCCCCGCTGATCCCGCCGGAGCTGTTCCGGGGCCGCGGCTTCAGCCCGTCCGTCGTCCTCAACCTCGTCGCCGCCTTCGGCATGATGGGATCGGCGTACTTCACGACCCAGTACATCCAGTCGGTCCTCGACAAGGGCCCGCTGGAGGCGGCGCTGTGGAGCCTGCTGCCGTCGGTGCCCATCGCACTCGCGGCTCCGGTCGGCGCCCACCTCGTGCAGCGGGGCGTTCCCCGCGCGTACGTCGTCGGCGGAGGCTTCGCGGTCACCTCGTGCGGCTACCTGATGCTGGCCCTGGCCGGTACGGACTCCCTCTGGCTGCTGCTGACCGCGTGCGCCGTCCTGGCCTGCGGCATCGTCACCGTCATGTCCCAGGTGGCCGACCTGGCCCTGAGCTCGGCTCCGGTGGAGAGGGCGGGCGCGGCGTCGTCCGTGCTGGAGACCGGCACGGAGTTCGGCGGCGCACTGAGCATGGCGTTCCTCGGCTCCATCGGCACGGCCGTCTACCGCCACGAGATCCCTTCCTCGGCCCCCGCCGCGGCCCAGGAGACCCTGGGCGGCGCCCTGGCCGTGGCCGACCGGCTCCCGGGGCGCGCGGGAGACGCCCTGGCGACGGCGGCACGTGAGGCCTTCACCAGCGGCATGCACGCGGCGGCGGTCACGGGCGCGGTGCTGCTGGCCGGTGCGGCGGCAGCGGCGGTGCTGACCCTGCGACGGGTACGGGTACGGGAAAACGCCGGACAGGCTGATCAACTCAGCCCGTCCGGCGTGTGAGGAACAGGAGGTCCGGGGGCGGCAGCCCCCGGAAGGTCAGGCCAGGTTCACGGAGCGAGCCGAGGTCGCACCGATCTCGGCGGCCACCTCGGCCAGCACACCGGCGGTCACCGTGTCGTCCACGGTCAGCACCGCCAGCGCCTCGCCGCCGGCCGCCGCCCGCGACACCTGCATGCCGGCGATGTTGAGGCCCGCCTCACCGAGGATGCGGCCCACCGTGCCGACGACACCGGGGCGGTCCTCGTACTTCAGCACGATCATGTGGTCGGCGAGCGCGAGGTCGACGTCGAACTCCCCGACGGCCACGATCTTCTGGAGGTGCTTGGGGCCGGCCAGCGTGCCGGACACCGACACCTCCTCGCCGTCGGCGAGGGTGCCGCGCACCGTGACCACGTTGCGGTGCTCGGTCGCCTCGGAGCTGGTGGTGAGGCGCACCTCGACGCCGCGCTCCTGCGCGAACAGCGGGGCATTGACGTACGACACCGTCTCGTCGACGACGTCCTCGAAGACACCCTTGAGCGCGGAGAGCTCCAGCACCTTCACATCGTGCTGGGTGATCTCGCCGTAGACCTCGACGTCGAGGCGGACCGCGACCTCACCGGCGAGCGCGGTGAAGATCCGGCCGAGCCGCTCGGCGAGCGGCAGACCCGGCTTGACGTCCTCGGCGATGACACCACCCTGCACGTTCACCGCGTCCGGCACGAGCTCACCGGCGAGGGCGAGACGCACCGAGCGGGCGACGGCGATACCGGCCTTCTCCTGCGCCTCGTCGGTGGAGGCGCCGAGGTGCGGGGTGGCCACGACTTGGTCGAACTCGAACAGCGGGGAGTCCGTGCAGGGCTCCTTCGCGTACACGTCGAGACCGGCACCGGCGACCCGGCCCTCCTTGAGGGCGGAGTACAGCGCCTCCTCGTCGACGATCCCGCCACGCGCGGCGTTGACGATGCGCACGCTCGGCTTGACCTTGCGCAGCGCCTCGTCACCGATCAGACCGAGGGTCTCGGGGGTCTTGGGGAGGTGGACGGTGATGAAGTCGGAGACCTCGAGCAGCTCGTCCAGCGACAGAACCTTGACGCCCATCTGGGCGGCGCGCGCCGGCTGCACGTAGGGGTCGTAGGCGACGACCTTCATGCCGAAGGCCGACATGCGCTGCGCGACGAGCGCGCCGATGCGGCCGAGGCCGACGACACCGAGGGTCTTCTCGGCCAGCTCGACGCCGGTGTACTTGCTGCGCTTCCACTCGCCGTTCTTCAGCGCGGCGTTGGCCTGCGGGATGTTGCGGGCCGTGGCGACCAGCAGACCGCAGGCCAGCTCGGCGGCGGTCACGATGTTGGAGGTCGGGGCGTTGACGACCATCACGCCGGCCTTGGTGGCGGCGGAGACGTCCACGTTGTCCAGGCCGACGCCGGCTCGTGCGACGACCTTCAGCTTGTTCGCGGCGGCGATCGCCTCGGCGTCGACCTTGGTGGCCGAGCGGACCAGGATCGCGTCCACATCGGCGATGGCCGGGAGCAGCTCGGCCCGGTCCGCGCCGTTGCAGTGCCGGATCTCGAAGTCCGGGCCCAGCGCGTCGACGGTGGCGGGCGACAGCTCTTCAGCGATGAGTACGACGGGTTTCGAGCTCACGTGAGTCCTCACAAGTCCAGTGCTGCGGACGGCCGTCCCGACGGCCGCAGGCGGTGGAGGGTGGTGGCCGCGTGGAAGACGCACGACGCTGTGGGCCTGACGCGTATGTGTGCAGCAGTCTAGTGGCGCCGGGGGCATCGTCCTGTGCCGCTGCGGAAGGATCACCCGTCCGTGGCCGGACGGGATGGACAACGCCGTACCACCGACGTTACCCGGGGTTCGCCGAAGGGGCCGGAGCGGAATGCTCCGGCCCCTCGGGTCCTGCCGTCACCTTCCCGCCTGCCCGGCGACGCCTGGCACGCCCTCCGGGCGGACGACGGGAAGATGACGGCAGGACCCGGGCAGGCGGCTTACGCCTCCTCGTCGACCCAGCTCATGAGCTTGCGCAGCTCCTTGCCGGTGGTCTCCAGCAGGTGCTCGGAGTCCTGCTTCTTGTACTCGTTGTACTTCTTCAGGCCGCCGTGGTACTCGTCCATCCACTGCTGCGCGAAGGTGCCGTCCTGGATCTCGGCGAGGACCTTCTTCATCTCGGCCTTGGTGGCGTCCGTGATGATCCGCGGGCCGGTGACGTAGTCGCCCCACTCGGCGGTCTCCGAGATCGACCAGCGCATCTTCTCCAGGCCGCCCTCGTACATGAGGTCCACGATCAGCTTCAGCTCGTGCAGGCACTCGAAGTAGGCGATCTCCGGCTGGTAGCCGGCCTCGGTCAGCGTCTCGAAGCCCGCCTTGACCAGCGCCGCGGTGCCACCGCAGAGAACGGCCTGCTCACCGAACAGGTCGGTCTCGGTCTCCTCGGTGAAGGTCGTCTTGATGACGCCGGCGCGGGTGCCGCCGATGCCCTTCGCGTACGACAGGGCCAGCGCGAAGGCGTTGCCCGTGGCGTCCTGCTCGACGGCGGCGATGCAGGGAACGCCGCGGCCCTCCTCGTACTGCCGGCGCACCAGGTGGCCCGGGCCCTTCGGGGCGACCATGCAGACGTCGACGCCGGCCGGGGGCTTGATGAAGCCGTAGCGGATGTTCAGGCCGTGGCCGAAGAACAGCGCGTCGCCGTCGTTCAGGTTCGGGGCGATGTGCTCCTCGTAGACCTGGGCCTGGATGGGGTCCGGGACGAGGATCATGATGACGTCGGCCTCGGCGGCGGCCTCCGAGGGGCTCACCACGCGCAGGCCCTGCTCCTCGGCCTTGGCCTTGGACTTGGAGCCCTCGTGCAGACCGACGCGGACGTCGACACCCGAGTCACGGAGCGACAGCGCGTGGGCGTGGCCCTGGCTGCCGTAACCGATGACCGCGACCTTGCGGCCCTGGATGATGGACAGGTCGGCGTCGGCGTCGTAGAACAGCTCGGCCACTTTGGGTTCTCTCCTCGGGAGTGCAGGTGTTGCGTCCCACCGTATGACGGGGGGCGGAAGGGAAGCGTGAGGGTCTCGGAATACGGGCGGCCGACGGCGCGCCGGCCGCCCGTTTCCAGGTGTTACGCCGACCGGTCCAGGGCGCGCAGCGACCGGTCCGTGATGGAACGGGCGCCGCGGCCGATCGCGATCGTGCCGGACTGGACGAGCTCCTTGATGCCGTACGGCTCCAGCATCTTGAGCATCGCGGTCAGCTTCTCGCCGGATCCGGTGGCCTCGATGGTGACGGCCTCCGGGGAGACGTCGACGGTCTTGGCGCGGAACAGCTGGACGATCTCGACGATCTGGGAGCGCGTCTCGTTGTCGGCGCGCACCTTCACCAGAACGAGTTCGCGCTGCACCGCCTGCGCCGGCTCCAGCTCGACGATCTTCAGCACGTTGACGAGCTTGTTGAGCTGCTTGGTCACCTGCTCCAGCGGCAGGTCCTCCACCCCCACGACGATGGTGATGCGGGAGATGTCGGGGTGTTCGGTGACGCCGACCGCGAGGGAGTCGATGTTGAAGCCACGGCGGGAGAACAGGGCGGCGATCCGGGCGAGGATGCCGGGCGTGTTCTCCACCAGGACGGAGAGCGTGTGCTTGGACATGGGTCTGATTCCTTTACCTGCGGCTCTCAGTCGTCTTCGTTGTCGCCGAAGTCGGGGCGGACGTCCCGGGCGGCCATGATCTCGTCGTTGGAGGTGCCGGCGGCGACCATCGGCCACACCATCGCGTCCTCGTGGACGATGAAGTCGACGACCACCGGGCGGTCGTTGATGGAGTTCGCCTCTTCGATGACCTTGTCGAGGTCGTCCGGGGACTCGCAGCGGATCGCGTAGCAGCCCATGGCCTCCGACAGCTTCACGAAGTCGGGGACGCGGGTGCCGCGGGCCTGGGGGTTGACGTCGTCCGGGCCGGAGTGCAGGACGGTGTTGGAGTACCGCTGGTTGTAGAAGAGGGTCTGCCACTGGCGGACCATCCCGAGGGCGCCGTTGTTGATGACGGCGACCTTGATCGGGATGTTGTTCAGGGCGCAGGTGGTGAGCTCCTGGTTGGTCATCTGGAAGCAGCCGTCGCCGTCGATCGCCCAGACGGCCTGCTCCGGCGCTCCGGCCTTGGCGCCCATGGCGGCCGGAACGGCGTAGCCCATCGTCCCGGCACCGCCGGAGTTCAGCCAGGTGCCCGGCTTGTCGTAGTCGATGAAGTGCGCGGCCCACATCTGGTGCTGGCCGACGCCCGCCGCGAAGATCGTGCCCTCGGGGGCGAGCTGTCCGATGCGCTCGATGACCTGCTGCGGGGAGAGCGAGCCGTCTGCGGGCTGGTCGTAGCCGAGCGGGTAGGTGTCGCGCCAGCGGCTCAGGTCCTTCCACCAGGCGCTGTAGTCGCCCTGGTGGCCCTCGCTGTGCTCCTTCTGGACGGCCTGGATCAGGTCGGCGATGACCTCGCGGGCGTCCCCGACGATCGGCACGTCGGCGGCGCGGTTCTTGCCGATCTCGGCCGGGTCGATGTCCGCGTGGACGATCTTGGCGAAGGGGGCGAAGCTGTCCAGCTTGCCGGTGACGCGGTCGTCGAAGCGGGCACCGAGGGCGACGAGCAGGTCGGCCTTCTGCAGAGCGGTGACGGCGGCCACCGAGCCGTGCATGCCGGGCATGCCCAGGTGCTGCGGGTGGTTGTCCGGGAACGAGCCGAGCGCCATCAGGGTGGTGGTGACCGGCGCGCCGGTCAGCTCGGCGAGGACCTTCAGCTCGGCGGTGGCCTTGGCCTTGAGCACGCCGCCGCCGACGTACAGCACCGGCCGCTTGGCCTGCGTGATCAGCTTGGCGGCCTCGCGGATCTGCTTGGCGTGCGGCTTGGTCACCGGGCGGTAGCCGGGCAGGTCCATGGCGGGCGGCCAGGCGAAGGTGGTCTTGGCCTGGAGGGCGTCCTTGGCGATGTCGACCAGGACCGGGCCGGGACGGCCGGTGGAGGCGATGTGGAACGCCTGGGCGATGACCTGCGGGATGTCCTCGGCCTTGGTGACGAGGAAGTTGTGCTTGGTGATCGGCATGGTGATGCCGACGATGTCCGCCTCCTGGAAGGCGTCCGTGCCGATCGCCTTGGACGCCACCTGGCCGGTGATCGCGACCAGCGGCACGGAGTCCATGTGCGCGTCGGCGATGGGGGTGACCAGGTTGGTGGCGCCGGGGCCCGAGGTGGCCATGCAGACACCGACCCTGCCGGTGGCCTGCGCGTAGCCGGTGGCGGCGTGACCGGCGCCCTGCTCGTGACGGACCAGGACGTGGCGCACCCTGGTGGAGTCCATCAGCGGGTCGTAGGCCGGGAGGATCGCACCGCCGGGAATGCCGAATACCGTGTCGGCGCCGACCTCCTCGAGAGAGCGGATGAGGGACTGTGCGCCCGTCACCTGCTCGGGGGCGGAGTGGTGTCCTCCGGATCGGGGCCGGGGCTGCGGGTGGTGGGCCCCGGTGGCCTGCTCGGTCATCGGCATTCTCTTCTCAGATGCTGAGGGTTTATGCGAGGTTTGTGCGGTCTTCGGCTGCTGCACGACAGGCGCCTGTGCAACAAAAAACCCCTCGTGCCATAAGGCAAGCGAGGGGAGCGCGCCGGGTGGGGTCGCTGAGCGGTCGAGGCTCAGCGTCAGCCGACGCGCTTTCCAAGTACGAGAATTCGGGTGCGCATGGCACTGACCCTCCCCCCGGCACGCACTCACTGTCAAGTGGGTGGGACGGGAGTCTCATTATGTGAGCGGAGGACCGTGCCGCCTCCGATGACGGCGGACACACCCGAGCTGTACACCCGCGGGGCGCCGCCCGCGAACGCCGGTTCGGACGGCCCGTTCGGCACCGGATACCGGCCGGCGGCGAGCGCCCGGCGGAGCCGGTACTCGTCGAGCGGCCCGGAGAACGCCATGCCCTGCCCGTGCGTGCAGCCCATCGCGCGCAGGGCGATGACCTGCTCGGGCAGATCCACCCCTTCGGCCACGGACTTCATCCCGAGGTCGCCCGCGATGCGCAGCAGCCCGCTGGTGATCTTGTGCAGGCGCGCCGACTCGACGACGCCGTCGACCAGACCGCGGTCGAGCTTCAGGACGTCGACGGGGAGCCGCCGGAGGGCTGTGATCGCCGCGTAGCCGCTGCCGAACCCGTCGAGCGCGATCCGTACGCCGACCCGCCGCAGGGCGCTCAGACGCCGCTCCAGCTCGTCCAGGGAGACCCTCGGGTCGGCATCGGACAGCTCGATGATCAGCGACCCGGACGGCAGCCCGTGCCGCGTGAGCAGCGCCTCGATCGTGCCGAACGGCATCGACCGGTCCAGCAGCCGGCGGGCACTCATCCGTACGGCGACCGGCACGCACAGCCCGGTCGCGTGCCGTTCGGCGGCCTGCTCGACGGCCTCCTCGATCAGCCACCGGCCCAGCTCGGCGGTCTTGTCGCCGTCCTCGGCCACCCGCAGGAACTCCGCCGGGGTGAAGAGCACCCCTTGCGAGGAGCGCCAGCGGGCCTGCGCGGCCACCGACGTGATCCGGCCATCCTCCAAGGACACCACCGGCTGGTGCAGCAGGGCGAACTCTCCGTCGTGCAGCGCGGCCCGCAGGCGGGTGGCGAGCTCGGCCTTGCGGACGACGTCCTGCTGCATCTGCGGCTTGTACAGCTCGACGCGGCCCTTGCCGCCGGCCTTGGCGCGGTACATGGCCAGGTCGGCGTTGCGCAGCAGTTCGCCCGCGCCGAGGCCGGCTTCCGCGAAGGCCACGCCGATGGAGGCGTTGACACGGACATCGTTGCCGTCGATCAGGTAGGGCTGGGACAGCGTCGTCCTGAGGCGGTCGGCGAGCTCCAGGATGTGCCGCTCCCGGGCGTCCCGGTCGCGGGTGTTGTCCCCGGTGATCAGGGCAGCGAACTCGTCCCCGCCGAGCCGGGACGCGGTGTCGCCGTGCCGGACGGATTCCTGGAGTCTGCGGGCGGCCTGGACGAGCAGTTCGTCCCCGGCCTGGTGCCCGATCGTGTCGTTGACGGCCTTGAAGCCGTCCAGATCGATGAACAGCACGGCCGTGTTCCGCAGGGCCACACCCCGGTCGGAGGCGCGGCGGCCTGAGAGGGCGTGCTGGACGCGCTTGGTGAACAGGGCGCGGTTGGGCAGGTCCGTGAGTGGGTCGTGCTCGGCGTTGTGCTGCAACTGGGCCTGCAGGCGCACCCTTTCGGTCACGTCCCGGCTGTTGAAGATGAGGCCGCCGTGATGACGGTTGACGGTCGACTCGACGTTCAGCCAGCCGTCGTCACCCGAGCGGAAGCGGCACTCGATCCGCGTGGTGGGTTCCTCGACCGGGTTGGCGGCGAGGAATCTGCGCACCTCGTGCACGACGCAGCCCAGGTCCTCGGGGTGGATGAGATGGGCCAGTTCCCTCCCCACCAGCTCTTCCGCCGGGCGGCCGTACACACCGGCGGCGGCCGGGGAGACGTACCTCAGGACGCCGCTGGGCGCGGCGATCATGATGACGTCGCTGGAGCCCTGCACCAGGGAGCGGAAGTGGTTCTCCTTCTGGGCCAGTTCCTGGGTGAGGGTGATGTTGTCGAGCAGCATGATGCCCTGGCGCACGACCAGCGCGAGCACCACCGTGCCCCCGGTCAGCAGGACCACGCGGTCGACGCTGCGGCCGTTGAGGACGTTGTAGAGGATCCCCAGGGTGCACACGGCGGCCGCGAGGTACGGCGTGAGGGCGGCGAGGGAGCCGGAGATGGGCCGGGCGGCCGGGTACCGGCTGTGCTCGGCGCCCGGCAGGGGCATCGGGTGGTGGAGACCGCTGCGCTGCCCCGGCACGTGCTCGTGCACCACGCGGGTGTGCCCCGTCGCGCCGTGCCGGTCCTGGCCGTGCCGGTCGCCCTCCGCGCGGGGCGCGGCCCACGGGGCGTACGCCAGGAGCAGCGAACCGGCGAACCAGCCCGCGTCGAGCAGCTGGCCGGAGTGGTAGTCGTGGTGCATGAGCGGCGAGGTGAACAGGGCGTCGCACATCACGGTCAGCGCGAGGGCGCCGATGGCGGTGTTGACCGCGGAGCGGTTCACCGCGGACCGCCTGAAGTGCAGGGCGAGCACCATGCTGACCAGCGCGATGTCGAGCAGCGGATACGCCAGCGACAGCGCGATGTGCGCCACGCCCGCCCCTTCGGACTTCGCGGCCTGGGCGAGGGCGAGGCTCCACGCCAGCGTCAGCAGCGATCCGCCGATCAGCCAGGCGTCCAGCCCGAGGCAGACCCAGCCGGCCTTGGTGACCGGCCGCTTGGCGAGCACGAGCAGCCCGACGATCGCGGGCGGCGCGAAGCAGAGGAAGAACAGGTCCGCGTAACTGGGGCTGGGCACGGGCAGTCCCAGGACCACCTCGTACCACCCCCAGACCAGGTTGCCCAGGGCGGCCATGGCCGAGGAGAGGCCGAACAGCAGCCAGGCGGGCCGGAAGCGGGTGCGGGGGCTGCGGGCGTAGACGAAGCACGAGACGGCGGCGGTGGCGGCCGCGGCGCTCAGCCCGAAGTCGCCCATGAACAGTGCCACTTCGTTCGAACCCCAGCCGAGCGCGGAACCGACGGCGTATCCCGCGCAGGTCAGGGCGAGGACGAGTTGGAGGGCCGGACCCGGCCGGTGGCCGGCGACCGGCGTGCGAGGCAGCAGCGCGCTCTGTGACGGAGGCTGTGCCCGCAGCGCTCCGTCCAGCGTGGGGGTGGGGGGCGCGCTCACCGGTCCCTCCCGGTCCGCGCCGCTCCCGGGTCCCGCGGGCCCCGGTGGACCGGCTGGTCATGCCTTCTGCGACTGCCGGGCCTGCGGTGGTGATGGCTGTGTCCGGTGTGGTGCCCGCTGTTGCGTTCACTGTGGTGGGTGTGGTGGCCGCCGTGATCGGCGTGGTGACCGCGTCCGCTCGCGGCCGTCCGCCAGGGTCGCCGCCGGCCGCCCCGCCCCGTCGGATCGCTCGTCCAAAGGCCGTGCATCGCCTGTCGCCCCCCTCACAGTCCGAAGTGTCCGTCCCCGGCGCCGAACAGTCCCCGGCGCAGCCCCTGTCGGGACGATACACCAGTCTCGTCACTCAGGGACATAGGTTCTCTACGCTCCGTAACGATCAATAGATAGATGAGTACCCACCGCGTCCGAAGGATTGCGGACGGTACTCGAAGGTCTTTCAGTCGCTTGAGGCACCCGTCGTAAGGATCACGTTGCGGAGCGGCTCCCGGTTCACATAACGGTTCAACTGGTCCACCAGGAGCCGCTTGGCGCGCGGAAAGAACGCGGAGGTGGGTCCGCCGACGTGGGGGCTGATGAGTACCCCCGGCGCACGCCACAGGGGGTGTTCGGGCGCCGGCGGCTCCGGATCGGTGACGTCGAGGGCGGCGGTGATGCGGCCGCTCTCGAGTTCGGCGAGCAGGGCCTTGGTGTCGACGACGGGGCCGCGGGCGACGTTGACGAGGAGCGCGCCGTCCTTCATCCGCGACAGGAAGTCGGCTCCGGCCAGGCCGCGGGTGGTTTCGGTGAGCGGCGTGGACAGGATGACGACGTCCGCTTCCGGCAGCAGCGCGGGAAGTGCGGTGAGTGGATGCACCGGACCGCGCGCCGTGGTGCGCTCGGAGCGCGCGACGCGCGCCACCCGCGCCACCTCGAACGGAACGAGCCGGTCCTCGATGGCCTCGCCGATCGAGCCGTATCCCACGATGAGGACGTTCTTGTCGGCGAGCGCGGGCCGGAAGCCGCCCAGCCACTCCCCCCGGTCCTGCGCGCGGACGAAGTCGGGGATCCCGCGCAGCGAGGCCAGGATCAGCGCGAGGGTGAGCTCGCCGGTACTGGCCTCGTGCACCCCGCGCGCATTGCACAGCCGCACGCCCGGAGGCAGGTGCCCGAGCCCCGGCTCCACGTGGTCGATCCCGGCGGACAGGGTCTGCACGACCTGGACGTTGCCCATCCGCCCCATGGGGCGCACGCACAGCGGGCTGGGCTTCATGTAGGGGACGACGTAGAAGGCGCAGTCGGCCGGGTCCGCGGGGAAGTCCTCCTCGCCGTCCCAGAAGCGGTAGTCCGGGCCCTCGGGGAGGCCCTCGATCTCGTCCGGCGGGATGGGCAGCCACACGTCAGCAGTCATGCTCTGGAGGCTATGTCAGGAGCGTGCGACGGCAGAGGTTAGGTTGGGGTGGCTCGAACAGGGAGGGTCACGACCAGGTGGAGCGCAGGACGATCGGCGCGGCGGCGCTCGCGGTGGGGGCCGTCGGACTCGGGTGCATGCCGATGAGCTGGGCCTACAGCGCGTCGAGGCGGCGCGGCGACGAGTCGCTCAGGGCGGTGCACCGGGCGCTCGACCTGGGCGCGTCCCTGCTGGACACGGCCGACATGTACGGCCCCTTCACCAACGAGCTGCTGGTGGGGCGGGCGTTGAAGGAGCGACGGTCCGACGCGTTCGTGTCGACGAAGGTCGGGCTGCTCGTGGGCGACCAGCACATCGTCGCCAACGGCCGCCCCGGGTATGTGAAGCGGGCCTGCGACGCGTCGCTGCGGCGGCTCCAGACGGACGTCATCGACCTCTACCAGCTGCACCGGGCCGACCCCGAGGTGCCGGTGGAGGAGACCTGGGGCGCGATGGCGGAGCTCGTCCAGGCCGGGAAGGTACGGGCGCTGGGCCTGTGCGCGGTGGGGGCGCGGGCCGGCCGCCGGTCCGGGTCCCGGCTGCACGACGGGACGATCCGCCAGCTGGAGCGGGTGCAGCAGGTCTTCCCGGTGAGCGCGGTGCAGGCGGAGCTGTCGGTGTGGTCGCCGGAGGCGCTGGAGACTTTGCTGCCGTGGTGCCGGACGCGGGGTGTGGGTTTCCTCGCCGCGATGCCGCTGGGCAACGGTTACCTGACCGGCCGGCTGCGGCCCGGCGCGGGCTTCGAGGCGGACGACCCGCGCGCCCGGCACCCCCGCTTCACCGCCGAGATGATGGCCGCGAACCAGCCGGTCGTCGCGGGACTGCGCCGCGTGGCCCGCCGGCACGGCACGGACGTCACGCCCGCCCAGGTCGCCCTCGCGTGGGTGCTGGCCCAGGGCCCGCACGTGGTCCCGGTCCCGGGTACGAAGCAGGAGCGCTGGGTCACGGAGAACACGGCCGCGGCGGCACTGCGCCTGACCCTCGACGATCTCAGGGAGATAGCGAAGCTGCCGCCGGCCCAGGGCTCGTGGGACTGAGCCCCGGCCCCACCCCCCGGTGCGTTTCGGGCAAACCCCCTGTTCCCGGTTCGGCGTTCCGTGATCGGGAACCTGGGAGCCGCGAGCGGTGTATGACAGGGAGAGGACCTGCCCCGTCGAAGGGACCATGATCGTGCCACGTCGAGCCGTCCCGACCGTGCTGGCCGCCGCGCTCCTGCTGACGGCCGGTTGTTCCTCCGACGGCGGAGGATCGTCCGGCAAGGACGAGAGCGCCTCCCCGGGCCGTACGGCACCGGGGTCGTCCGCACCGCCGCGGCAGGCCGCCGAGGAGACACCTCCCGCCCGGGGCTCGGTGAAGGTGGTGCGCACCGTCGCCGAGGACCTGGAGTCCCCCTGGGGTCTCGCTCCGCTGCCGGGCGGCGGCCTGCTCGTCGCCTCCCGGGACGACGGGACGATCCTGCGGGTCGACGAGAAGACGGGCAGGAAAACCGAGATGGGCGAGGTGCCGGGGGTCTCGGCGGCCGGCGAGGGCGGCCTCCTCGGTATCGCCCTGTCCCCCGACTACGCCTCGGACCACATGGTCTACGCCTACTTCACCTCGGCCTCCGACAACCGCGTCGTCCGCATGATCTACGACGGGCAGAAGCCCTCCGGCGAGCAGCTCGGCGCGCCCGACACGGTCTTCAAGGGCATCCCCAAGGGCTTCATCCACAACGGCGGCCGCATCGAATTCGGCCCCGACAAGATGCTGTACGTGGGCACGGGCGAGAGCGGCGACACCGGCCTGTCCCAGGACAGGAACTCCCTGGGGGGCAAGATCCTGCGCCTGACCCCGGAGGGCGAGCCGGCGCCGGGCAACCCGTTCCCGGACTCGCCGGTGTACTCCTACGGCCACCGCAATGTGCAGGGCCTCGCCTGGGACGGAAAGCAGCGGCTGTTCGCCGCGGAGTTCGGGCAGGACACCTGGGACGAGCTCAACGCGATCAAGCCGGGCGACAACTACGGCTGGCCGGAGGCCGAGGGCAAGTCCGACGACTCGGAGTTCCACAACCCGATCGACCAGTGGAGCACGGCCGAGGCCTCCCCCAGCGGCATCGCCTATGCCGAGGGGTCGATCTGGATGGCGGGCCTGCGCGGCAAGCGGCTGTGGCGCATCCCGCTGAACGGCACCGAAGCCTCGGCCGAGCCGCAGGCCTTCCTGGAGGGCGAGTACGGCCGGCTGCGCACGGTGGTGCCGGCGGGCGGCGACCGGCTGTGGCTGGTGACCAGCAACACCGACGGCCGGGGCAGCGCGAAGGACGGGGACGACCGGATCCTGGAGCTGCGGGTGAGCTAGGAGCTGCCGTTCGGATCATGCCGGGGGCTGGTGCTCGGGCTCCTCGCCGGACGGGCGTACGACGACCTTCCCGGACGCCAGGTCTATCGGCCCGCGTCCGGGGTCGCCGTCCCCGACGTCCTCACGGGTCAGTTCCAGGCGGTTCTGCTCGTCGCGGGTGTGCTTGCGCCCGGGCGAGAACAGTTCCTCGAACACGTTGAACAACGGTGCCTCCCTGGGCCGCGG
This sequence comes from Streptomyces flavovariabilis, assembly GCF_000725785.1. Lineage (NCBI taxonomy): Bacteria > Bacillati > Actinomycetota > Actinomycetes > Kitasatosporales > Streptomycetaceae > Streptomyces > Streptomyces flavovariabilis. The sequence continues at coordinate 46,802 of NZ_JNXD01000012.1, read as the reverse complement.
GATCCGCGACGTCCTTTTCAGCGTATGCCTCAGCCCGCCGGACCCGGCATGAGCATTTCGGCCGGGAACAGGCCCAGCCGGTGCGCCACCGCCGCGGCCTCGCCCCGCCCGGAGACACCGAGCTTGCCCAGGATGTTGGAGACGTGCACGCTCGCGGTCTTCGGCGAGATGAACAGCTCCTGTGCGATGCGGCGGTTGGTGTGGCCCGCGGCGACCAGGCGCAGCACGTCCCGTTCCCGGCTGGTGAGGCCGAGGGCCTCGGCGGGGTCGGCCGGCCCGGGGCGGGGCTCCGCGGGGGGCGTGAGCGGGAGGCGGGCGCGCCGGCCGAGCACGGTGGCCGCTTCGGCGAGTGGCCGGGCGCCGAGGTGACGGGCGACGGTGTGGGAGAGGCGGAGCAGTTCCGTGGCGCGCTCGCGCTCGTCCTCGCCGCCGCGCGTCAGCAGGGACTCGGCCAGGCGGTACCGGACGCGGGCGAGGTCGTAGGGCCGGGCCAGGGACTCGAAGGCGGCCACCACCTCCGACCAGGTGTCCGGGGTGCTCCGGCCCTCGGCGCGGTGCAGTTCGGCGCGGACCCACTGTTCGTGGGCGAACCAGACGGGGGCATGGGTGGTGAGGCGCTTGACGGTGCCGAAGATGCCGTCCAGGACCTGCTCGCGCCCGTCGCGGGCGGCGGGCAGGGCCCGGGCGTCGGCCTCGGCGGTGGCCGCCTGGAGCAGCAGCGGCCAGGCGTAGCGCTGGGTGCCGAGCGGGAAGCCGGCCTCCAGGGCGCGGGCCAGTTCGGCGCGGGCGTCGGTCAGGCGGCCCTCGGCGGCGGCGACGGCGACGGTGAGGCAGGAGATCGGCAGGTCGTGCTGCGGCATGGGGTCGTGCGGGCCGTAGGAGGCGCGGGCCTCGGCGAGATGGCGGGCAGCCTCAGGCACCTGGCCGCGGGCGAGTGCGAGGAACGCCAGGCTGTTGGCGCCGGCCCCGTAGGGCGCGGCCGTGTGCCCTTGCCGCTGGGCGCTGACGGCCGCCTCGGCGGCCTCGTCCCAGCGCCCCAGGGAGATGAGCGACTCGGCGAGGTTCCCCCAAGCCCAGCCCTCGGACTCGGTCAGTCCCATCCTGGAGGTGAGCCGCAGCCCCTCACGCAGGATCTCCACGGACTCCTCGGAGCGCCCGATGCCTTCCAGGGTGGAGGGCAGGTTCACATGGCTGCGGCCCACGACGACCGCGAGTCCCTGGGCCACCACCTGGTCCCTGACGTCGTACATGTGGGCGAGCCCGGCTTCGATCTGCCCGGCCTCGACCATGAGCCCGCCGAGGGTGAGCCGGGCATTGGACTCGATCTCGTCCGCGCCCACCATGCGCGCGTACTCGACGGCCCGCTCGGCCGCCGTCAGGGCCTCCGGGCCGGGCTCGCGGAGCATCGACCAGTGCGCGGCCGTGGCCAGCACCTCGGCGTGCACCTCGGACGGCGGCAGGCCGCGGACCAGGTCCTGCGCGGTGGCGATCTCCTTCCAGCCGTCGCCCCGGGCGAGCCGCTGCACCAGCCGGGAGCGCTGGATCCAGAACCAGGCGGTGCGCAGGGGGTCGTCCTCGTCGTCCAGCAGGCGCAGCGCCCGCTTGGTGATCTTCAGGGCTCGTTCGCGCTCCCCGCAGAGCCGTCCGGCGACGGCCGCCTCGGCCAGCAGGTCCAGGTAGCGCAGCGGGGTGGAGGCGGGGTCGCAGCCGCAGGGCGGGTAGACCTCGGCGTGGTCGACGGGGCGCAGGGTCCGGCGGACGGCGTCGGGGGCGGCATCCCACAGCTCCATCGCCCGTTCCAGAAGCCGGAGTTGCTCGGAGTAGGCGTGGCGCCGGCGGGCCTCGACGGAGGCTTCGAGGACGGCGGGCAGGGCCTTGGCGGCGTCGTGGGCGTGGTACCAGTAGCTGGCCAGTCGCGTCGCCCGCTGGTCGGCGGGGACGAGGGCCGGGTCGGTCTCCAGGGCTTCGGCGTAGCGGCGGTTGAGGCGGGAGCGTTCGCCGGGGAGAAGGTCGTCGCTGACGGCCTCGCGGACCAGGGAGTGGCGGAAGCGGTAGCCGTCGCCGCCGGGCGCGGGGGCGAGGATGCTGGCGTTCACGGCGGACCGCAGTGCCTCGATGAGATCGTCCTCGGCGAGCCGGGCGACGGCGGACAGCAGCCGGTACTCGACGGTGGAGCCGCCCTCGGCGACGATCCGGGCGACCTGCTGGGCGGCTTCCGGCAGCCCTTCCACGCGGACGAGCAGCAGGTCGCGCAGGGAGTCGGTCAGGCCCGTCCGGCAGCCCCCGTGGGCGGCGACGGCGAGTTCCTCGACGAAGAAGGCGTTGCCGTCGGAGCGTTCGAAGATCGCGTCGACCCGGTCCGGCTCGGGTTCCTGGGCGAGGATCCCGGCGACCTGGCGGCCCACCTCGTCGCGGCTGAAGCGGGCGAGTTCGAGGCGGCGGATCGTGCGGAGCCGGTCGAGTTCGGCGAGCAGGGGCCTGAGCGGGTGGCGGCGGTGGATGTCGTCGGAGCGGTAGGTGGCGAGGACGACGAGGCGACCGGTGCGCAGGGTGCGGAAGAGGTAGGAGAGCAGATGGCGGGTGGAGGCGTCGGCCCAGTGCAGATCCTCCAGGGCGAGCACGACGGTGTGCTCGGCGGCGACCCGCTCCAGCAGGCGTGCGGTGAGCTCGAAGAGGCGGGCCATGCCGTCCTCGTCGTGCCGCCCGGCCCTCGACTCGCCCAGCTCGGGCAGCAGCCGCGCCAGTTCCTCCTCCTGGCCGGCGGCCGCGGCGGTCAGCTCACCGGGGAGTTCGCGGCGCAGTGCGCGCAGTGCGGTGGAGAAGGGGGCGAAGGGCAGCCCGTCGGCGCCGATCTCCACGCAGCCGCCGAGTGCGACCACCGCCCCGCGGCGGCGGGCGGCGGCGGCGAACTCCTCCACCAGGCGGGTCTTGCCGACTCCGGCCTCCCCGCCGATGAGCAGCGCCTGCGGCTCGCCCTCGCGGGCGCGGGCGAGCGCGTCGTGCAACGTGCCCAGTTCCTCGGCACGGCCGACGAACACGGGGCTGACGGACCGGGTCTCCACGGGCCCGAGCATCGCATGCCGGTCCGACAACGCGGCACCGGTTTTCCGTCGAACAGCCGGAGCAGCGGCCGCCGTTCCCGTGCGAACGACGACCGCTGCTCCTTGGACGGCCACGCCCGCGACCGGTCCCGCCCCGCTGTTCACGCGGTCCGGGCGGACCGGAGCCGGCGGAAGCGGCGGCTATGGCTTTCGTGCTCGGCGGAGTCTCCGTTCGCTTCGTGGCGGGCCGCGCGGCGGGCCCGGGCGGCCTCGCGGACCAGGCGCTCGTGGTCGGCGCGGCGGATGAGGTCGGAGGTGCGCAGCTGCTGGAACTCGAACTCGTACATGGAGTGTCCTTGAGAAGTAGCCGGTCACGGAGTGTTTCTCCGTGATGACTTCACTCTCGTCCCCCAGGTGGGGCCGCCACATCGGGAGAGTTCCGCATCTTCGGCGGCGGGAGGGGCCTTAGACGCGGCTGAGGGGCCTCAGGGGTTCCGTAAGGTGCTTACGGAACCGCCTGAGACCCCTCAGGGCTGAGCGCTCTCAGCTCGCGGACGGCAGTCCGAGCAGGACGTCGGTGTACTTGAGGACGGCCAGGAACAGGCCGATGACGCCGAGCGCGACTCCCGCCCAGGCGACGGACTTGATCCAGGGGGCCTGGATCCTGCCGGGCGGGCCGAACGCGGGCCGGGCGAGCGTCACGACGCCGACGACCAGCGCGATCAGCGCGAACAGGCCGCCCCACAGGGCGGTGGTCTGCCAGGCGTCGCCGTAGACCGCCTGGATCTGCTGGGCCACGCCCGCGTTCTGCGCGGTCTCCAGCTGACCGATGAGGTTCTGCCGCGCGGAGGCCACGGTGCCGGTCCAGCTGCCGGTGAGCGAGACGACGCCCAGTGCGGCGGAGACCACGGCTGCGGCGCCCTGGCCGACACCGGAGGGGCTCTCGTCCTTGGTCTTCACGTCGTCGGCCGCGGCCGGGACCTCGGTCTGGGGCGCCTCGTCGGACTCGGTGGTGTCCACCGCCTTCTCGTCAGTCGTGGCCTTGGTGGCCTCGGTCTCGTCCACTGCGTTCGTTGCCATGTTTCGCACCGTAGGGTCGCTGTCTGAGAAGTCTCTTAATGATCGTCGTGAGCGGCACGCGCGCGTGCCGCGCGCCACTCGGGTGCCAGCACCGACCAGACTTCGAGATCGTGCCGTACGCCACCATAGGGGTGGGCCTGGCGTCGCACACCGTCACGGGTCATAGCGAGTCGCCGCGCCACGTTCAGGCTCGGCAGGTTGCCGGAGGCGGCGACCCATTCGACGCGGTGGATGCCGCGCTGCTCGACGGCCCAGTCGATGAGGACCCGCATCGCCCGAGTGACCAGTCCGCGCCCGGTCCCGGCGGGCTCCAGCCAGCAGCCGAGCTCGCAGTTTCCGCTCGCCGCGTCGAAGTTCAGGAACAGCACCCCGCCCACCAGCGTCCCCTCCAGCCACAGGCCGTGCAGGGACCCCGTGTCGGCGGCGCGCATATCGGCGTAGAGCTGGAGCTTCGCCCGGGCCGAGAGCAGGTCCGTCTCGGTCGTCCCGAACGGGATGTACTGGCCGATGAACTCCCGCCCCCGCTCCAGGTGCGCCAGGAACTCCCCGGCGTGCCAGGGTTCCAGGGGCCTCAGTTCGGCGTCGTCACCCAGGGATATCGCGTACATCCCGCTGCCGTTCCTCCTCCGCCAGGACGTCCGCCACCTCGGCGTCCGTCGCGGCGGCCAGCCTCTCATGGGCGGCGCGGCTCTCGGGCGGCTCGATGCTGATGCGCGGCATGCGCTTGTCCAGCCAGCGGGGCAGCCACCAGTTGGCGCCGCCGAGCAGGTGCATCAGGGCCGGGACGAGCAGCGTGCGCAGGACGAAGGCGTCCAGGGCGACGGCGGCGGCCAGGGCGATGCCGAACATGGCGATCACCCGGTCGCCGCTGAGGACGAAGGCCAGGAAGACGGAGATCATGATGACCGCGGCCGAGTTGATCACCCGGCTGGTCTCGGCAAGGCCGACGCGCACGGCCCGGCGGTTGTCGCCGGTCTCCAGCCACTCCTCGTACATCCGGCTGACCAGGAAGACCTGGTAGTCCATGGAGAGGCCGAAGAGCACCGACACCATGATCACGGGCAGGAAGGGCTCGATGGGCCCCGCGCTGCCGAGGCCGAGCAGTTCGCTGCCCCAGCCCCACTGGAAGATCGCGACCACCACCCCGAAGGCGGAGGCCACGGCGGCGACGTTCATCGCGGCGGCCTTCAGTGGTATGCCGATGGACCGGAAGGCCAGCAGGAGCAGCAGGCAGCCCAGGCCGATGACGACCCCGACGAACACCGGCAGCTTGGAGACGATGACGTCGGCGAAGTCGTCGTAGCCGGCCGTCATGCCGCCCACCTGGACATCGAGCGAGGTGCCCGACTCGGCGCGCGGCAGCACCTCGTCGCGCAGCCGGTCGACGAGGTCGCTGGTGTCCTTCGACTGCGGGGAGGACTCAGGGACGACGGTGAGGTACGCGGTGTGGCCGCCGGGGTCGAACGTCACCGGGGTCACCGAGGCGACGCCGTCGGTGGCGCGGAGGGTGCCGTCGAGGTTGTCCAGGGCGAGCTTGTCGTCGGCGCCGTCGACCTCGGTGACGAGGGTGAGCGGGCCGTTCACGCCCGGCCCGAAGCCGTCGGCGAGCAGGTCGTAGGCCTGGCGGGTGGTGGCCGTCTTCGGGTCGTTGCCCTGGTCGGAGGTGCCCAGGTGGAGGGAGAAGGTGGGCAGCGCGAGGACGGCCATGACGACCAGGGCGACCGCGCCGAGCACCTTGGGGTGGCGCTCCACGAACGCCGACCAGCGGGCCGCGAAGCCGGTGGGCAGCTCGGGTTCCGGCCCGTGCTCGGCGAGGCGGCGGCGCTCACGGCGGCTGAGCGCGCGCATGCCGATGAAGGACAGCAGGGCGGGCAGCAGGGTCACGGAGGCGGCGACCGTGAGGATGACGGTGAGGCTGGCCGCTATGGCGACGCCGTTGAGGAAGCTCAGCTGCAGGATCAGCATGCCGAGCAGGGCGATGCACACGGTGGCACCCGCGAAGACGACCGCCCGTCCCGTGGTCGCGACGGCGTTCGTGGCGGCCTCGGCGACGGACAGCCCGCGTTTCAGGCCGCGCCGGTGCCGGGTGACGATGAACAGCGCGTAGTCGATGCCGACGCCGAGCCCGATCAGCAGACCCAGCATCGGCGCGAAGTCGGCGACGGTCATGGCGTGCCCGAGCAGCACGATCCCGGCATAGGCGGTGCCGACGCCGACCAGGGCGGTGGCGATGGGCAGCAGGGAGGCGGCGAGCGAGCCGAAGGCGAGGAACAGCACCACCGCGGCGACGACCACGCCGACGATCTCGGCGAGGTGCCCGCCGGAGGACTCGGTGAGCTCGACGGCGCTGCCGCCCAGCTCCACCCGGAGCCCGTCGGTCTCGGCGCTCTTCGCGGTGTCGACGAGAGCCTGCGCCTCGCCCTCGGCGATGTCCTCGGCCTGGTCGTCGAAGGTGACGGAGGCGTACGCCGTGCGGCCGTCCTCGCTGATGCGGCCCGTGCCCGGCCCGTCGTAGGGGCCGGTGACCGAGGCCACGCCGGGGAGGTTCTCGATCCGGTCCAGGGTGCGGGTCATCGTCTGCTCGACGTCGGCGGCGCGGACGCTGCCGGACGCGGTGTGCCAGACGACGGTGTCGCTGTCCCCGCCGAGCTGCGGGAAGCCCTCGTGCAGCAGCTCGGTGGCGCGGCCCGACTCGGTGCCGGGGACCTGGTAGTCGTTCGAGTACGTGGTGCCGGCGACGGCGGCGCCCGCGGCGATCCCCGCGAAGGCGAGGAGCCACAGCAGGAGGCTGAGCAGACGGCGCTGGACACACCAGCGTGCGAGGGCTGCCACGAATCGTGCTCCCGGAGTTGCCTTGTGTGGATCTTTGACCGGGAACAGTCGTACATGAACTGAACAGCCAGCAAAGAACGCATGAGTAATGCGCTGCCACTCTTACAAACACACGAGATCATTTGTCTGTTTCGTGGGCTTATTCACAGCGGCCGGAATCAGTCGAACTGGTCCCCCAGCGCCATCACCATCACGCCCGCGACCAGCAGCCACAGCGCCCGCCGGGTGCGCCCGCGGGAACCCAGCACGGCTGCGGCAGCGCATACGGCGGCCCCGCCGGCGTACGCGGCCGGGACGAGGGCCGGTGCGGAGCGGGTGAGGCGGAGCAGCGCCGCGGCGAGACCGGCCAAGGTCAGTGCGGCGCCGGTGCCCGCCGCCGTCCAGCGGGCCCGGCGCGCGTCTTCCTCGTCGTCCGCCGGGTCCTCGGTCTCGTCCTGGTCGGCGGCCGCCTCCGAGTCCGCTGTCTCTGGATCGGTGTCGGAATCAGGACGTCCACTCATGGCCGAGACGGTAGCGCGCCGGGCGGGGAAAACCGGGTGCGGGGCCGCCGGGCCGGCTGTTAGCGTCCGTCGGTCCGAGGAACCGCCCGCGGCCTCCCGCCGCCCGGCCGAAGCAGGTGCATTGTTTGACGGTCCGACCGAGCTCCTACGCATCCCCGTTCTTCCTCAAGGACTCAAGGAGCCCGTTCACCGATGTCGGACATCACTTCCCGGACCTCGGACGACCCCCTCACTGACCGTGTGAGCCACCCCGGCTACCCCCGCAGCAACGGCTACGACGCCCGCTGGACCATCGACAACCAGATGGGCCCGCACGCGCTGTGGCTGCTGGAGTGGCTGGCCCCCGCCCTGGGGCTCGACACCCTGAGCCCCGGCTCCCGGGTGCTCGACCTGGGCTGCGGACGTGCCATGACGTCGATCTTCCTCGCCAAGGAGTACGACGTTCAGGTCGTCGCCGCCGACCTGTGGATCAAGCCCGACGACAACGCCGGGCGTATCGCCGAGGCGGGTGTCGCCGACCGGGTCCTGCCCGTGTTCGCCGAGGCCCATGACCTGCCCTTCGGCGAGGGCACCTTCGACGCGATCGTCTCGGTCGACGCCTACCAGTACTTCGGCACCAACGACCTGTACCTGCCCACTCTGACCCGGCTGCTGAAGCCGGGCGGGCGGATCGGTGTCGTGATGCCGGCGCTGCGGGAGGAGCCGGAGGGCGACGAGCCGCCGGCGCACCTGAAGGAGTACTGGGAGAAGGATCCCGGCTTCTGGGCCTTCCACTCCCCCGCCTGGTGGCGGCGGCTGTGGGCCCGCAGCGGGGCCGTCGAGGTCGAGACGGCCGACTGGCTCGACGACGGCTGGCGCGACTGGCTGCTGTGGAGCGAGGTCTGCGCCGAGGAGAGCACGAGCGAGTTCATGGCCGACATGGCCCGCTGGTCGGTCGAGCTGATGCACGCCGACGTGGAGCATGTCCTGGGCTTCGCCCGGGTCGTCGGCCGCCGCGTGTAAGCGCCGAGGGGGGATGCACCGGGTCCGGTGCATCCCCCCTCGTCGGGTCCGCCGGGGTCAGCCCTCGCTGACGCCCAGCTTCTCCAGGATGAGCTCCTTGACGCGGGCCGCGTCGGCCTGGCCGCGGGTGGCCTTCATGACCGCGCCGACCAGCGCACCGGCCGCGGCCACCTTGCCGCCGCGGATCTTGTCCGCGACGCCCGGGTTGCCGGCGATGGCCTCCTCGACGGCGGTGGTGAGGGCGCCCTCGTCGGAGACGACCTTCAGACCGCGCTTGTCGACGACCTCGTCCGGGGTGCCCTCGCCCGCGAGGACGCCCTCGATGACCTGCCGGGCCAGCTTGTCGTTCAGGTCGCCCTTCGCGACGAGCTCGGTGACGCGGGCGACCTGCGCCGGCGTGATCGCGAGCTCGTCGAGCGACTTGCCCGACTCGTTGGCGCTGCGGGCCAGCTCGCCCATCCACCACTTGCGGGCGGAGGCGGCGTCGGCCCCGGACTCGATCGTGGCGACGATGGGCTCCAGCGCACCGGCGTTGAGGATCGCCTGCATGTCGGTGGCCGTGATGCCCCACTCCTCACGGAGCCGGCTGCGGCGGACCAGCGGCAGCTCGGGCAGCCCGGCCCGGAGCTCCTCGACCCACTCACGGGACGGGGCCACCGGGACGAGGTCGGGCTCCGGGAAGTACCGGTAGTCCTCGGCCTCCTCCTTCACCCGGCCCGAGGTCGTCGACCCGGTGTCCTCGTGGAAGTGCCGGGTCTCCTGGATGATCGTGCCGCCGGACGACAGCACGGCCGCGTGCCGCTGGATCTCGAAGCGGGCCGCGCGCTCCACGGACCTGAGCGAGTTGACGTTCTTCGTCTCGGAGCGGGTGCCGAACTTCTCGGTGCCGTGCGGGCGCAGCGACAGGTTCACGTCGCAGCGCATCTGGCCCATCTCCATCCGGGCCTCGGAGACGCCGAGCGCCTTGATGAGCTCGCGCAGCTCACGGACGTAGGCCCGCGCGACCTCGGGGGCACGTTCGCCCGCGCCCTCGATCGGCTTGGTGACGATCTCGATGAGCGGGATGCCGGCGCGGTTGTAGTCCAGCAGCGAGTGCGAGGCGCCGTGGATACGGCCCGTCGCGCCACCGACGTGCGTCGACTTGCCGGTGTCCTCCTCCATGTGGGCGCGCTCGATCTGCACGCGGAAGGTCTCGCCGTCCTCCAGCTGCACGTCGAGGTAGCCGTTGAAGGCGATCGGCTCGTCGTACTGGGAGGTCTGGAAGTTCTTCGGCATGTCCGGATAGAAGTAGTTCTTCCGGGCGAAGCGGCACCATTCGGCGATCTCGCAGTTCAGTGCGAGGCCGATCTTGATGGCGGACTCGACGCCGGTCGCGTTGACGACCGGGAGCGCGCCGGGCATGCCGAGGCAGACCGGGCAGGTCTGCGTGTTGGCGTCCTGGCCGAGAGCGGTCGAGCAGCCGCAGAACATCTTGGTCTTGGTGCCGAGTTCGACATGGACTTCGAGGCCCATGACGGGGTCGTACGACGCGAGTGCGTCCTCGTACGACACCAGGTCGGTCGTGGTGGTCACGGTGAGTACTTCCCTCTCAGCCCAGCAGGACGTCGTCGTCGCCCAGCCGCTTCAGCTCGCGGTAGAGAATGGCCAGGTTGGTGACGACCGCGGCTCCGGTCACGACGGCGTCGAGCAGCCGCAGCGTGTCGCTGTCCCCGCGGGCCTTCTTGATCTGCTTGTAGACACCGACGGCGCCGAACGCCGACGTGGCCATCGACACGTAGAGACCGGACTTGGAGCTCTTGAAGCCCTTGGCCTTGGACAGTGCGCTCACAGTGACGGAGCCTCCTCGATCAGCGGGTGGCCCCACTTTTCCACGAAGGCGGCCTCGACGGCGGCACCCACCTTGTACAGGCGGTCGTCCTTCATGACGGGGGCGATGATCTGCAGGCCGACCGGGAGGTTGTCCTCCGGGGCGAGGCCGCACGGCAGCGACATGGCCGCGTTGCCCGCCAGGTTGGTCGGGATGGTGCACAGGTCGGCGAGGTACATCGCCATGGGGTCGTCGGCCCGCTCGCCGATCGCGAAGGCGGTGGTCGGGGTGGTCGGGGAGACGATCACGTCGACCTGCTCGAACGCCTTGTCGAAGTCCTGCTTGATGAGCGTGCGGACCTTCTGGGCGCTGCCGTAGTAGGCGTCGTAGTAGCCGCTCGACAGGGCGTACGTGCCGAGCATGATGCGGCGCTTGACCTCGGGGCCGAATCCGGCCTCGCGGGTGAGGGAGGTGACCTCCTCTGCGGAGTGCGTGCCGTCGTCGCCGGTCCGCAGGCCGTAGCGCAGGCCGTCGAAGCGGGCGAGGTTGGAGGAGCACTCGGACGGCGCGATCAGGTAGTACGCCGACAGCGCCAGGTCGAAGGACGGGCAGTCCAGCTCGACGATCTCGGCGCCCAGCTCCTTGAGCAGCACGACGGACTCGTCGAACCGCTGGATGACGCCGGCCTGGTAGCCCTCGCCGCGGAACTGCTTGACGACGCCGACGCGCATGCCCTCGACCGAGCCGTTGCGGGCGGCCTCGACGACCGACGGGACCGGGGCGTCGATGGACGTGGAGTCGAGCGGGTCGTGCCCGGCGATGACCTCGTGCAGCAGGGCCGCGTCCAGGACCGTGCGGGCGCAGGGCCCGCCCTGGTCGAGGGAGGACGAGAAGGCGACCATGCCGTAGCGCGACACCGCGCCGTACGTCGGCTTCACACCGACCGTGCCGGTGACGGCGGCGGGCTGGCGGATGGAGCCGCCGGTGTCCGTGCCGATGGCGAGCGGGGCCTGGAAGGAGGCCAGCGCGGCGGACGAGCCGCCACCGGAACCGCCGGGGATCTTGGTCAGGTCCCAGGGGTTGCCGGTCGGGCCGTAGGCGCTGTTCTCGGTGGAGGACCCCATGGCGAACTCGTCCATGTTGGTCTTGCCGAGGATGACGACGTCGGCGGCCTTCAGACGCTGGGTGACGGTCGCGTCGTAGGGCGGGATCCAGCCCTCGAGGATCTTCGAGCCGACCGTGGTCGGGATGCCCTCGGTGGTGAAGATGTCCTTCAGCGCGAGGGGCACACCGGCCAGCGGCCCGAGCTTCTCGCCCTTGGCGCGCTTGTCGTCCACGGCGCGGGCCTGGGCGAGGGCGCCCTCGCGGTCGACGTGCAGGAAGGCGTGCACCTTCTCGTCGACGGCCTCGATGCGGGCGAGGTGGGCCTCGGTGACCTCGACGGCCGTGAGTTCGCCGGAGGCGATCTTCGCGGCGGTCTCGGCGGCCGTGAGCTTGATGATGGTGACGTTGTCCGTCATGGCGGTTAGTCCTCCCCCAGGATCTGCGGCACCTTGAAACGCTGCTGCTCCTGGGCCGGGGCGCCGGAGAGCGCCTGCTCGGGGGTGAGCGACGGACGGACCTCGTCCGCCCGCATGACGTTCGTCAGCGGGAGCGGGTGCGAGGTCGGCGGTACGTCTTGGTCGGCGACCTCGCTGACGCGGGCGACCGCGCCGATGATGTCGTCCAGCTGTCCCGCGAAGTGGTCGAGCTCTTCGGGCTTCAGCTCCAGACGCGCCAGCCGGGCGAGGTGGGCGACCTCCTCGCGCGTGATGCCAGGCATGCAGCGATCCTCTGGGGTGAGTGAATGTGGTTTGGCCTAATCCTATGGGGCGGGAGGGCGTGCCCGTGAAACGGTTTGCCGCCCCTGAGGCTCACGGGGCGCGCTCAGACCGCGAAGAGCAGTCCGGCAGTGATCAGGACGACGACCGCGGTGGCGAAGTGGATCCCGAAGGCCACCGCCCTCGCACCGCCGTGACGCAGCACGATCAGCGTGTCGCCGAGCGGCACGAGTGTCACGCCGAGCATGAACCAGGCCTCGGCCCGGGCCCCCGCGAAGGCGAGCAGTGCCAGACCGACCAGCCCGAAGGTTCCGTCCCGCAGGCCCTTGATCGTCAGGTAGGCGCCGGCGTCGCCGCCGGGGTCGGCCGGGACGCCGTAACCGGCAGCGGAAGGGGCCGGCTGGAACAGGAACCGGTAGCCGAGGAACAGGCAGAACAGGTTGAGCACGACAGCCAGGGTGTACGCGGCGACGGTCACGTCTCTTCTCCTTGCTAGCAGCGCTAGGGATGAGAGCGAAGCTAGCAGAGCAACGACAGGAACGCTAGCAGTGCTAGAATTCCTCGTATGACGATCCAGACGCGCCGGGAGCGCGAACGAGCCGAACGCGAGCGGCTGATCGTGACGGCCGCACGGGAACTGGCGGAGGCGGAAGGCTGGGACGCGGTGACCACGCGCCGGCTCGCCGGCGAGATCGAGTACAGCCAGCCGGTCCTCTACAGCCACTTCAAGGGCAAGGGCGCGATCATGGCGGCGGTGGCGGTACAGGGCTGCGCGGACCTGGCCGACGAGCTGCGGGCGGCGCGCGCGGCTGCCGGCAGCGCCCGCGAGGCACTGACGGCGGTGGGCCGGGCGTACACCGCCTTCGCCCGGCGGCGGCCCGCGCTCTACGACGCGATGTTCACGCTCGCCGTGGACCTGCCGTTCGCCACCCCCGAGGCGCCAGCGGCCCTCCAGGACGCCTTCGGTGAACTGCTGCAGGCCGTCCAGCCGGTCGCGGCCGAGGGCGAGGACACGGGGTTGCTGACGGAGACGTACTGGGCCGGGTTGCACGGACTGGTGACCCTGATGCGCAGTGGCCGGCTGCCCGAGGAGGCACACGAGCGACGACTGGCCCTGCTGATCGGCCACTTCGTGCCGGAGGGAACGGGCTGAGCGCTCGTCCGAGAGAGAAGCAGCGCCCTACCGCGTGGCACGAACCGCTGCCGCGCCCTGTGCCCGAACCGCGGAGCCGGGCGGGTGGAAAGGCCCGGCGGGAGAGGCCTACTCGTCGGCCGTCGCCGCGGGCAGCGCGGCGCGCGGTCGCTGCCACCCCCGGGGTCCCCGCGCCCGCAGCCACGCCGTGGTCTCCTCCGGGGGCATCGCGGCGGCGACCAGCCAGCCCTGGACGGCGTCGCAGCCGAGATCGCGCAGGCGTTCCCAGGTCTCGTCGTCCTCGACACCCTCGGCGACGACGAGCAGGCCGAGTGAGTGGGCGAGGTCGACCGTGCAGCGCACGATCTCGGCGTCTTCCGTGTCCACCGCGAGCCGGGCCACGAACGAACGGTCGATCTTCAGCTCGCTGACCGGGAGCCTGCGCAGGTGCACGAGCGAGGAGTAGCCCGTGCCGAAGTCGTCCAGGGACATCTTCACGCCGTGCGCGGTCAGTTGGTTGAGGGTGTCGGCGGCGCGCTGCGGGTCCTCCAGGAGGACGTGCTCGGTGATCTCCAGTTGGAGCGCTCCCGCCGGCACGCCGTGCCGGGCCAGCCGGGCGGCGACGGAGCCGGCGAAGCCGGGGGTGTGCACGTCGCGCGGGGAGACGTTCACCGCGACCGGGACGAACAGGCCCTGGCTTCGCCAGAGCGCGACCTGGCCGAGCGCGGTCTCCAGCACGTACTCGGTGAGATGCGGCATCAGGCCCGAGGACTCGGCGATCGCTATGAACTCGTCCGGCGGCACCTTGCCCCGCTCCGGGTGCACCCAGCGGACCAGGGCCTCCAGGCCCGCGACCTGCCCGTCGAAACGGACCTTGGGCTGGTAGTGCAGATGCACCTCGTGCGCGTCGAGGGCGCGGCGCAGATCGCCCAGCAGGCCGAGGCGGTCGGGGGTGTTGGAGTCGCGCTTGGACTCGTAGACCTCGACGCCGGTGCGGTCCCGCTTCGCCTGGTACATCGCCACATCCGCCCGCCGCAGCAGCCCTTCGGCGTCCAGGGCGTGGTCGGGGAAGACGGCGACTCCGGCGCTGGCCTCCAGGACGAGGGTGAGGCCGTCGAGGTCGAGGGGGGAGCTGAGGGCGGCGACGAGGTTGCGGGCGATCCGGGTCGCGGAGGTCGTGGAGTCGGCGACCGGCAGTAAGACGGCGAACTCGTCCCCGCCGAGCCGGGCGGCCTCCGCCCCGCGCGGCAGCGCCACCCGCAGCCGGTCGGCGATCTGCAGCAGCAGCCGGTCACCGGCGAGATGACCCAGCGTGTCGTTGACCGACCGGAACCGGTCGAGGTCGATCAGCATCAGCGCGGCGCGGGCGTCGATCCGCTCCGCGTCGTCCAGCGCGGTCCAGATGCGCTCCAGCAGCCACTGGCGGTTGGGCAGCCCGGTCAGCGGGTCGCGCAGCTGCTCCTCCGCGCGGGCCCTGGCTATCCACAGGGTGGAGTCCAGCGCGATCAGCGGGATGGCGAACAGCGGCAGCAGGATCGGCTTGGCCACGGCGACCACGCAGACCAGCGGCGCGATGCCCAGCAGCGCGACGGCGACCAGGCCCTGTCTGACCAGGGCGGTGCGGGCGACGGTCGGCAGTCCGGGGCGCGGGGCGTGCAGGTACCAGAGCAGGACGCGGGTGACCGTCAGGTAGGCGACGGCGACCAGGGCCACCTCGGGTGCCGTGGCGAGCGTCCAGGCGGCGGGCTCCGCCGGGGACTCGACGGACGGCACGGTTCCGAAGACGCCCAGCACGAGCGCGCCGGCGCCGATGCCCAGGAGGTCGACCGCGCCGTGCAGCACGCCCTGGCGCCAGCGGTTGCGGCGGGCCACGCCGACCAGCACGACGACCGTGAGGCTGACCATGCCGGCCGGAACCCATCCGTAGAGCAGCAGCACGGCGAGGGTGAGGGCGGCGCCCGAGCCGGTGCCGCCCCACCAGCGGGAGCGGCCCAGCATGACGAGGTGGCCGACGATGATGCCGGTGAGCACCGCCAGCGCCCAGCCGGCCGTGCCCGACGGGAAGAGCGCGTGGCCGCCGGTGAAGGCACGGTAGAAGCCGGCGCCCAGGACGAACCCGGCCGCCGCGACGACGGCCGCGGGCAGCGCGGGCCAGGAATGGTGCTGTTCGGGGTGTTCGGTGATCTGCTGTGCGCCGGAGCCGTCCGCGGCGCGCCCCCCGCCGCCACGCGCTTCCGGGGTGTACTGTCCGACGGCGCGCACCTCCGTAACCGGACGTCCCGTCGGCCGCCCGGCCCCACGGACTGCACGCCATGCGACCGCCAAGCGGCGCAGGCGCAGCCGTGAGCCCGGCACGGCGCTCTCGGTCGGTTCCATTCCCGTCCCTCTCACAGCCGGCGGTGCCCACGCCCCGCGGCCCGGTGCCCGACAACCCTCAACGGCCCGCGCCCGAAAACCCTTCCCCGCGCTCTGTACGAGCACGAAGATGCCCCGACCGCAGCTGGGCACGGCAGGCGCACATCTCAACAGTAGGCCGCAGAAGGCTTCCACGGGCGGCGGTCGCCGACGGTTGCCCGAATGCGCCCCGGCCACCCGTATGCATCTGGTATGCGCCGAACGGGTGGCCTTCAACCGCTACTCCTCGGCCGAAAGGGCGACTTCGGCCGCCGCGTCCGGTCCCTGCTCGAGCAGGACCCCGAAACCCTCCTCGTTCAGGACCGGAACCTTCAGCTGCATCGCCTTGTCGTACTTCGACCCGGGGCTGTCCCCCACCACGACGAACGAGGTCTTCTTCGACACCGAACCGGTCACCTTCGCTCCGCGGCTCTGCAGCGCCTCCTTGGCGCCGTCCCGCGTGAAGTGCTCGAGGGTGCCGGTGACGACGACGGTGAGGCCTTCGAGGGGGCGCGGTCCCTCATCCTCGCCGGTGCTCTCGGCCTCCATGCGGACGCCGGCGGCCTTCCACTTGCGGATGATGTCGCGGTGCCAGTCCTCGGCGAACCACTGCTTGAGGGAGGCGGCGATGGTCGGCCCGACGCCCTCGGTGACCGCCAGCTCCTCCTCCGAGGCCTGGTCGATGCGCTCGATCGAGCGGAACTCGCGGGCCAGCGCCTCGGCCGCGACGGGTCCGACGTGACGGATCGACAGGCTGGTGATGACGCGGGCGAGGGGGCGCTCCTTGGCCGCCGCGATGTTCTCCAGCATGGCGACCGCGTTCTTGCGGGGGTTGCCCTCCTGGTTGGCGAAGATCGTGGCGACCTTCTCCTCGCCCGTCTTCGGGTCGCGCTTGGGCAGCCCGCTGTCCGGGTCGAGGACGTAGGCCTTGATGGGCAGCAGCTGCTCGATGGTGAGGTCGAACAGGTCGCCCTCGTCGACCAGCGGCGGCGTCTTCGGCTCCAGCGGGGCGGTGAGGGCGGCCGCGGCGACGTAGCCGAAGTGCTCGATGTCCAGGGCCTTGCGGCCCGCGAGGTAGAACAGCCGCTCGCGCAACTGGGCCGGGCAGGTGCGGGCGTTCGGGCAGCGCAGGTCGACGTCGCCCTCCTTCATCGGCCGCAGCGCCGTGCCGCACTCGGGGCACTCGGCCGGCATGACGAACTCGCGCTCGCTGCCGTCGCGCAGGTCGGCGACGGGGCCGAGGATCTCCGGGATGACGTCACCGGCCTTGCGCAGCACGACCGTGTCCCCGATGAGGACGCCCTTGGCCTTGACCACGTCCTGGTTGTGGAGTGTCGCGAACTCGACCTCGGAGCCCGCGACCGTGACCGGTTCGACCTGGGCGTACGGGGTGACGCGGCCCGTGCGGCCCACACCCACGCGGATGTTGACGAGCTTGGTGTTGACCTCCTCCGGCGCGTACTTGTACGCGATCGCCCAGCGCGGGGCGCGCGAGGTGGAGCCGAGGCGGCCCTGGAGGGGGATCTGGTCGAGCTTGACGACGACGCCGTCGATCTCGTGCTCCACGGAGTGGCGGTTCTCGCCGAAGTAGGCGATGAACTCCCGTACGCCTTCCAGGCCGTCGACGACGTTGTTGTGCCGGGAGGTGGGCAGGCCCCAGGTCTTGAGGAGGTCGTAGGCCTGGGAGAGCCGGGTCAGGCCGGTGAAGCCCTCCAGGGCGCCGATGCCGTGGACCACCATGTGCAGGGGGCGGGTGGCCGTGACGCGTGGGTCCTTCTGGCGCAGTGAACCGGCCGCCGCGTTGCGCGGGTTGGCGAACGGCTTGTCACCGGCCTCGACGAGGCGGGCGTTGAGCTCCTGGAACTTCTCCATCGGGAAGTAGACCTCGCCGCGGATCTCCACGAGGTCGGGGACGTCGTCGCCCTTGAGACGGTCGGGGATCTCCGCGATCGTCCGCACGTTCGGTGTGATGTCCTCGCCGGTGCGGCCGTCGCCGCGGGTGGCCGCGCGGGTGAGGCGGCCGTGCTCGTAGGTGAGGTTCACCGCGAGGCCGTCGACCTTGAGCTCGCACAGGAAGTGGTACTCCTGCTCGCCCAGTTCCCTGGCGATGCGCTCCGTCCAGGCGGCCATCTCCTCGTCGTTGAACGTGTTGTCGAGGGAGAGCATCCGCTGGCGGTGCGCGACCGCCGTGAACTCCGTCTCGTAGGACCCGGAGACCTTCTGGGTCGGCGAGTCCGGCGTGCGCAGCTCCGGGTACTCCTCCTCCAACGCCTCCAGGGAACGCAGCAGCTGGTCGAACTCCGCGTCGCTGACGACGGGAGCGTCGTTCACGTAGTAGCGGAAGCGGTGCTCCTCGATCTGCTCCGCGAGGCGCGCGTGCTTCTCCCGTGCCTCTGCGGGCACCGTCGTCGTCTCCGCTTGCTTGTCGCCGGCCACCGTGTCGTCCTCCCGTTACTCTGGGTTGTCCGCGAGGGATCTCGCCGCCCGGGCGCAGTGGGCGAGAGCCGTGCGCGCGTACCCCGGGGAGGCCCCCGCGAGTCCGCACGCCGGAGTGACCGTGACCGCCTCCGCGAGAAGCCCCGGTGACAGCCCCAGCCTGCGCCACAGCGTCCTGACACCCATGACGCTACCGGCAGGGTCTGACAATGGGCCCTCCGCGGAC
This sequence comes from Streptomyces flavovariabilis, assembly GCF_000725785.1. Classification (NCBI taxonomy): domain Bacteria; kingdom Bacillati; phylum Actinomycetota; class Actinomycetes; order Kitasatosporales; family Streptomycetaceae; genus Streptomyces; species Streptomyces flavovariabilis. The sequence goes on along the minus strand of NZ_JNXD01000012.1, from coordinate 28,532 downwards.
GGGACGACACCGGTGAAGAGCCGGGTGCCGCCTTCCACGGCCTCCCCGATCACCTCGTCGTCACGCTCGGTGAGCAGCGAGAAGTCGAAGGAGACCGCGGCCGCGCCGGCCCGGCGGAGCAGGGCGAACGGGACGTCGGGGGCGCAGGAGTGCACGACGACGGGGCCCCCGGCGTTCACCCCGACGAGGTCGCGCAGCGTCTGCTCGACGAGCTGCCGGTCGACGGCCCGGTGGGTGCGGTAGCCGCTGGCGCTCTTCACCTGGCCCCGCAGGACGGCGGTGAGAGACGGCTCGTCGAGCTGGAGGACGACCTGGGCGCCGGGGATCCGCCGCCGCACCTCGGCGAGATGCAGACGCAGTCCCTCGGCGAGGGAGGCGGCGAGGTCACGGCCGGCCCCGGCATCGGAGAGGGCGGCCTCGCCGTTCCTCATCTCCAGGTTGGCGGCGAGGGTCCAGGGGCCGACGGCCTGGACCTTCAGCGGCCCCTGGTACTCCTGCGTGCACTCCTCCAGGGCGTCGAGGTCCTCGCCGAGCCAGGAGCGGGCCCGCTTGGTGTCGCGCCCCGGCCGGTCCCCCAGCCGCCATCCGCTGGGCTCCACGCGCGCGTACAGCTCGACGAGGAGGCCGGCGGTCCGCCCGATCATGTCCGCGCCCGGCCCCCGGGCGGGCAGTTCGGGCAGGAAGGGGAAGTCCTCGAAGGTGCCGGTGACGGTTTTGGCGGCCTCACGGGCGTCGCCGCCCGGCATGGAGCCCACGCCGGTGGCGGCGCCGAACCTGAACTGGCTGTTTTCGCTCACCGGAGAAGCCTACGCAGCGCCGTGACCGGGTCAGCCTCCCGGGCGCACCGTCAGGTCGTTGACCTCCGCGTCCCTCGGCAGGTCCAGGGCCATGAGGATCGTCGTGGCGACCGACTCCGGGTCGATCCACTGCGAGGCGTCGTACTCCTTGCCCTCCTGTTGGTGGACCTTGGCCTGCATGGGGCTGGCCGTGCGGCCGGGGTAGACCGAGGTGACGCGGACTCCGCCCGCGTGCTCCTCGTGGCGCAGCGAGTCGGCGAGGGCCTTCAGTCCGTGCTTGGAGGCGGCGTACGCGGACCAGCCGGCGTGGGCGTTGAGGCCGGCGCCGGAGTTGACGAAGAGCACGTGGCCGCGGGCGGCCCGCAGTTGGGGCAGGAAGTGACGGGTCAGCTCGGCGGGGGCGATCAGGTTGACGTTGAGCTGGTGACGCCAGGTCTTCGGGGTGAGTTCGCCGACCGGCCCGAGGTCGACGACGCCGGCGATGTGCAGCAGCGAGTCGACGCGGTCGGGCAACGACTGGTGGGAGAAGGCCCAGGACAGCTTGTCGGGGTCGGCGAGGTCGCCGACCAGGGTCTGCGCCCCGGGGAACTCGGCCGCCAGCTCCTTGGCGCGGCCCGCGTCGCGCGCGTGCAGCACGAGGTCGTCCCCGCGCGCGTGCAGGCGGCGGGCCACGGCCGCGCCGATGCCGGAGCCGGCTCCGGTGATCACATGAGTAGCCATGCCCGCCATGCTCGCATCAGAGCCGGGTCACTCGATGCCCCGGCTCTCCTCCAGGTACGCCATCGCCCCCACCGGCTCCTCGGCGAAGAACACCAGGTCGGTGAGGGGCCGGGGCAGGAAGCCCTCGGCGTCCATGCGGCGGAACTGCTCCTTCAGGCCGTCGTAGAAACCCGCGGTGTTGAGCAGGACCACCGGCTTGTCGGTGTGCCCGTGCTTCTTCAGCTCCAGGATCTCGGTCGCCTCGTCGAGCGTGCCCGTGCCGCCGACCATGATCACCACGGCGTCCGCCCTCTCCAGGAGCAGCTTCTTGCGCTCGGCGAGGTCCTTCGCGATGACCATCTCGTCGACGCCCGGGCGGGCCTTGGCCGCGAGGAACTGCACGGAGACGCCGGCCAGCCGGCCGCCCGCCTCCTGCACCCCGTCGGCGACCACCTTCATCAGGCCGACGTCGGAGCCGCCCCACACGAGCGTGTGACCGCCCTTGCCCAGCAGCTTGGCGAACTCCTGCGCGGGGCGGGTGTAGCGCTCGTCGAGGTCGGCGGCGGACAGGAAGACACAGATGTTCATGAACCCACCGTACGGGCCCGGTCCGCCGCGGCGGTGACCCGCATTTTGGACTGCCGGTGCGGGAGGCGTTCCCAGTCGTCCATGAGCCGGGCGTCCAGGCCGTGCCGCGCGGCGAGGTCGGTGAGGGTCCGCGTCCGGTAGTAGAAGTCCTCGTGCAGGACCTGGTGCTCCTCGCCCTCGGTGCGGTCGAAGGTGAAGTCGAAGAACCCGCCGGGTGCGAGGATCCGGCCGACGTGGGCGAAGCACTCCTCGATGACGTGCAGCGGCGAGTGCGAGAAGACGCTGTGCGCGTGCACGACGTCGAAGTGCGCGTCCGGCAGGAAGGCGAACGTGAGGTCGTCGGCGAGGGCCAGGTAGGGCAGTTTGGGCTGGAGCTTCTCGGCCACGAGGGTGTCCTGGGCGGCGAGCAGGATGTGCGGCGAGATGTCGATGCCGTAGTAGTGCCCGGTGTCGAGGTGGTCGATGAACAGCCGCCCGGCCCGCAGGTTGCCGCAGCCGATCTCCAGCATCCGGTGGTGCGGCCGGAGGCCGTGGCCCAGCAGGTAGTCGAACTGCATGCGGCCGATCCGCGCCCACTGCTCGCGCGAGGGGTTGTGCCCGACCGCCGCCTCGGTGCTGCGGGCCGAGTCCGAGGCCATCACGGCCCGGTAGTAGGCGATGTGGTCGGGGTGGCGCAGCCGCAGCCAGGTGTCCCGCACGACGCGCCGTGCGTGCGCGGGCACCCGCTTCGGATGGCGCAGGGCGTACCGGAGCTGGTGCAGCGGGCTGGAGCGGTTTCCGGCCGTTTCCGTGGCGCGCATGGGGGCCTCCTGCGGCAAGGGAAGAACTCCGCTTCAGCCTGCGCTGTACCCGAGGAGTCGGCTACCCGAGGAGGGGCGATCGTGACCACAGGGCATCGCATCACCATCGAGCGGAGCGGCGGGCACGTGCGCGTGGTGCACGGCGGGCAGGTGCTGGCGGAGAGCGACCGGTCGCTGGTCCTGCGCGAGACGGGCTGTCCCGAGCGGTACTACATCCCGCCCGGGGACGTGCGCATGGAGCTGCTGGCGCCGTCCGACGCCCGGACGTACTGCCCGTTCAAGGGCACCGCCTCCTACTGGTCCCTGCCGGACGCGACGGACCTCGTCTGGGCGTATCCGGACCCCAAGCCGGACGTCGCCGAGATCAAGGACCACCTGTGCTTCTACGAAGTGGAAGTGTTCTGATCGGCTGACGCGCCGCCCGCCTCATGGATGAACACCGCGCCGTGCGGCAGTCTGCATGAGCATGGACAAGAAGATCCTTTCGCGCGACGGCACCCGCATCGCCTACGAGAGCACCGGCCGCGGTCCCGCGGTCGTCCTGGTGAGCGGCGCGATGTCGACGGGCGGCACTCTGGCGCCGCTGGCCGTGTCGCTCTCGGAGCGTTTCCAGGCCGTGGTGTACGACCGCCGGGGCCGCGGCGCCAGCGCGGACACCGCGCCGTACGCCGTGGAGCGTGAGGTCGAGGACCTGGCCGCGGTGATCGAGGCGGTGGGCGGCGAGGCCTTCCTGTACGGCATCTCCTCGGGCGGTGCCCTGGCGCTGGAGGCGGCGGCCGGCGGACTGCCGGTGCGGCGTGTGGCCGTCTACGAGACGCCGTTCGCGATGTCCGAGGAGGGCGCCAAGGAGCGTGCCGAGTACACCGAGCGGCTGACGGAGGCGCTCGGCGCGGGGAGGCGCGGGGAGGCGGTCGAACTGTTCCTGCGCCTGACCGGCCTGGCCGAGGGGGTGATCCAGGGCGCCCGCCAGTCCCCCATGTGGGCCGGCATGGAGGCGATGGCCTCCAGCCTCGCCTACGACGATGCCGTCATGGGTGACGGCCGGGTCCCGCGCTCCCGGCTGGGCTCGGTCGGTGTGCCTGTCCTGGCGGTCGCGGGCGACGCGAGCCCCGCGTGGCTGCGCGAGGCGGCCCGGGCGATCGCGGACTCCGTTCCCGAGGGCACGTACCGCACGCTCCAGGGGCAGACGCACATGGTCGAGCCGAACGTGCTGGCGCCGGTGCTGACGGAGTTCTTCAGCCGGGACTGAGGCGGGCGGCCCGGGGGCACGCGCGCGTGGATCCGGCCGCCGCGCCCGGCGGCCGGATCAGGCCACGCCCGCCGTCGCCCGGGTCGTCGACGCGATCGTCGCCGAGCCCACCACGCGCGTGCCGTCGTACAGCACGATCGCCTGGCCGGGGGCGACGCCGCGGACGGGCTCGGTGAAGACGACCTCCAGGGAGCCGTCGACGACCTCGGCGGTGACCTCGGTCTCGCCGCCGTGCGCGCGCAGCTGGGCGGTGTAGCTGCCGGGGCCCGTGGGGGCGGCGCCGCACCAGCGGGGCTTGACGGCGGTGAGGGCGCTGACGTCCAGGGCGGACGCCGGGCCGACGGTCACCGTGTTGTCCACCGGCGAGATGTCGAGGACGTAGCGCGGCTTGCCGTCGGGGGCCGGGGTGCCGATGCGCAGGCCCTTGCGCTGGCCGATGGTGAAGCCGTACGCGCCGTCGTGCGTGCCGAGCCGGTTGCCGGACTCGTCGACGATGTCGCCCTCGGAGCGGCCGAGCCGGTCCGCGAGGAAGCCCTGGGTGTCGCCGTCGGCGATGAAGCAGATGTCGTGCGAGTCGGGCTTCTTGGCCACGGCCAGGCCCCTGCGCTCGGCCTCCGCACGGATCTCGTCCTTGGTGGTGACGGTGTCGCCGAGCGGGAACAGCGCGTGGGCGAGCTGCCGGTCGTCGAGCACGCCGAGGACGTACGACTGGTCCTTGGCCATGTCGGAGGCGCGGTGCAGTTCGCGGGTGCCGTCCTCACGGACGATCACCTGGGCGTAGTGGCCGGTGCAGACCGCGTCGAAGCCGAGCGCGAGCGCCTTGTCGAGGAGGGCGGCGAACTTGATCTTCTCGTTGCAGCGCAGGCAGGGGTTGGGGGTGCGGCCGGCCTCGTACTCGGCGACGAAGTCCTCGACGACATCCTCGCGGAAGCGGTCGGCGAGGTCCCACACGTAGAACGGGATGCCGATGACGTCCGCGGCGCGGCGGGCGTCGCGTGAGTCCTCGATGGTGCAGCAGCCCCGCGCGCCGGTCCGGAAGGATTGGGGGTTGGCGGAGAGCGCGAGGTGGACGCCGGTCACGTCGTGGCCCGCTTCGGCCGCGCGGGCGGCGGCGACGGCGGAGTCCACTCCGCCGGACATGGCGGCCAGGACGCGGAGGGGGCGGGGGCGCTGCGGGGTTTCAGTCATAACCCTTCCAGGGTAAGGGGGCGCGGGAACCACGGCCGCCGAGTAACCGTTGACGATCACATGGGACAGCGGAAGGCTTCGAAGGACGGCGACCGGAAGGTCGGCCGCCGCGCGCTGCTGATCGGCGGCACGGTGGCCGCGGCGGGCTCCGCCGTTCTGGCCCGGGACGAGCTGGCGCGTCTGTGGTGGCGCGCTCCGGGCGTCGAGAAGCCGCGTGAGGAAGGCGCGGTCGACTACACGGGCGCGCGCTGGGTGGCGGCGTCGGACGCGAACTGGCGCCGTGCGGACCGGCCCGACGACTTCGGCATAGACATGGTGATCGTCCACGTCACGCAGGGCAGCTTCGACAGCGCGGTGAAGGCCTTCCAGGACCCGGGACACAAGGCGGCCACGCACTACATCGTCCGGCAGGACGGGCACGTCACGCAGATGATCCGGGAGCTGGACGTGGCCTACCACGCGGGCAACCGCGACTACAACGAGCGCAGTGTCGGCATCGAGCACGAGGGCTTCGTGGACCGCCCGCAGGACCTCACGGACGAGATGTACGAGGCTTCGGCCCGTCTCACGGCCCGGATCTGCGCCCGCTACGACATACCCGTCGACCGCGAGCACATCATCGGCCACGTGCAGGTCCCGGGCACGGACCACACGGACCCGGGGCCGCACTGGGACTGGGACAAGTACATGCGGCTGATACGCCGGGCGGCCACGACAACGGCCTGACCGTCAAGGCGCGTCCGGGCCCGCGGGGACATCCCCTAGGTCAGCCCCGCCGCCCGCGCCCGTTCCACCGCCGGGCCGATGGCCTTCGCCAGGGCCTCGATGTCGGCCTCGGTGGAGGTGTGGCCGAGGGAGAAGCGCAGGGTGCCGCGGGCCAGGTCGGGGTCCGTGCCGGTGGCGAGGAGGACATGGCTGGGCTGGGCGACGCCGGCGGTGCAGGCGGAGCCGGTGGAGCACTCGATGCCCTGGGCGTCGAGCAGGAGCAGCAGGGAGTCGCCCTCGCAGCCGGGGAAGGTGAAGTGCGCGTTCGCCGGGAGGCGCCCCTCCGGGTCCGGGTCACCGCCGAGGATCGCGTCCGGTACGGCCGAACGGACCGCGCTGACGAGGGCGTCGCGCAGGGCGCCGATCTCGCGGGCGAACCACTCGCGCTGCTCGGCGGCCAGCCGTCCGGCTACGGCGAAGGAGGCGATGGCGGGGACGTCGAGGGTCCCGGAGCGCACATGGCGCTCCTGGCCGCCGCCGTGCAGGACCGGTACGGGGGTGTGCTCGCGGCCGAGGATCAGCGCGCCGATGCCGTAGGGGCCGCCGATCTTGTGGCCCGAGACGGTCATCGCGGCGAGGCCGGAGGCGGCGAAGTCCACGGGGATCTGACCGAAGGCCTGGACGGCGTCCGAGTGCAGCGGGACTCCGAACTCGTCTGCCGTTCGGGCGAGTTCACGGATCGGCAGGATGGTCCCGATCTCGTTGTTCGCCCACATGACGGTGGCGAGGGCGACGTCGTCGGGGTTGCGGGCGATCGCCTCGCGCAGGGCGTCCGGGTGGACGCGGCCGTGGGAATCGACCGGCAGGTACTCGACGGTGGCGCCCTCGTGTTCGCCGAGCCAGTGCACGGCGTCGAGGACGGCGTGGTGCTCGACGGGGCTGGCGAGGACGCGGGTGCGGGCCGGGTCGGCGTCGCGGCGTGACCAGTAAAGGCCCTTGACGGCGAGGTTGTCGGCCTCCGTGCCGCCCGAGGTGAGGACGACCTCGCTGGGGCGGGCGCCGAGGGCTTCGGCGAGGGTCTCGCGGGCCTCCTCGACGGTGCGGCGGGCCTGCCTGCCGGATGCGTGGAGGGAGGACGCGTTGCCGGTGGCACTCAGCTGGGCGGTGAGCGCCTCTGCCGCCTCCGGGAGCATCGGGGTGGTCGCGGCGTGGTCGAGGTAAGCCATGGTGAGCCCGATTCTACGGCTCCCCTTCGACCGGCCTCAGAGCAAGGCTGGCCGAACGTGAACCGCTTTCCGGCGCGGCGACGGCCCGTCGTCCCCGGGCCCGGCCGCGGCGTACCGGCGGACGGCTGTCCGGCAGCGGCTCAGAAGCTCCACGAGATCGTGCTGTCGAACTCCATGAAGGCCGCGAGGACCAGAAGGTCGGCGACGCCCAGCCCCAGGCCGAGCCACGCACGGCCGCGGCGCTCGGTGCCGCGCCACAGGGCGACGCCGGCCAGCACGATGGCGATCGGGCCGAGGAAGAGGTTGAGCACGAGCAGACCGAGCAGGCCGAGGATGAAGGACGCGACGGCCATGCCGTCGGTGTCACGGATGCCGGTGCGGCGTGAGGCCGGAGCGGTGAGCTGCATGGTGATCGACTCCCGAAGTCGGTTCGAAAGGGTGTGGTCGGTGTCAGTGGGCCTGCGTGTGGCGGCGGCGGCCGCGCTCGCGGAGCGCGAAGATGCCCAGCCAGACGGCGATGACGGCGCCGACGGCGACGGAGAAGGTGAGCGGCGCGTGGGCCACGGTGCCCAGGACGACACCCAGCAGCAGGAGTGCGGCGACGATGAACAGCACGGTTAACAGCTCCCAGGGTTTCGGTGAACGGTTGTGGTTACACTTGTTCACTGACTTCCCAGTCTAGCGTCTCTCATGACTTTTCAATTCCAGAGAACAGTTGTTAACTGCATGGTATGAGTCACACCCTCGGCATCCGGCAGGCCCAGAAGCAGAAGACCCGGCAGGCACTCCTGGACGCGGCCCTGGCGCTGCTGGAGGAACAGAGCCTGAGCAGCCTGGGGCTTCGTGAGGTCACCCGCGCCGTCGGTGTCGCCCCGACCGCCTTCTACCGCCACTTCCGCTCCACGGCGGATCTGGGCGTGGCCCTGGTCGAGGAGGCGCTGGGCAGCCTGCACCCGATGATCCGGACGACGGTGTCCACGACGGGCGACCCCGAGGAACGCATCACGCGTGCCATCGACCTGATCGCCCGTCACGTGGACGGGTACCCCGCCCACGTCCGCTTCATCGCCCGTGAACGACATGGCGGAGTTCAGCCGGTCCGGGAGGCGATAAGGGACCAACTGGCCCGCTTCGCCCAGGAGGTCAAGGACGAACTGGCCAAGGATTCGGTGTCCCGCGGCTGGAGCGAGGACGACCTGCTGATGCTCGCGCATCTCTACGTCGACCAGATGCTGAGCACGGCGTCGCTGTTCCTGGAGGCCCTGGAGGGGCCGGAGGAGGAGCGCGCGGAGCGCACCCGGCGCCTCACCCGGCTGGCGACCCGCCAGATGCGGCTGATCGGCCTCGGCCGGCAGCATTGGCTGGATTGAACCCCTCGCACAACGCACCGGGGCGGCGCGCCCGTTCACCGGACGCGCCGCCCTTGCCGTGCCGGATGGACCCGGACCGGCCGTTCGGCGCCTACTGGGCCTCTTGCTCCCTCCGCGACCGCTGCGGCTGCTCCCCCTGCCCGCCCGCGGCTTGACCGCCGCCCCCCGGGCCGCCGCAGCCACCGCCCTGGCCCCCGCCGGGGCCGCCCTGCCCGCCTCCCGGCGCGCCGCCGGGCATCCCCGAAGGAGCCCCGGAGGGCGTACCCGTCGGTTCGGCACCCGCGAAGGCGGCACCCGACGGGGCCCCCGAGGGCGCGCCGGACGGAGCGCCCGAAACCGCCCCCGAGGGTGCCCGGCAGGCCTGCTGCCCGGAGCCGCCCCTGTTCGAGGAGGACGAGGAGTCACCCGAGCCGCAGGCCACCAGGGCCAGGGGCGAGAGCGCCAGCAGGGCCACGGCGGGAAGGAGACGCACACGCTTCATGAGAGACAGCTCCAGGGAAGGCGAGGGAGTCCTGAGGCGAGTACTCAACCAACGACGCCTAGGCCTCCCTTGGGGCCGCCCTGTGACCTGCCTGTCAGCGAGGCAAAGTTCAGCCCAGCCGGACCCGCGCCAGCTGCCGGGACTGCGCGACCAGCCGGTCGGCGCTGTCCCACACCTCGGCATCCTCCTCCAGGAAGCCGCCGGCGAGGTTGCGCGTGGTGATCGACACCCGCAGCGGGCCCGGGGCCGGGCGGCAGCGGACGTGCACGGTCAGCTCGACGGTGGGGACCCAGCCCTTCAGCCCGATCTCGAAGGCGGTGGGCGGCAGGGCGTCGACCGCGAGCAGCAGGGAGAGCGGGTCGGGGTCGCGCCCGTCCTTGAGTCCGAACCAGGCCCGCATCTCGCCCTTGCCGGAGGGCTGCCCGAGGGCCCAGCCGAGGGTGGACGGGTCGAGCTTGAGCATCAGGCGGTCGGTGATGGCCGAGCTGCCGTCTACGGGGGCGGGCCCGTCCTCGGGGCCGAAGCAGTCCTCCAGCGGCGGGATCGCGGGCGGCCGGGCCGTCGTGCGGACGTCGTCGGGCAGGGTGTCCAGGTCGCCGTAGGAGGCGAGGACACGGATGCGTTCCACCTCGCGGCCCTCGTCGTCGTACTGGAAGAGGGAGGCCTGGCCGGTCGACAGGGTGCGGCCGGTGCGGACGACGTCCGTGCGGACAACCGCCGGGCCGGGCTGGGACGCGGTCAGGTAGTGCGCCGAGATCGTGAAGGGGTCGGCGTGCGGCAGGGCGTCCGCGAGGGCGCGGCCCAGGACGGCCAGCAGGTAGCCGCCGTTGACGGCGCTGATGATCGTCCAGCCGGCGGAGAGGGCGATGGCGTAGACGCCCGGCGCGCGGCGGGTGAGCGCGGTGTCGCGGTCGAACTCGCTGTCACCGATCGTGGCCCGGGCGGCCGGGGCAGTGGCTGCTTCTGGCATGGCTGAACAGTACAAGAACTTACTACTAAGCGGTAGCTTTCCACTCCGGCCCTGGGCCGGTCACATCTTGGTGAGACACGGGCAATTACTCGGTAAGTGTCCGACTCGTCCGTAAACCCCCCGGACCCCTCCCCCTCTCTGTAGGGGTATGAGCCTCACCGGAACACCGTTCCTCTGCACGCTGGTCGTCCTGACCGTCGGCGCCCTCGTACTGCCGCTGGTCCTCTGGTCACGCATCCGCGGACCCCGGGCCCTGCGTGCCGCGGCCCGGGCGCTGATGCTGCTGTTCGCACAGGGGACGGCCGTGGCCCTGGTCTTCACGCTGGTCAACAACGCCAACAACCTGTACGACGACTGGGCCGACCTGCTCGGCACCGGCGATCATGTGCAGCAGGCGGCGGATCTGGGCACCGACGGCACCGGCGGCATCTCGCTCAAGCGGCTGCCCAAGGTGCGGCAGACCTTCGAGCCGGCCACCGGGCCCGGGATGGGCGCGGCCGGCGGGGTTCGGGTGACCCAGCTCAGGGGCCTGGTGTCGGGGGTGAACGCCGAGGTCTACGTCTGGCTGCCGCCCCAGTACGACGAACCGGCCTACCGGCACCGCACGTTCCCTGTGGTGGAGCTGCTGCCCGGCTACCCCGGCTCGGCGAAGGCGTGGTTCGGCTCGCTGCACGCGCACGAGCAGCTGGAGCCGCTGATGCGCGACGGCCGGGTGGCCCCGTTCATCCTGGTCGCGCCCCGCACCAACCTGCTGGCCGGGGTCGACACCGGGTGCGCCAACATCCCGGGCACGGTCAACGCCGACACCTGGCTGAGCGTCGACGTGCCGAAAATGGTCATGGACAACTTCCGTGCCGAGTCCGCCCCGCGGGGCTGGGCCGTGGCCGGCTACTCGGCCGGGGCGCACTGCGCAGCCCGGCTCGCCGTCGCCCACCCCGACCGCTACCGGGCCGCCGTCAGCCTGTCCGGCTACAACGACCCGATCGGCGAACGCGACTCGCTCACCGCGCAGAGCCCCGCCCTGCGCGCCGAGAACAACCCGTACCTGATGCTGCGCGGGGCGCCCGTCCCGCCGCGGATCGCGCTGTACCTCTCCGGCCAGCCGCACGACGGCTACGAGGCCGCCGTGGCCCTGGAGCGGACCGCGAAGGCGCCGACGACCGTGCACGTCGTGTACATCCCGAAGAGCGCGGGCGGCCACAACATGGCGCTGTGGCGGCCGCAGGTGGTCCCGGTGTTCCGCTGGCTGACCCAGGAGATGGGCCTCGGCCCCGTCACGGCAGGACGGGTTGTTCCTCCTCGCTCACCGTCGACCGCCGGTGCCATGCCCGCGGAGCTCGCCAGTGGTACCGCATCGCGAGCAGGCGCAGTACGAAGGCGGTGACCACCGCGAGTCCGCTGGTGAGCGGGTTCAGCGCGTCGTAGCGGATGCACACGGCGGCCAGGGCGGAGCCGACGATGGCCGGGACGGCGTACAGGTCGCGGTCCCAGCGCAGCAGCGAGGGCACCTCGTTGGCGAGGACGTCCCGCAGCACACCGCCGCCCACGGCGGTGGTGAGCCCCAGGCCGGCGGAGGCGGTCAGGCCGAGCCCGTACTCGTACGCCTTGATGGTGCCGGCGACGCAGAACAGGCCGAGGCCGGCCGCGTCGAAGACGTTCACCGCGCCCTGGATGCGCTCCACCTGCGGGTGCAGGAAGAAGACGAGGAGGGTGGCGAGCAGCGGGGTGAGGAAGTACCCCAGGTCCGTGAAGGCGGCGGGCGGTACGGCCCCGATGACCAGGTCGCGGAACAGTCCGCCACCCAGCGCGGTGACCTCGGCGAGGACGGCCATGCCGAACACGTCGAAGTTCTTGCGCACGGCCAGCAGGGCGCCGGAGATCGCGAAGACGAAGATGCCGATCAGGTCGAGCGTGTGCTGGACGGACGGGCTGAAGAGTTGCTGGAGCACCCGGACATTTTCACCTACGGGTGAGCCCCCGCCCCGATGTGCGAGGGCGGGGGCTCGGCCGGACTCACTTCTGCACGGAGGTGGCGCCGCCGTTCTCCGCGGCGACCTCCTTGGCCGAGGACAGCAGCTTGGTGTCCTGCGGCTGCTGGTCCTCGAAGTTCTCCGGGTGGTGACAGGCGACCTGCTGCCCGGCCCGCAGCTCCTTGAGCGGCGGCTCGGTCGTCTTGCAGATCTCCGTCGCCTTCCAGCACCGGGTGTGGAAGCGGCAGCCGCTCGGCGGGGAGATCGGCGAGGGCACGTCGCCCTTGAGCAGGATGCGCTCGCTCTTGACGCCCCGGCGCTTGGGATCCGGTATCGGCACGGCCGACAGCAGGGCCTTGGAATACGGGTGCATCGGCGACTTGTACAGCTTGTCGCGGTCGGCCAGCTCGACGATCTTGCCGAGGTACATCACCGCGATCCGGTCGGAGACGTGCCGGACCACCGACAGGTCGTGCGCGATGATCACGTACGTCAGGCCCAGCTCCTCCTGGAGGTCGTCCAGCAGGTTCACCACCTGCGCCTGGATCGACACGTCCAGCGCGGAGACCGGCTCGTCCGCCACGACCAGCTTGGGGTTGAGCGCGAGGGCGCGGGCGATGCCGATGCGCTGGCGCTGGCCGCCGGAGAACTCGTGCGGGTAGCGGTTGTAGTGCTCGGGGTTGAGGCCGACCACCGACAGCAGCCGCTGGACCTCCTTCTTCACGCCGCCCTCGGGGTCGACGTCCTGGAGCCGGAAGGGGGCGCCGACGATCGTGCCGATCGTGTGGCGGGGGTTCAGCGAGGAGTACGGGTCCTGGAAGATCATCTGCACGTCGCGGCGCATGGGGCGCAGCTCGCCGGTCTTCAGGTGCGTGATGTCCTTGCCCTGGAACTCGACCGAGCCGCCGGTCGGTTCGAGCAGCCGGGTGATCAGCCGGCCCATGGTGGACTTGCCGCAGCCCGACTCGCCGACGACGCCGAGCGTCTCGCCCCGGCGCACCTCGAAGTCGATGCCGTCGACGGCACGCACCGCGCCGGTCTGCCGCTGGAGCAGGCCCTTGCGGATCGGGAAGTGCTTCTGAAGGCCGGTCACCTTCAGCAGGACCTCGCCGTCGGCGGTGGTGCCCTTGGTGAGGGTGCCCCCGCTGGTCTCCGGTGTGCTCACCGTTTTGTCGTCGCTCACAGCTTCGGCGCAATCTCTTCGGTCCAGATACGCTCCCGCTGCTCCTGCGTCATGTGGCAGGCGGCCCAGTGCGAGCCGCCGACCTCGGTCAGCTCGGGGCGGACCGTGCGGGTGACGTTGTCCTTCGGGATGTCCGCGTACGGGCAGCGCGGATGGAAGGCGCAGCCGGACGGGAGGTTGATGAGGGAGGGCGGCGCGCCCTTGATCGGGATGAGCCGGTCGGTCTCCTCGCGGTCCAGACGCGGCATCGAGCCGAGCAGGCCCCAGGTGTAGGGGTGGCGGGGCTCGGAGAACACGTCCTCCGCGGGGCCGCGCTCCACGCACCGGCCGCCGTACATGACCAGCAGGTCGTCGGCCATCTCGGCGACCACACCCAGGTCGTGGGTGATCATGATGACCGCGGAGCCGAACTCCTTCTGCAGGTCGTGGATCAGGTCGAGGATCTGCGCCTGCACGGTGACGTCCAGGGCGGTGGTCGGCTCGTCGGCGATGAGCAGCTCGGGGTTGTTCACCAGCGACATGGCGATCATGGCGCGCTGGCGCATACCGCCGGAGAACTCGTGCGGGTAGCCGTCGACGCGCTTGGCCGGCTCGGGGATGCCGACGCGGTCGAGCATCTCGATCGCCCGCTGCCTGGCCGCCTTCTTGCTGACGTCGTGGTGGACGCGGTACGCCTCGACGATCTGGTGCCCCACCGAGTAGTACGGGTGCATCGCCGACAGCGGGTCCTGGAAGATCATGGCCATCTTCCGGCCGCGCAGCCGCCGTACGTCGTCGGGGTCAGCCGCGATCAGCTCCTGGCCGTCCAGCCACACCTCGCCGGAGACCTTGGCGCGCGCCGAGCGGTGCAGGCCCATCACGCCGAGCGAGGTGACCGACTTGCCGGAGCCGGACTCGCCCACGATGCCCAGGGTCTTGCCCTTGCGCACGTCGAAGCTGACGCCGTCGACGGACTTGACCAGACCGTCGTCGGTGTCGAAGTGGATGCGCAGGTCACGGACGGACAGGAACACGTCGTCCGGGACGGACGGGGCGGTGGTGTCCGGTTCGCCGAGCGCGGCTTTGTCGAGCTTGCTCACGAGTACCTCACCCGGGGGTCGATGGCGGCGTACACCAGGTCGACGATCAGATTGCAGAAGACGATGAAGAACGCGGCGACCAGGGTCACGCCCATGATGATGGGCAGGTCGTTCTGCTGGATGGACTGGACGGCGTAGGCACCGATGCCCTGCAGCGAGAAGACGGTCTCCGTGAGCACCGCGGTGCCGACCAGGGTGCCGAAGTCCATGCCGAAGATGGTGACGATCGGGGTGAGCGCGGAGCGCAGGCCGTGCTTGGCCACGACCGTGGTCTCCTTGAGACCCTTGGCCCTGGCCGTTCTGATGTAGTCCTCGTTCATCGTCTCCAGCATGCCCGCCCGGGTGAGCCGGGCGTAGAGCGCGGAGAAGAGGAACGCGAGGCTGACCCAGGGCAGCACCAGGTGCCAGGCCCATTCGGCGGGGTTCTCCGTGAACGGGACGTAGTCGATGCTGTCCCAGATGGGGATCTCGTAGACGAAGAGCGCGAGCAGGATCTGGCCGGTGAAGAAGATCGGGAGCGAGACGCCGGCGAGCGCGATGAACATGGCGCCGCGGTCGATCGGCTTGCCCTTGCGCAGTGCCGAGATGACGCCGGTCGTGACACCGAAGACCACCCAGATCACCGCGGCACCGACGGCCAGCGAGAAGGAGACGGGGATGCGGTCCTGGAGCTGGGGCCACACCTCGACGTGGTTCTTGAACGAGTACCCGAAGCAGGGTGCGCTGCAGTGCGTCGCGTCGGGACCGAACTTGTAGTCGGCGCCCACCACGAGGCCCTTGATGAAGTCCCAGTACTGGACGTAGACCGGCTGGTCCAGACCCAGGTTCTGCTTGATCGCGGCGACGGACTCGGGGTTCGCGTCCTTGCCGACATACTGGGTGGCCAACTGGTCGGCCGTCTGCCCCCCGAGGCGGGGGACCAGGAAGAAGATGGCGAAGGTGACTGCGCTGACCACCAGCAGCAACAGCACCGCGCCCATGACGCGTCGGAGGATGTACGCAGCCACAGCTGTACGGCCCCGGGTGGCCGCGGCGGGGTCGTCCGCCGCGGCCACCCGGTGCCTTCACCTGCCTTTCGAAAGGATCCGGCCTGCTGAGTTACTTCGAGGAGCTCATCAGCAGGTAGTCGTACATGCCGAGGTAGGCCTGCGTGACCGTGACGTTGTTCGCGGACGCCGGCCGGAGCAGCAGGTTCTTGCGGTAGACCAGCGGGACGACCGAGGCGTTGTCGAGGACCATCTTGTCGATGTCACCCCAGGCCTTGGTGCGGGCCGCGTCGTCGGTGTTGGCGATCGCGTCCGTCAGGGCCTTGTTGATCTTCGGGTCGTCCAGCTCCATCAGGTTGTTGCCGCCCGAGGGCTTGATGGCGGCACCGTTGATGATCTGGTCGAGGAAGCCGTAGCCGGTCGGCCAGTCGGCACCCCACGCCATCGAGAGCATGCCGAGCTTGTTGTCGTGGACGTAGCTCGGGACACCGGCGAAGTTGGAGAAGTACTTGCCGGAGGGGAACTGCTTGATCTCGACGTTGATGCCGATCTTCTTCAGCGACGCCTGGGTGGCGGTCGCGGCGGCGATCTCGGCGGGGCGGTCGGAGCGGGCGGTCAGAATGGTGTTGAAGCCGTTCGGCTTGCCGCACGCCTTCAGCGCCGCCTTGGCCTTGGCCGCGTCACCCTTGTGACCGTCGGTGGCGTAGGTGTCGAACTTGGTGTAGCCGTTCACCGACGGCGGCAGCAGCGTGGTCGCCACGTCGCCCTTCGGCGAACCGCCCATGGCGTCGAGCACCGACTGCTTGTCGAGGCCCCACTGCACGGCCTTGCGGCACTCGGCGTTGTCGAACGGCTTCACGTTGACGTTGAGCGCGATGTACTGCGTCGCACCCGCGTACGAGCTGTCCGTCTGGTTGGCGTACTTGCCGCGCAGCACCTTCGGCTGGGTCTGCGGCTGCACACCCGTGCCGGCCGCGTCAGCCGTGATCTTGTCGGAGAGCAGGTTGTTGTCGACCGTGACCGGGTTGACCTTGAACTTGATCGAGATCTTGTCCGGCAGGGCCTTGCGGACCGGGTCCGTCTTGGCGTCCCACTGCGGGTTGCGCACGAGGGTGGCGCCGCGGCCCTCCTCGTAGGACTGGAACTGGTACGGGCCGGAGGACTGGATGGCCTGCACGTACTTCGCGCCGGTGTCCTTGGACTTCGGCACCGGAGCCGTCTGCGAGAACGTCGCCAGGTAGTCGAAGTCGGCGAACGGCTGCTTCAGCTTGAAGACGATCGTCCGGTCGTCCGGCGTCTCGATGGACTTGATGCCCTCGGCGGACTTGTCCTTGTAGGGGCCCTTGTACTTGTCGCCGCCCTCCAGGTACGACTTGAAGTACGTCGGGCCGTTGGACAGCGCCTCGGGCGCGAAGTTGGAGCGCTCGATGGCGTACTTCACGTCCTTGGACGTCACCGGGGTGCCGTCCTGGAACTTCACACCCGCACGCAGCTTGTACGTCCAGGTCTTGGCGTCCGGGCTGGACTTGCCGAGTCCCTCGGCGAGGTCCGGCACTACCTCCAGGCCTTCCTTGCCCGCCGCCGGCTTGAACGTGGTGAGCGTTCTGCCGTAGAGGCGGGAGAAGTTCTGGACCCAGCCGTAGTACGTGTTGCCCGGGTCGAGGGAGTCCGGCACGTCCGAGTGCTCGTACGTGACCGTCCCTCCCTTCTTGTCCGACGCGTTGACGATCGAGTTCAGCGCGGCGTCCTTCTTGCCGTTGCCTCCCCCGTCGTTGTCGTCACCTCCGCCGCCGCACGCGGCAGCACCCAGCGACAGTGCCAGGACCGACGCAACGCCGGCGGTCACCCTTCTCGTCTTCACCTGAGGAAGCCCCCTCATTCGATGGATCACTTGCTGCGAGGGTCGAGGGCGTCACGCAGCCCGTCACCCAGCAGGTTGAAGGCCAGGACGGTGATGAAGATCGCCAGTCCGGGCACGAACATGTACTGCGGATCAGCCGTGTAGAGGTCCACAGCGTTGCTGAGCATGCCGCCCCAGGAAGCCTGCGGCGGAGCGATACCGACACCGAGGAAGCTCAGTGCGGCCTCGAAAAGGATGTTCGTCGGGATGATCAGCGTCGAGTAGACGAGGATCGGCGCGACGAGGTTCGGGAGCAGTTCCCGGAACAGGATGTACGGGCCGCGTGCCCCGAGGCTCGTGGCGGCCTCGATGAACTCCCGCTTGCGCAGGGTCATCGTCTGGGCGCGCACGATGCGGCCGATGTACGGCCAGCTGAAGAAGCCGATCACGAAGATCAGCACGCAGATGCGCAGGGACAGGCCTTCGAGGCCGAAGAAACCGTCCTGCACCGAGGCCGAGATCGAGATGGCGAACAGCAGCAGCGGGAACGCGAGGAAGGTGTCCATCAGCCTGCTGATGACGCTGTCGATCCAGCCGCCGTAGTACCCGGCCACGACACCGAGCACGGTGCCGAGGCACACGGACAGCAGTGTGGCGCCGCCCGCGACCAGGAGGGAGACCCAGGAGCCGTCGATGATGCGGGCGAGCATGTCGCGGCCGTACTGGGGGTCCACACCGAGCGGGTGGTCCCAACTCATACCTCCCCAGCCGCCCTTGGGGGCGAGCAGCGCCGGGTCGATGAGGTCCTGGTTGAACTTGTTCGGATCGAGGTTGAAGATCCACTGGATCGGCTTGGAGAACACCGCCATCAGCACGAGCAGGATGACGACGACGCCTCCCGCCATCGCCACCTTGTCCCGCTTGAAGCGCATCCAGGCGATCTGGGTGAGCGAGCGCCCTTCGATCTGGCTCTTCTTGACCCCGGAGAGCACGGCCTCGGGCTGTGCTCCGGCTTCCGCCCCGGTGGTCTCGATCGGTGCGGTCACGGTGCGATTGACCCCTCTCGGGCCGGCGATCGCCGAGCCCCTGGCTGCCGCTGTAGCGGTTTTGTTTGTCTCATCCACGAGACCGACCCGGCCCGTGTCTTGCGGGGAGTCTTCAACGCTTTGGCGATCTGTTGCCAGACTTGGCGATGAATGGATGCGTAAACGTGATGCTGTCTGCGGAGTTCCGTTATCCGGACAGTGAGTAACGGGGGTCGGACGCGCTGAGACAGGGGCATTTTAGGACACAGGTGCGCATTTCACCCCTATCTACGCGCGGAGAGCTGAGGGATTCTCGCGTTCGTGAAATGGCGCGGGAGGGGCTCCGGGAGGCTGCTTCCAGCCGATCAGTACCGGCCTTGAGCCGGAGGGTATCCGTAGCCGGAGGCCGGGGCCTGGACGGGGGCGGTGGCGTGCGCCTCGCGGTCGTAGAAGGGGCGGGCGCTCGCGCGCAGCCACATGGCGACCGGGTCGTGCTCGTCGGACATGGCGACGGTCGACACGGGGAGCCCGTCCGGCACGGCACCGAGGGACTGCTGCATCATCGCGCGCACGGAGTCCACGGCCGGCGGCGAGGTGTCGTACACATCCAGTCCGATGGCGAGGTACGGCGCCCCGAGCGCCGGCTGCACCCAGGCGCGGCGCAGCGAGCGGACCGCCGGAGTGCGGTGGGCGTTCTGCGCGAGCAGGGCGTAGAACTGCGGGATCTCGATGGCCGGTTCGGACAGGCGCAGCGGGCCGGCGGGCTGGCGGTCCAGGCCCGTGGCGATCCGGCGCAGGTCGAGCCAGGGGATGCCGACGCCGCCGCCGGGGGCGTGCGGGTTGAGCCAGAGGCCGAAGTGGTCGGGGTAGAGCGCGCGGGCGACGTCGACGCCGTCGACCACCTCGTACGAGCGGTTCCAGCCACTGGCCGAGAGCTCCTGGGCGGACGTCACGCAGGGGGCGTAGCCGCAGCCGTCGACGTCCATGTTCCCGTACTGGGCGTCGGGGGAGCCTGCCTGGCCGTGCCACAGGAGCATCCAGATCTGGCCGGTGTGCGGGGTCGCGAGCGCGCGCAGGAGTGCCTCGTAGGCGTCGTAACGCCCGGGCGTGACCTGGCGCAGCATGTGCTCGACCTGTCCGGCCGCGGCCGTGCCGCTCGCGCTCACCTTTACCGCCCCTTCGTACAACGCCTCGACCGTGCCCTAGCTTAAGCCCGCCCGCCGGACGCGGAACCTGATGGCGTCGCGCGGGTGCGGGCCGTGTGGGGTTCTCGCGCCGTTCCCCCCGCCCCTTCGGCGCGTTGCCCTACCGTTGGTAGAAGGGCCGGACCCGGTCTCTCATCCAGTTGCCCACCGGGTCCTCCGTCACGTCCAGGAGCACCAGGTTGACCGGCCAGGGGGCCGGGGCGGCGGTGACGGCACGGGTGAGGGCGTCCAGGGGGAGGGCGCGCAGGTCGCCTTCCCACTGGGAGAGTTCGACGCCCACGAACATCACCGGGTCGGCGGTCTCGATCACCGCGAGACAGCGGCGTGCCGTGACGACCACGCCGGTCGCCTCGAACTCGGCGGAGGCGGCGGCCAGGAAGTCCACCGGGTCGTCCTGCCAGTCGGGTTCGAAGAGGCGGACCCGGCCGCCGCTCGCGGGACCGTCCAGCGGGGTCCGGCCGGCCCGGCACAGCTCCGCCACGGCGGGCGGCGGGAGCGGGATGCCGACCACGCCGCCGGGGTTGATGGCTATCCCCGCGTGCGGGGGCAGACCGCGGGCGAACTCCACGGCCGGCGCGATGGTGTACGACATGTGCGAGCCGGCGACCTGGCGGAACTGCTCCTCTGAGCTGAACACCGGCACGAACGCCTGGCCGTCGATCTCGATGCCGGGCAGGTCGAGGGGGCCGCTGTGCGGGCCGCCGCCGCTGGGCAGCGGGATCCATACGAAGCTCCGGCCGAGCACCTCGACGATCCGCCCGCCGGCCGCCGGTCCGGCGCTGAGGGAGGCCGAGAGCACCTCCTCCAGCTCGTTGCCGGGCCAACCGCCGTGCGGGTGGGTCTGCGTCTGCGCCGGAAAGTCCGCGGAGAAGTCCGCCGGGATGTCCATCTGCCTACCGCCTGCCTGGAACCACTGCTGTGGCTCAAAAGGCTAACGGCTCAGGGGCGCGGGGAGGTCGGGCTGTGGACGGTGGGGTGGGCGCCGGCGGACGAGGTTGAGCCCGGAACCGCCCGTGCGCCACACCGCGCGACCGCAGGCGGCCGGCCCGGAGGCCTGTCCGTGAGCCCGCGGCGCAGGGATGCGACGGGTCGGCACGAGGACCACGGCACGTGCCCCCGAGGCGGCCGCCCCTGAGGCCGGCCACATCCCACCGGGCACAGCACTCCTGGAGGCGGCGGGACCAACGCACGCACCACAGCGCACGCTCCCAGGCAGCGGCCCCGGAGGCCCAGCCACCTCCCACCGGCGCGCGACACTCGTACGCCGCCCCGGCCCCAGCCCCCTCAGCCCGTGAAGCCGATTCTGTGGAGCGCGTTCGCCGCGTCCCGGTCGGCCAGGACGGCGGAGCCGCAGCCGGAGGGGAGGTCGCCGCGTTCCACCGCGTGCAGGAGGCGGGTGCTCGCGGCGCGGTGGCGCAGGAACGCGTAGCGCGAGACGCCGCGGCCCCGGTCGCGCTGGCCGGCCAGGGCCTGCTCGGGGGTGACGTCGAGGAGGAGCAGGTGGAGCGTGCCGCCCCGGCGGCGGGCCTCGCGGGCGAGCCAGCGGCGAACCCAGGCCTGTGTGCCGCAGTCGTGCACCACGAGGCCCTCACCCGTGCGCAGGGCACGGCGCAGCCCGGCGTAGTGGGCGAGGCGGACGAGCGGGCGGTAGAGCGCGTACGGCAGGGCGCGCGGCATGCGGCGGGCCCAGCGGTCACGGGTGTCCTGGGAGTCGACGCGCCGGTCCGGCACGGTGCGCCGCATCAGCGTGGACTTGCCGCTGCCGGGCAGTCCCGTGACCACGACGAGGTCGCGGGGGCCGAACAGCAGCGCGCGCGGGCCGCGCCCGGCGCGGTCGCGCAGATCGCGGACGACCGGCGCCGGCGCCGGCACCGGGGCGCGGACCGCCCGGACCGGAGCGGCGGCCGGCTGCTCGGGCAGCGCCATGCCCGTCGTCGCGTACGCGGTGGTCCTGTTCACCGTGATCGTCCTCCCCTGGGGCCAGGTACGGAGTCCCATCCCCGCCGAGTGTAAAGAGAAGGTAATGCCGCAGGCCTCTCATTTACGTTCTTGTCCTGCAACAGGGCTGCTACAGGTCTCTGTGTCCGGCGGGCGGACTCGTGCACTCCCTGTGAAAGGTCCCCCTGCCGCGCCGGAAGGATGCGTGCAATGATGTGCCCGCCAACTGCATACCGGCCGTTTGAATCCGCGCGGGAGAGTCCCCAGCACCGCAAGAGCTGGGGCGCCGAAGGAGCAAGTCCCTCCCTTGAATCTCTCAGGCCCCGTTACCGCGCGGGCGAGGCACATCTGAAAAGCGGGCCGTCCCCTCCGCACGACGGAGGCGTGGCCCCACCCAAGGTGCAAGCCAGGACCCGTGCGGTCATGGCGAACCTCTCAGGTTCCGATGACAGATGGGGAGGAACGACCTCGCCCGTCATGCCCTTGGAGACGACCGACCGATGAGCAGTACGCCACTGCGCCACACCGCGCTCGATGCCCTGCATCGTTCGCTCGGCGCGACGATGACCGACTTCGCCGGCTGGGACATGCCCCTGCGCTACGGCTCCGAGCGCGACGAGCACACCGCCGTGCGCACGAAGGCCGGGCTCTTCGACCTCTCCCACATGGGCGAGATCACCGTCACCGGCCCGCAGGCCGCCGCCCTCCTCGACTTCGCCCTGGTGGGCAACATCGGGGGCGTGAAGCCGGGCCGCGCCCGCTACACCATGATCTGCCGGGCCGACGGCGGCATCCTGGACGACCTGATCGTCTACCGGCTCGCGGAGACCGAGTACATGGTCGTCGCCAACGCCTCCAACGCCCAGGTGGTCCTGGACGCGCTGACCGAGCGCGCCGCCGGCTTCGACGCCGAGGTGCGCGACGACCGGGACGCCTACGCGCTGATCGCCGTGCAGGGTCCGGAGTCCCCGGGAATCCTGAAGTCCCTGACCGGCGCCGACCTCGACGGCCTGAAGTACTACGCCGGGCTGCCCGGCACGGTCGCGGGCGTCCCGGCCCTGATCGCCCGGACCGGCTACACCGGCGAGGACGGCTTCGAGCTGTTCGTGAAGCCCGAGCACGCGGTCGAGCTGTGGCAGGCCCTGACCAAGGCCGGCGAGGGCGCCGGGCTGGTCCCCTGCGGGCTGTCCTGCCGCGACACGCTGCGCCTGGAGGCGGGCATGCCGCTGTACGGGCACGAGCTGAGCACCTCCCTGACGCCCTTCGACGCCGGTCTCGGCCGGGTGGTGAAGTTCGAGAAGGAGGGCGACTTCGTGGGCCGTGAGGCCCTGCGCGAGGCCGCCGCCCGCGCCGAGCAGAATCCGCCGCGCGTCCTGGTCGGCCTGATCGCCGAGGGCCGCCGGGTCCCGCGCGCCGGGTACGCCGTCGTCGCCGGCGGCGAGGTGATCGGCGAGGTCACCTCCGGCGCCCCCTCCCCCACCCTCGGCAAGCCGGTCGCGATGGCGTATGTCGACGCCGCGCACGCCGCGCCCGGCACGACCGGCGTGGGCGTGGACATCCGGGGCAGTCACGAGCCGTACGAGGTCGTGGCGCTGCCGTTCTACAAGCGCCAGAAGTAGACACTGGCCGGAGGGCCGCGGCAGCGGTCCCGTGCCCGTCGTCCCAGCTCACCAGTAGTCCCCCCTTCCACAGCACTCCCGCGCGTACAGGAGAATCCAGGCCATGAGCAACCCCGAAGAGCTGCGCTACAGCAAGGAGCACGAGTGGCTGTCGGCCGCCGAGGACGGCGTCTCGACGGTCGGCATCACGGAGCACGCGGCCAACGCGCTCGGCGATGTCGTGTTCGTCCAGCTTCCCGAGGTCGGTGACTCCGTGTCCGCCGGCGAGACCTGCGGCGAGCTGGAGTCGACCAAGTCGGTGTCCGACCTGTACTCCCCCGTCTCCGGTGAGGTCACCGAGGTCAACGAGGACGTCGTGAACGACCCGTCGCTGGTGAACTCGGCCCCCTTCGAGGGCGGCTGGCTGTTCAAGGTGCGGGTCACGGACGAGCCGGGCGACCTGCTCTCCGCCGACGAGTACACCGCGTTCTCCGCGGGCTGAGGAGTCGTATGTCCGTCCTGAACACACCCCTGCACGAGCTCGACCCGGCGGTCGCCGCAGCGGTCGACGCCGAGCTCCACCGCCAGCAGTCCACGCTCGAGATGATCGCCTCGGAGAACTTCGCTCCGGCCGCGGTCATGGAGGCGCAGGGCTCGGTCCTCACCAACAAGTACGCCGAGGGCTACCCGGGCCGCCGCTACTACGGCGGCTGCGAGCACGTCGACGTGGTCGAGCAGATCGCGATCGACCGGGTCAAGGAGCTGTTCGGCGCCGAGCACGCCAACGTCCAGCCGCACTCGGGCGCCCAGGCCAACGCGGCCGCGATGTTCGCGCTGCTGAAGCCGGGCGACACCATCATGGGTCTGAATCTCGCGCACGGCGGGCACCTGACCCACGGCATGAAGATCAACTTCTCCGGCAAGCTCTACGACGTCGTCGCCTACCACGTGGGCGAGGACGGCCGGGTCGACATGGCCGAGGTGGAGCGGCTGGCGAAGGAGTCCAGGCCGAAGCTGATCGTCGCCGGCTGGTCGGCGTACCCGCGGCAGCTGGACTTCGCCGAGTTCCGCCGGATCGCGGACGAGGTCGGCGCGTACCTGATGGTCGACATGGCCCACTTCGCGGGTCTCGTGGCGGCGGGGCTGCACCCGAACCCGGTGCCGCACGCGCACGTGGTCACCACCACGACCCACAAGACCCTCGGCGGCCCGCGCGGCGGTGTGATCCTCTCCACGGCCGAACTGGCCAAGAAGATCAACTCCGCCGTCTTCCCCGGTCAGCAGGGCGGCCCGCTGGAGCATGTGATCGCCGCCAAGGCCGTCTCCTTCAAGGTCGCCGCCTCGGAGGACTTCAAGGAGCGCCAGCGCCGTACGCTGGAGGGTGCCCGCATCCTGGCCGAGCGTCTGGTGAAGGACGACGTCCGGGCCGTGGGCGTGGACGTCCTGTCCGGCGGCACGGACGTGCACCTCGTCCTGGTCGACCTGCGCCACTCGGAGCTGGACGGCCAGCAGGCCGAGGACCGCCTCCACGAGGTGGGCATCACGGTCAACCGGAACGCGATCCCGAACGACCCGCGTCCGCCGATGGTGACGTCCGGTCTGCGGATCGGCACGCCGGCGCTGGCGACCCGGGGCTTCGGCACCGAGGACTTCGCGGAGGTCGCGGACGTCATCGCCCAGGCGCTGAAGCCGTCCTACGACGCCGAGGCCCTCAAGGCCCGGGTGAAGGCCCTGGCCGACAGGCACCCGCTGTACCCGGGTCTGAACAAGTAACGAAAAAACCTTTCGGGTGCCGCGTCCGCCACAAGCGGGCGCGGCGCCCACCCCCTCTGCACCACCCCCGTAGTCAGGAGTTCCCCCGTGGCCATCTCGGTCTTCGACCTGTTCTCGATCGGCATCGGCCCGTCCAGCTCCCACACCGTCGGCCCGATGCGGGCGGCCGGCCTGTTCGTCCGGCGGCTGCGCAACGAGGAGCTCCTGGGGTCCGTCGCCTCGGTCCGCGCGGAACTGTACGGCTCGCTCGGCGCGACCGGGCACGGCCACGGCACGCCCAAGGCGGTGCTGCTCGGCATGGAGGGCGACTCGCCCCGCACGGTCGACGTGGCGAGCGCCGACGAGCGGGTGGAGGCGATCAGGACCGGCGGCCGGCTGAACCTGCTCGGCGAGCACGAGATCGCGTTCTCCTTCGACGACGACATGGTCCTGCACCGCCGCAAGGCCCTGCCGTACCACGCGAACGGCATGACGCTGTGGGCCTACGACGCCTCGGGCGCGGAGCTGCTGACGAAGACGTACTACTCGGTCGGCGGCGGGTTCGTCGTCGACGAGGACGCGGTCGGGGCGGACCGCATCAAACTCGACGACACCGTGCTGAAGTACCCCTTCCGCACGGGTGACGAGCTGCTGCGCCTGGCCGAGGAGACGGGCCTGTCCATCTCCGCGCTGATGCTGGAGAACGAGCGGGCCTGGCGCTCCGAGGAGGAGATCCGCGAGGGCCTGCTGGAGATCTGGCAGGTGATGCGGGACTGCGTGGCGCGCGGACTGTCCCAGGAGGGCATCCTGCCGGGCGGGCTCAAGGTGCGCCGCCGGGCCGCGAACACCGCGCGCAAGCTGCGCTCCGAGGGCGACCCGCTGGCCCTCTCCATGGAGTGGATCACCCTCTACGCCATGGCGGTCAACGAGGAGAACGCCGCGGGCGGCCGGGTCGTCACCGCGCCCACCAACGGTGCCGCCGGCATCATCCCGGCGGTCCTGCACTACTACGTCAACTTCGTGCCGGGGGCCGACGAGGAGGGCGTGGTCCGCTTCCTGCTCGCCGCGGGCGCGATCGGCATGCTCTTCAAGGAGAACGCCTCCATCTCCGGCGCCGAGGTCGGCTGCCAGGGCGAGGTCGGCTCCGCCTGCTCCATGGCCGCGGGCGCCCTGGCCGAGGTCCTCGGCGGCTCGCCCGAGCAGGTCGAGAACGCCGCCGAGATCGGCATGGAGCACAACCTCGGCCTCACCTGCGATCCCGTGGGCGGCCTGGTCCAGATCCCCTGCATCGAACGCAACGGCATGGCCGCGGTGAAGGCCGTCACGGCCGCCCGCATGGCGATGCGCGGCGACGGCTCCCACAAGGTGTCCCTGGACAAGGTCATCAAGACGATGAAGGACACCGGCGCGGACATGTCGGTGAAGTACAAGGAGACGGCCCGGGGCGGGCTGGCGGTGAACATCATCGAGTGCTAGGGCGTGCCCGGCGGCAGTGTCTCACGATGCGAGAAGTTGATACCGAAAAACAAGATGGCTGACATCGTTGCAGTACCCATGTTTCACGCGTGAAGACACGAGCGATGTCCGCACCAGCCACCGGTTCAGCCCCGACGCCCGTCAACCCACGGTCCCGCGTCCTCGTCGCCAGCCTCATGGGCACGACGATCGAGTTCTACGACTTCTACATCTACGCGACCGCCGCGGTGCTCGTCTTCCCCCAGCTCTTCTTCCCGAGCAGCGACCCGACCACCGCGCTGCTGTCGTCCTTCGCGGTCTTCGGCGCCGCGATGGTCGCCCGCCCGATCGGCGCCATCGTCTTCGGGCACCTCGGTGACCGGCTCGGCCGCAAGAAGACACTCGTCGTCTCGCTCCTGACCATGGGCATCGCCACGTTCCTCATCGGCGTTCTGCCCACCTACGCCCAAGCCGGCTGGGTGGCCACCGCGCTGCTCGTGCTGATGCGGCTCGCGCAGGGCTTCGCGCTCGGCGGCGAGTGGAGCGGCGCCGCCCTGGTCGCGACCGAGAACGCCCCCAGCGGCAAGCGCGCCCTGTACGGCACCTTCCCGCAGCTGGGCGCCCCGCTCGGCTTCATCATCGGCAACGGCCTTTTCCTGGTCATCGGCGCGCTGCTGCCGTCCGCGGCCGGCGCCGACCCCTCGCAGCCCTCGGACGCCTTCGTCAGCTGGGGCTGGCGCATCCCGTTCCTGTTCTCCGCCGTGATGGTCGCGATCGGCCTGTGGGTGCGTTCCCGGCTCGTCGAGTCGGCGGTCTTCGCCAAGACCCGCGAGTCCGGCGGGGTGCGGCGGCTGCCGCTCGCCACAGTGGTGCGCAGCCACGGGAAGCAGTTGGTCCTGGGCACCTTCATCATGCTGGCGACCTACGTGCTCTTCTACCTGATGACCACCTTCTCGCTCAGCTACGGGCGCACCGCGAAGGACGCGGCCGTGCCCGGACTGGGGTACGACTACACCACGTTCGTGCTCATGATGATCTTCGGCGTGCTGTTCTTCGCCGCCTTCACCCTGGTCTCCGGTCCGCTCGCGGACCGGTACGGGCGGCGCGCCACCCTGATCTGGATCACCGCCGCGATCATCGTCTTCGGACTGGTCTGGGTGCCGCTGATCGACCTGGGCACCCTCGGCGTGGTGCTGTGGCTCGTGCTCGGCTTCACCCTGATGGGCATGACGTTCGGTCCGATGGGCGCGCTCCTGCCCGAGCTCTTCCCGACCAGCGTGCGCTACACCGGCTCCGGCATCTCGTACAACGTCAGCTCGATACTCGGGGCTGCGGTCGCCCCGTTCATCGCCGTGGCGCTGTGGGAGACCGGGGACGGCTCGCCGTGGCTGGTCGGCGTCTACCTCTCGGCGATGGCGGTGCTGACGCTGATCGCGCTCCTCCTCTGCAAGGAGACCAAGGACGTCTCCCTGGACGACCGGGAGGCCGCCGACGGCGACGCGGCCCGCGCCCCGGCCGGCTCCCCCGCCTCCTGAAACGGACCGCCAAACACACCGGCGTTCACCACCGCAGGCTCGCGAGCCTCCTCACGCCCGGCGTACGGCCGCCGTCGCGGGGCATAACAACAACCCCCGAACCAGGGGAACTTTCTCCCCACCCGCACCAAGGGAGACCCCATGCTGCGCGGCATCGACGTGAGCGCCTACCAGTCCTCCTCCTACAGCACCGACGGCCTTTCCTTCGTCTTCGTCAAGGCGACCGAGGGGCGTTCCTACGTCAACCCCAAGCTTGCCGCCCAGACGAAGCGGGCGCGTGACGCCGGGCTGGTCGTCGGCTTCTACCACTTCCTGTGGCCCGGCAACCTCACCGCTCAGGCCGAGTACTTCGTCGGCAAGGCGCCGGACCGGGCGGGTGACATCCTCGCCGTCGACTGGGAGACGACCGGCAACGGAACGCACGCGAGCAACGCGGAGAAGGACCTGTTCATCCGCAAGGTGAAGGACCTTCGGCCGAACAACCGGGTCATTCTCTACGCCAACCGAAACTTCTGGCTCAACATCGACACGACGTCCTATGCGGGCGACGCCCTGTGGATCGCCGACTACGTCTCCGCGGGCAAGCCCCGCATCAAGGCCAAGTGGCGCTTCCACCAGTACACCGACGACCCGCTGGACAAGAACGTGGCCGACTTCGAGAGCAAGGCGGCGCTGCGGAGATGGGCCGAAAACGCCTGATCCGCCCACGTCACCTGCCGCGTTCCGTCTCCGTTCGGAGCCGGTGCGCCGGAGGATCGGACAGGTACGCGTTCAACGTGTGAGCCGATACCTGTTGCCTAGAGGTTGTCCCGTATGGGGCGTGGGTTATCGGGCGAGGGCCAGGTTGTGTAGCCGGGCGATGCCGAGCATGGCCTGGTGAACGCCGTTGCCCT